>JANQJH010000359.1 GCA_028281705.1 Verrucomicrobiales bacterium
GACACGGTAGTATCCTTCCGGACTGGCGAGGCGTGGTCTTGCCCTGAGGTGAGATCGCAACGAGAGCCTCGTGGGAGAGGCGGTGACGTTTCGGGAAGAACGCTATCGATGTTTCCCCATCCTTCTTGATTCATCAATGTGACGTTGCCAGATGATGGCCGAATCTCTACAACGGCATCATGAACGATGCTCTACCCGAGGTGAACCTGAGTGTGGCGGCGTTGCGCGGGGCCGCCGAAGCGGAGACGGGGCTCAGTGACTGGGGCGAGGAACATTTTCTCGAGCCACTGACGCTTTACTTGGAATCGGCCGAGGAGAGTGCCGGGCTTAGCGGGCAAGGACGATATGTCCTCTGGCGCGTCTTCATGCGTCTGCTGACGAATCGCCTCCGGATGGAACAGGATTTCGCCGCCAATCCTGACATTTTGAACACGGCCATTCCCCGGCCGCTTTATGTCATCGGCCTCCCGCGGACGGGCACGACCTTGTTGCACAACTTGCTGGCCTGTGATCCCGCGGCGCGTTCCATTCGCTTGTGGGAAGGGTTCTTTCCCTCTCCGCCGCCCACGTTGGAGACGCGAGAGCACGACCTGCGGATCGCCATGGCGGAGGAACACGTGGCGACCTTCAATCGACTGGCTCCCACCCTGGCAGGCATCCACAATCTCAATCCGCGGGGGCCGGAGGAATGTCTCTGGTTGTTCGAGCATACCTTTGCCGATTTCATCCACGAACTGCGGGCTCACGTGCCGGCCTATTCGGAATGGCTTCCCCATCATGAGAGCAGTCCCAGGATTTACCGGGAGTACCGACGGATGCTGCAGCTCCTGGGCTGGAAATCTCCCGGGCAGCACTGGGTTTTCAAAGCCCCGCGCCATTTGATGGGGCTCGCCGGGTTGCTCGAGGTGTTTCCCGAGGCTCGAATCGTGCAGACCCACCGTGATCCGCTCGAGGTCCTGCCTTCGATTTGCAGTCTGTGCCACGTCGACCGGCAGATCTTTACCGAGGATCCTGACAAAAACGTGATCGGAGATTTTTGGTTCCATCGGTTGAAGAATGGATTGAACAACGCCCTGAACGTCCGCGAGGCGGATGAGGTCCCGGATAGGTTTCTCGACATTTACTACAAGGACTTGCTGGGGGATCCCATCGGTAGCGTCAGGCGGATCTACGAGGTACACGGCTATGCCTTCACCGAGGCCTTTGAGATTGCAATGAGGGAATGGTTAGAAGATAACCGGCAGCACAAGCACGGGGTGCACCGTTATGCCATGGAGGACTACGGCTTGAAGGCCGCGCAAGTGGACCAGGGGTTTGCCGCCTATCGAAAGCGCTTTGGGATCTAAAATTGAACGGCGCTTACCATGACTGAAAACATTTCACCGGTGGAGGCCTGGAGCGAAGTCCTCGATTACTTGGACGTCGCCGGCCACGAGATCTCCCAACGCGTGTCTGGTGACCCCGCGGCGGAGGCCGAGGGCTGCCGCTTTCTCAGCCGGTTGTTCGCCTCCATGCGTCTTTTCCTCCTGGAGCAGGATCCGCAACACCCGGACTTTGTGCCCGTGATGACACCGACGCGCAAGTTCTTCGCCGACAACCCGGACACACTCTATCACCGTTCGCCTGTTCGTGAGGATCTCGTCTATCGTGTCACGGGAAACGTGGGGCGCTGCACTTATCTCTCGTTTTGCGTTTACGCCGTGGGTGAAAAGGGCACGCGCATCGTCAGTGATTTGCCGGATGGGGAATTGAAAACGAATGCCGACGGCGATTTCGAAATCGTGCTCTCGGCGGAAGAGCCGAAAGTGAGCGCTTCCAATTGGATGAAGTTGGAACCAGGCGTGCGTTCCCTCGTGACGCGTCAGTATTACCTCGATCGCGCTCGAGAAACTCCGGCCCGCTACGAGATCGCCTGTGTGGGGTCCAGGGGAAGCGCGCCCACGGCGCCGCCGGCGGGTCAGCAGTTCAGAATGCTGCGAGACACCCTGGAGCGCGCGGTGAAGGCCACGCTCCGGGCCGGGGATGCCTGGTCGGCCAAGCCGAATACGATCTCCTTCGCCAGTGATGCCCAAGGCGTGGCCGATCTCTTTCCCACGCCGGACAACCAGTATACCGGAGGGTGGTTTCGCCTGGACCCGGAAGAGGCACTGGTCTTGACCATCGAGCCGCCGGATTGCCGGTATTGGAACGTCCACCTCCTGACGCGTTGGCTGGAATCGCTCGATGGACGGCGTGCTTGTGTCAGTTTCAACAAGTCGCAGACGGTTTTGCAGAAGGACGGCACGGCGAGATTCATCATCGCGGCTCGAGATCCCGGGCTGCCGAACTGGCTCGACACGGGTGGCCGTGCCGAGGGCTGTTTTGCCTTCCGCTGGTTGCAAGCGGAGACCACGCCGCCGACGCCGCGGTGCGAGCGGGTCTTGCTTCGTGAGCTATCCGAGTGATGGCGAATCGAGAGATAGAGAACCTCGAGTCATGAGAGGGCGTGAATCCAAAGTTGATTGCTCGCCAGCTGCCATTGCGTCTCGGATGCGGCAATTGGTAGAGATTTGCCGTCTTCGTATTTCACTCAAGCGTGCCGGGAGAGAGCGTCGATCGACGAAGCGAGAATCACAACCACGAAACCGATCTCAAGGGTGAAGCCGCTCAGAGCGCGGCGTGTCCATTCACGTTCGAAGCCAGCCAATCTTCCAGCCAAGCATTCCAGGTCACGTCGATCGACATGTTGATTCGCTCGTTGGGGCTGTTGTTATGCACGGAGTGGCGTTCGCTCAGCTTCATGTACCAAAGCTCGCCGGGTTGCATCGGGACCTCCGTTCCATTGAGGAGAAAAATCACCTGGTCATCGGAGAAGATCGGGAGCGTCAAGCGCACGACCTCGCGATGAACCGCATCCAGGGTGGGGTCGGTGTGTTCTTGCAACTCGGCCCCGGACTCTAACCGCATGAGACGGATACTCGTGATTTCGGTCTCAAAGCTCTGAAAGATCTCCTGCAGATAGGAACAACCCTTCAACATGGGTTCCTCGGACCAACCGTGGGAAGGCGGCGTTTTCACCTCGGCCGCCAGCGGAACCGGGCTGTAGTAGACGTAAAAGGGTTGCGTGAGGCTAGAGACGATCAGGTCGACGTCTTTTCTGAGGCGCTCGACATCATAACGCCTGTCTAATCGGATGCGATCGGGCAGGGAGTCTGCCACGCTGGTACCAGGAACTGTGCTCATCTCTCCATCGGGATGTTCGGATCAAGGGTGATTTCAGCTGATCGGGGCCGAAATGTCAAGCAGGCGCGCGGCATGGTGGTGGCCTCAGCGGGAGACGGCGCGTGCCTTCGGTGACGTCATGGAGTGTTTGAGAGTGTCATTTCGTGGCAATGTGAGATGAGCGTTCCGCTGGTCGGAAGCACTGAATCAGGCGGGGCGCCTGATTCACGTTGGAGTGCGTGGGTCTCGCCTTCGAACGCTGGACCGAACCTGCATCTGTTGGATAGCCCAAATGGTAAGATCAACTAGTTGGTTATAATGATGTGCTTACCTGCATCAGTCTAGTCAATGAGGACGGATCAGTAGGCAACCATATCGAGTTTTTTTACGTATGTTTGCCCGTTGCCCAAAGAAACACCGTATTCGAGCTTGCAAGCGAAACGTGTCCATGCATTGTCCGCGCTTCACGATCGTAGCCGCATTACTAACGCTATCGAAACTACTCTGAGCAAACCATGAAACGAATCCTCTATCACGTTTTCGCCTTAGCCGTTGCCTCAGTGACGGTTAGTCTTCAAGCCCGGGAGCCCCTGCCCTATGAGGCCACCTTTGAACCCGAGAACGGTTTTGAACCGGGGAGTGTCGATGGTCTTCGCGGCTTCACCGTTGTTCGTGGCGAGGTCCAAGTCGCACCTTATGAAGGAGTTAGTGGAACTGCCGGTCTCAAGCTCCAGCCCTCGCGGCCCTTCGGGATCGTCCAGCTGAGCATTGATGCCGGACTGGGCGCGGCGGATAGCCCCGACAAGGTTGTCCACACCGATTTCATGATCCGACCCGGGGCTGCGGATCCCTCGGAGGGCGATCAGTTCGCCGATGTGGACGGCAGTGTTACGGGATTCTTCAAGATCGATGATTCGGGTGAACTCCACATTTTCGACGGCGGCGACTCCGGGCGATGGCTTCCCTCCGGCGCTCAGTTTGAGCTCGACGCGGCCGGGCATGCCCGGAATTGGATTCGGCTCTCATTCCGCCAGGACTTCGAGCGGGGGCTGTGGGACGTCGCGGTCAATGGCCGGGTCTTTCACGCCGACCTCGCCATGGCGGATCAGTCCCAAAGTTTGGAGAAGATCGAGTTCATCGGCCAGAGCGGTCGCCCCCTCTACGTGGACAATGTCCGGGTCAGCCGCGAGGCGACGGCCTTTGTCGACCTCGATCGCGATGGCATGCCGGACGCCTGGGAGGCCCAACAGGGCTTCACGGAGGACGATGGGCGCGATGGGGACAAGGATGGGGACGGGGTGACGAATATCCAAGAACTGGTCTCCCAGACCAAGATCATTGAGGCCATGGCGACCGGGACCGATGGGCCTGAGATGGCGGAGTCTGGAGAACTCACCGCCCTCGCTCAGTCGACGCCAACGATCACCGTGGTGGAGAATGTGGCGGCGTTAGAGACGCTCGTCGTGGCGGACGCGGACACCGTGATGACCCTGGGTTATTACACCGCCCATGATGGTGGGAGCAACCTCTACCGCTATAATGAGGAGAGTGACGTCGATTGTGATGGGGGTTTCATCCTTGACGGACCCGAGATCGATCCGGGGGATGAAAACAGCAATGCTCAGGCGGCCATGTCCGCCACCTACACCGGCACGGGGCAGGGGCGATTTGAGGCTGTTTCCAAAGTTCGCGCCAATGCTAGACAATTTGGGGCCAAAGGGGAGGAAGGCGTGAATGACTCGCCTAGATTTAGGGCCATGATTGACTCTTCTTTGGGGGCAATTGAGGGTATCTCTGGAGATACCTATCATTGTAGTAGCGGTGCTATCATTGTTAATAAGCCAATGATCCTTGCCGGAAACGGCGCCACGTGGAAACTTGGGGAAAGAATTCGTGTCGAGTCCAACGATGTTGTGATTTCCAATTGGAGATTCGTGGGTGATTCTTTCGTGGAAACCTATTCTGAAGGGAATGATTTCGAGAATCCTTTGGAAACCCTCGATTCTGCCATACAGCTCAATGGCGCGGCTAAAGTGTCGATTTTTGACTGTAGTTTCACTGATGCTTATATAAGCGCGCATCAAACTAAGCAAAACAAGCACATCAATATCGAACGTTGTCGATTCGATCTCATTGCCAGCGCGTGGAATGTACGGTTGCCGCGATTCGTCCATATTCGGGCGGATGGCATGGTCATTAAAGATTGCGTTTTCACGGGCACGAACATGTATGAATTCATTAAGTCCAGTGGATATACGAACTCGGGAAGGCTTCTGATCGATTCTTGCGAGTTCTACGGGTCATGCCAAGAGGACCTTCTCGATGCCTATACCACACAGGGGCCGGTGATCCTGAGAAACAATGTTGCTAGACTGACTGGGGCAGACCATTCGATTCACGACGAAGATAGGCATCCCGATTGGCACCTGAGTGACGCCCCCCAGTTGATAACAATTAAGCCCTCGGGGACCGGAAATAATGATGAAATCTCTTATCCCTACTTTGTGGAGCTGCGAGGCAATGACTTCGAATTTGAGTCCCATGACGGTCTATGGATCTGTGGTTCCCACACGCAAGATTGGTCCGCCGCAAATCAATCGCTTATTGTGACCGGCAATCGCCTCAAGATCACCGGCGCGAAGAGCGGCGTCTCCGCAATCGATGTCAAGGGTTGGCACCAAGCGGTGATCTCGGATAACGTCATCCTCATGCCCGACCTCGTTGAGACGAGTGATAGTGGTGAAGAGGAGCCTCCCCCGCTTAATTTGGGGGGGCTGCCTACGATGAACGCCGTCAAAGCATCTGGGATCCAGAACTTGGTGATTTCTGACAACGTGTTCGACCGGGGATCCGTCAGATTACAGCGCGAGACGGTTCCTAATCCAGTCAATCCACCAAATCTATACGGGCCGACGGAAGCCATGACGGTCGTGGGCAATCACTTCAGAGATGCAAGAGGCTCTGCCGCCGTTACGATTGCCGGTCCGCACCCCGACTTGGACATGAGTATTCTTGGAAATCAGATTGAAATCTCTCATCAAATCACAAGGAAAGTCGGAGAAGACCAGGATGGAGAACCCATCTACGCACCCATTCACACGCGTTTTATTTCTCTTGTCTCAGGCAAGGGTGAAAACTCGGATTCGGAGCTAGGTAGTGCCAATACTGTCAGAGCGGTGGGAAATACGGGAAAACTGGTTGATGACGCCCATGGCTCGCTGAGTATCTACGCGCCAACAGCGAATCACGTCATTGATACCCATAATAGCTGGAATTCCCAAGTGGGGCATGGATCTGAAATTCCGACTTCGGGTGAGCATGTAAAGGGCGATGTCGTGTGGAACACCAGCCCCGAAGCGGGGGGGGCCGCCGGGTGGGTTTGTGTTGCGGATGGATCGCCTGGAATTTGGAAACCCTTTGGAATCCTCTTGGGTGCGGGGTCCGGTGCCGAAGTGGCCCTGGAGAATCCGGCGTTTCAGGGTATCCAAGCCACGATGGGCACGCCTGGTGGTGTGCCGGTATTTGAATCTGATCCCAGTAGCGGCAGCTCGAAGCTCGGTTACGTTTCGGGATTCTCGACTGTTGGGGAAGGTGCGCCAGACGAGGAGAATACCCCCACCATCCCTCCATTCTACGTCGATACCAGTTCGGATTCGTTTCACTGGCACGACGGCGAGGTCTGGCACGAAGCTGAAAGCGCGGTTGATGCGGAGAATCATCGAACGGATACGAACAACCCCCACAATGTGACGGCGGCGCAACTGAGCTTGGGTACGTCGGATGATGTGGAGTTTGGCACGGCAAAAGCGGCGGCGTTTGAGTCGACGAGCCAAACGACGCAATTGCAGGGGGATGTGCAAACGTCGACCGGTAATACGGCGGCGAACTTGAATGCGATTGGCATCGATGCGGGGAAGAATAATGGGGGGAATCATAATGCGGTTTTCGGATCCAAGGCGATGAAGGCGGGTATGACATCGAACTACAATTCGGTGTATGGTAGTTGGGCACTGTCCGAAAGTACTCTGGGCCCGCACAACGCCGCCTTCGGATATTCTAGCCTGCGTGGCGTTACGAGTGGCGAGAGGAATGTCGCGATTGGGTCAAACGCTGGGCGCTATATCAAAGCCGGGACAAATAACACGACGCCAGATAACTCGATTTATATAGGGTATGATACGCGGGCTTCGGCGGCGGCGAATGAGAATGAAGTCGTCATCGGGCATGAGGCACGCGGGAATGGGTCGGATACGACGACCTTGGGAAACTCCTCGACAAAGGAAACGCATATCATGGGCTCGTGGGTGATGGATGAGCAAGGATCTAGCCCAGCAGGCAAGGATAGCAAGGTGATCCTCTTTGCCGAAAAGAATGCATCGGGTAAGATGAAACTGATGGTGCAGTTTCCCTCGGGGGAAGCGGTGAAGCTTCTCGAGGAAGAATAGGAAGGGGAGGCGGTGGCAGGTGCCGCCGTAGGCTTCTGTTCTCGGCCCAGCGTTCGACGATGCCTTCGAGCGCGAGGCCGAATGCTTTGATGATGTTGAGTCGTTGTGCCTGAGGCACCGCGCGTCATTGTGTGACAATGTGAGTCCGGCGGGACGCCGGTCTGGCATTGGATCAGGCGGGACGCTTGATTCACGTTGGAACTTGAGACGTCGGATCTAACGTATAGATTTCAACTTTCCCTAAATACCTGGACTGTCCTTGGGAGTTTAAGTTGAAGTTTAAGTGTAGGTTTAAGTTTTTTTCTGGGTTGCGGCCGCGTTGAATTATTTGAGGGTCATCAGGTAGGCCAAGACGTCTTCGATTTCTTGTTCGCTCATGAGGAGGTTCATGGGCGGCATGGGAGACACAGGAGCGGGATAGTTTTCTGCGATGGTGGCGTTGGGATCGACGAGGGATTGCCGGAGATAGTCTTCGGCTTTGCGCTCGGCGATGCCGTCGAGGGCGGGGCCGATGACGCCGCCCTCGCCGCCGATTTGGTGACAACGGTTGCAGGCGGCGACCTGATGGGTGAAGAAAATGGTTTTTCCGCGGTCGGAGTCGCCGGCTTCGAGTTTGGCGGTTTCGGATTGATCGAAGACGGGGACGAGTTCGCGGAGCTGGATGTCGTCATACCAGGCGGTTCCGGTGGACTGGCCCCAGCCGCCGAAGAGGGCGTTGATGGAAATCTCGCGACGGCCTTCGCTGTGGAAGTCCTTGGAGACCTCGGTCCACTCATTGTTGCCCCGGAGTCCCTTGGTGGCGGCGTTGTTCTCGCCCTGGATCTCGTGCACATTGAGCAGGGCGCCGCGGGCATTGCCTTTCACATTGGCGGTTTTGATCTTGCCACTGAGCCGGTAGTGGGTGTCTGGCTTGACCGCAATCACGGTGTGGAACGAGGTGTCCACAGCCTGGTCGGCTACGATCTTGAGGCAGGCCGAACCTTCCACGCCCTCGTCGGCCGGTTTGGTGTAGTCGGCGGTGTCACCGGGGCCGCTGTAGGTGCGCGGGGTCCACTCGGCATTGATCAGAAGATCGGGGCCGGGCTCATAACGGGTGGCGTCGAAGCCCTCGACGCCGTGTTTGGCGGCCGCGGCCTTGAGGGCGGAGGCGAGCCATTCGTCGTTTTGATTTTCGGCGTTGCCTAACAAGTTCTGGACTGCGTTTTTCAGGGCCTCGGATGTGGGGAACTCTGCCAGGGCGACGAAGGAGGCGAGCCGCGTGGTGAGATCGGAATCGTTGATCACGGCGGACTCGAAGAGCAGAGCTGCTCCGGCCTCGCTCGCGGGCAAGGCTCTCACGGCGTTGCGCCGCAGGACGGCATCGGGAGAGAGGAGGGCCGCGCGGTGGGTTTCGGCATCCAATTGACCGAGGCCGTGCAGGGCCCACATGGCGTGGACGTTGCCGATGCCTTCACCGTTGACGGCTTGTTTGAGGGCGGATGCGGACGAATCACTCTTGCCCTCGACAATGAGGCGCTGGGCGGTGAGGCGCCAGAACTGGTTGCCATCGGAGAGAGCCTCGATGAGCTGCTCCTCCGTGGCTCCGGCGAGCGAGGTGATGCGACTCTTGGGCGCCTTGTCCCAGACCAGGCGGTAGATGCGGCCGTGTTCGCGGTCGCGATTGGGGTTGATGTGGGCGTTGCCGCGGCCGTTCTTTGCGGCGTAGCCCCCGCGACCGGGGTTGGGCGTGGGGTTGTGTTGGATGATGAAATTGTACCAATCGGCGATCCAGAGGTGGCCGTCGGGACCGACCTCCGCAGCCACGGGGGAGAACCATTCATCGACGGAAGCCACGAGGGCAAAGGCGTTCTTCGTCACGAAGCCGGCGCCGTCGCGCACGGCGTGGTATTGGCCTAACAAATTGCCGGTGGGACCGGCGACGAAGGCGCGATGCCCGCGCCAGGATTTGGGGAAGGCGTCCGAGTTGGCGAAAGCGTGACCGGCTCCGGCGGTATAGGCACCGAAGGCATCGACCTGGCGAATGTTAGGCGTGATGGGATGGAACTTGGGGGTGGAGGCCACCATTTTGGCTGAGAGACCGCGGGTGCCTTCGCCCGGGGGGAAGGCGGTGGCGGGGATCCCACAGTAGAAGGAGGGATTGTTGTTCGCCGTGGACCCGAAGACGTCACCCGCCTCATTGAAGCCGAGACCCCAGGTGTTGTTGTTGAACTGGTGGAGAAACTCCATCGATTTTCCATCTTGGTTGAAGTGATAGACGCCCATGCCGAAACGTTTCTCTTCGCCGCCAATCGTTCCGTTGTAGGCCGAGTAGCCGACGGTTCCCCAGATCTGGTTGTCGAAGCCGTAGCGCAGGTTTGAGGGGCCGGCATGGGTGTCGCCGGGACCCCAACCATCGATCAAGGTCTCGCGGTGGTCGGCGCGGTCGTCTCCGTCGGTGTCCTTGAGGAAGAGGGTGATGGGCGCCTGGTGCACGATGACCCCGCCGTCGGCGAAGGCGAGTGAGGTCGGGATGTTGAGGCCGTCGGCGAAGACGGTGATCTTGTCACAGCGACCGTCGCCGTCGGTGTCCTCGAGGATCTTGATCTTGTCATCACCCACGCGGTCTGCTTTGACTTCGTTGGGATAGTCCGTGGTCTCGATGACCCAGAGGCGGCCGCGCTCGTCCCAGGCGAGCTGCATGGGATTGATGATGTCCGGTTCCGCGGCGAAGAGTTCCAGTTTCCAGCCGACCGGCGCCTGGGTGTAGGCCAGGGAATCCTCCGGGCTCAGGGGTAATTGATAGGGGAGAGGCTCGGGACGGCGCTCGTAGTTAGGGATGTTGTCGCGTTTTTCATAGGCGAGTTTCTTGCGCTTCCTGCGAAAGTCTTCGTAAGCAGCGCGCCGCTCGTCGCCGATGGCCCAGAGGATGCCCGACTTGAGGAGTTGATGAAAGGCCGGCTGGGACCAAACGCGCTGGTCGTGGCCCGAAGCGGTGTAGTAGACACGGCCCTTGCCCTGGGTCCGGGTCCAGGTCCAGGGCTCGGGCTCCTTGATGTTGTCATCCTCGCCCGCGGGCTCCCGCACCATGAGGATGGTGCGGTCCGTGCCGTGTTCGCCGTGGACATAGGTCTCGTCCCAGGCCTCAAACTCCTCCACACCTTGCATCGCCGGGTGGTCTTTCTTGACGATCTTGGTCGTGAATACGGCACCCTTGTGATGCTTGAACTGACCCCCGACCAAGCTGACGAATCCCAGCTTGTTGCGGAAACAGAAGCTGGCGCAGTGTACCGGGATGAAGCCGCCGCCCTCTTCGACGAAGCGGACGAGGTTCTTGTACTGATGATCCTCGATGGTGTCGTGATTGGCGTAGAGGAGGAGCCCATCGAACTGGGAGAGATAGGCGTAGTCACCCAGCGCCTCTTCGACCGAGGTATGGTAGTCGAAGTAGATCGCCTCTGGTCCCAGGCCCATGGCCAGCATGGGGTAGTAGTCGTTGGAGGGATGATGCCGGGCATCGTGTCCGAGGAAAAGAATGCGGACGGGACCATCCGTCGGTCTGCCGAAGAGGGAGACCGTGAGGGACAGGGAGACGAGGGCGACGAGTAGGGCGCGCATGACCTTGAAGCGTGACTGAGGACGTGAAGGAACGATCTGTTAGGCGATGGAAAAATCGGGCAGGCGGACGAGTTCGCCGCCTTTCTGAGCGGATTCGTGCGCCAGAATACCGGTGCAGGTGATGTTGGCGGACTGCACGGCGTTGGGGTAGGCGTCCTCTCCGCTGAGGAGCATCTGCACAAACTGGTGTGCCAGGTGGGGATGCGATCCGCCGTGTCCGGCTCCCTGGGTGAATGATAGGTGTTCTTCGCCCTCGTCGCCTCCGTAGACGCCTCCTTGGGTGAAGGGGGCGATCTCGTCGGGTAACAAGTGACCGTAGTCGGGGCACTGCACGGCCTCGGGGATCTCGGGCTCGGGCTTCTTCGCGGTGTGCACGATCAAGGGTTCGCCCTCGATGAGCGGCCATTCCACAGCCTTCTTGGAGCCGTAGACTTCGAAGGACTCGCGGTACTGGCGTGCGACGTCGAAGAGAGAGCGGTAGACGAGAGCCGAGAGATCACTGTTGGCGAATTTGATATGGCAGGTCTCGACGGCATAGGGTGAATTGTAATGCTGGTGGAGTTCTTCACGGATGGTGCCCGAAGGAAAACAGGAGACGTACTCGGCCTGATCTCGTCCGATGCCTAACACAGGCCCGACACAGTGGGTCGCGTAGTGCATGGGGGGGAGGCCGGGCCAGTAATCGGGCCAGCCGTCCATGTCCTGTTGATGCGAGGCCTTGAGGAACTGCAGTTTGCCGAGTTCGCCTTTGTCGTAGAGTTCTTTCATGTAGAGGAACTCGCGGGCGTAGACCACGGTTTCCATCATCATGTACTTCAGCCCAGTGGACGCGGTGAGTTCGACGATTTCACGGCACTCCTCCACCGTGGTGGCCATGGGGACGGTGCAGGCGACGTGCTTGCCGGCTTTGAGGGCGGCAATGGATTGCTCCGCGTGATTGGGGATGGGCGTGTTGATGTGGACGGCATCGATGTCAGGATCTTTGAGCAGATCGTCATAGCTCTCGTAACGTTTCTCGATGCCGAACTTTTCGCCCACTTCGTCGAGCGAGGCCCGGGTCCGCTGGCAAATGGCGGCCATGTTGGCATTGGGATGCCGCTGGTAGATGGGAATGAACTCGGCTCCGAAACCGAGACCGACGATGGCGATGTTGACGCTACTCATGGGATGACTATCGTACCCCGCTGGAGGGCGTGTTCTTGTATCGGGACGGAAAATATGTGTATGATTGCGACATGTCGTTATCGGTAGATCGAGATGCCTGGTTCTCCGGGCTGCGCCCCGGCGGGATGCGGGAGCTTTTCGAGCATCTGCCGAACACGCTCTATTTTGCCAAGGATCGGGCCCTGCGATTGATGGCGGGCAACCAGGCCTTTGTGAAGCGGTGCGGCTATGCCTCCGAGGTGGAGATGATCGGTCACTCGGATCGCGAGATTTTTCCCGCGGAGCTGGCGGAAAAATACCGGGCCGACGATCGGCGGGTGATAGATCAAGGGGAACCCTTGTTAGGCATCGTGGAATTGTTTCCCAATCGCCTGGGCGAGCCGGAGTGGTTTATTACGGACAAGATCCCGCTGTTCGCCGTGGATGGCGATGTGGCGGGGATCTGCGGGACGGTGCGAAGCTATGAGGGCGCGCGGGCCGAGCTTCAGCCCTATCTCGATCTCGTGCCGGTGACGGAGTATCTCAAGACCCATTATCAGGAGAACATTTCCATCGCCGCCATGGCGAAGCGCGCGGGCATCTCGGTGCGTCAATTGGAACGCCGCTTCCAGACGACGTTCAAGACGACGCCGCGTCACTACATCATGAAGCTGCGGGTGCTCGCCGCCTGTGAAGCGCTGTTGAATACGGATCAGTCCATCACGGAGATTGCGCTCGAGGTTGGTTTCTATGATCACGCGGCCTTTTCCAGGCAGTTTTCCCGCATCATGGGCGTCCCTCCCCGGGCCTACCGAAAAATGCATCGAAGGACCTAAGTGATTTTTCGCGCTGGCCATGAGCCGTCGTGTCACTGCAAGATTCGCTTATGATTCATCGAGTCGTCGAGCGAGCGCCGGTCCTTTTCCTCGGGAGTTGGCTGGGCATGGGGATGGTTTGGGCGCAACAGGCAGAGGATCCTTCCGCCTATTTGCAGCGGCGGGATCAACTCTTGCAGGAGCGTGCGCAGTTGAATCGAACGGTGTGGGCTCAGGAAACCGAGGCCCAGCGTCACGAGGATAGTCTGGTGCAGCTTTGGGATGCGCTGCTGAATGTCGATCGATCGGGGAAGGGCCGTGGCCGGAAGTTCGATGTCTTCCGCGGGCTCGGATTGGAGAAGGTGGTTATGGGAGAGGTGGCGGAGTCGCGAGGGTTGGATCATGGCATTGTTTTAAAAAGGCTTGTGACAGGACGCCAGCTGGACGGAAAAGGCTGGGAAAGTTGGCTGGAGTCGATGCAGAAGAGCGGCTATGAACTGGTGCAGTCGGAGTGGCATCATGCGGCCTTCGCCCGGGATGATGCCGGGGGCGGAGCCACGTCGACGGTGAGCGTGGTCTTGCATGTCGAGCAGAAGGCGACCGGCGCGCGGCTCTCCATCGAGGGGCCGATCACGGTGCGCTGGCGACTCGAGGGAGAAGGTGAGAGGCGCAGCAGTGGGCCGCCGCGGGCGTTGTCTGTCGATTGTTCGAAACTCAGGATCCTCGAGCGTCGCGGCCGGCCTGCCTTTGAAAAGTGGTTCACTCTGGATCCTTCCAAGCCAGGCAAGCCTTCGGGTATCCATCCCCTGTTGATCTATGACTTGGACAAGGATGGCGATTCTGAAATTGTCGCCGCGGGTTGCAATGCCGTGATCGAGCAGGACGCTGAGGGTGCGTTCAAGACCCGCTCATTTCTCCGGCACTGGGAGCGGTTTCACGAAACGGGCCTCTTGGCGGATGTGAACGGGGATGCCCGGGTCGACTTTCTCGCGCCTAACGGAAAAGGTGACATGTTGCTCTATCCCGGTGGCGAGAAGGGGCTTCTTGAGAGCCGTCCTTTGGGAAAAACGACGAAGGGAGGTCCCTTGCAGCAACCCACGGCCTTCACCGCGGGTGACATCGATCTCGACGGGGACCTCGATCTCTGGGTGGGGCAGTATCGCATTAGCTATGTCTACGGCGTGATGCCGAACCCTTACTATGATGCCAACGATGGGCTTCCGGCTTACTTGTTGCTCAACGAAGGCGGCGGCAAGTTTGTCCCGTGGACGCCGGAGGCGGGATTGGAGAAAAAACGCCAGCGGCGTACCTACACGGGATCGTTTGTCGATCTCGATGAGGACCATGATTTGGATTTGTTGGTGGTGAGCGATTTCGCCGGGGTGGATCTCTATCGCAATGACGGCAAGGGTCATTTCACGGATGTGACGGAGACGGCTGTCGACGAACGGCATCTCTTTGGCATGTCGGCCACCTTTGGTGACTACGACGCCGACGGCCGATTCGACATATACGTTGCCGGCATGGGATCGACGACGGCGCGGCGTCTGGAGGCCATGGGAGCGAAGCGGGCGGATGACCCGCAGGTGGACCGCATGCGTATGACCATGGCTTACGGCAATCGCATGTATGTCAATCGGGGACCGGGTCGGTACGAGCAGCCGGACTTCAAGGATGAGGTGGCGCGCACGGGTTGGACCTGGGGGACGACGTCTCTGGACTTCGACAACGACGGTGATCACGATCTCTTCGTTGCCAATGGACATTCCTCGGGCACTTCAACAAAGGATCACTGCACCCATTTCTGGTGCCACGACATCTACAAGCCGCTCTCCAAGCCGGACCGGGCAATGCACGAGGTCTTTCAGGAGATCCACAAAGGCTACTTTGACAAGAGCGAGTCCTGGGATGGCTATCAAAAGAGTCATCTGCTGATGAACCTCGGCGGTCAAGGCTTCACCAACATCGCTTTTCTCATGGGCGTGGCCGATCAATTCGACGGCCGTGCGGCGTTGAGTGACGACCTGGATGGCGATGGACGGATGGATTTACTCGTGGTGGAAGACCGTTGGCAAAAGGGTCAGGTATTGCACGTCTATCGCAACGTGCTCGAGCAAGAGCATCACTGGATTGGCATTCGGCTGCAGGAGGAGGGGCCGGGGAGATCGCCCCTGGGCGCCCGCGTGGAGCTGGAAACGGAGCGAGGGAAGAAGCAGGTGCGGGTGATCGCCGCGGGCGAGTCCATTCACGGTCAGCACCGCCCGGTGGCCCATTTCGGATTGGGGAAGGCCGATGCGGTGGAGGCCATTCGGGTCATTTGGCCGGGAGGTCAGACGCGGCGCCTGGAGAAGCCTGCCGTGGATCGTTACCACAGTGTTTCCTTCTCCCCTTGATCGGAGAATCAGCCGTCTCCGTCGCCGCCGAACATCTGCAGCGTCATGTTCAGTCCCATCTCGATCATGCCTCGCGCACTTTTCTGATTTTCCCGGAAGGCTTCGAGTTGACCGGAAGTGAGGAGATCTCCGGCGCTGTTGGCGATGTTCTGCTCCAGCTGGCTGTACTTCTCCAGGTAGCGATCTACTTTTTCTTGTGTCATCGATCGTGGGTCGAATTCGTACTGATCGTGGTAATTGTCCTCGAAATCCATGGCCTCCCTTTTCTCAAACATCAAGGCGACCAGCGCCTCCTCTGTATCGCTATCCATCGGTTCGTTCCGTGTTTCTAACATTTTCTGAAAACTGGACATCGCCATCCGTTCGTTGAGCGTCTTGGTGTAGAAGGTGTAGTAATCGTAGTCCTCGCTGTCGTTCAGGAATTCCCGCACCCGTCCCTTGAGGTCTTCCTGGGAGGCTTCGATTTCCTTGAGGAGCGTTTCACGTTCATCCTTGGGGAGATCTCCGATCATTTTCATACCGTTTTCCACGGCCACCATATGGGCATCGGTGAGGAGCTTCTGGAAATGTTCAAGCTCTTCGTCATTCAGGCTGAGGTTTTCGTAGAGGCGGCCGTACATCATTTTCAAGGTCGCCGATTGCTGGGCCGCGATCATCTCTTGCATGGCGGGATTGTCCTCCATGGCTTTGGCCATGGCCTTCATGGGATTGGCCCGGCTTGCGCTAACGGATTTCTTGTTTTTCTGGTCGTCCCCCTGTTCGAGCGCCGCGATCTTGGACTCGAGTGAGGCATTCTTGGCCGTGAGCGCTTCGGTCTTGTCGCGAAGTGGCGCCGCGATCAATTCGGCCTTGAATTCGATGTCGGCGTTGACTTGGTTCAATTCACTCTGAAGACGGTCGCGATCGAAGTATTGATAGATGTTCAGACCGATGAGTGCCGCGATGACAATCCCGAGAAACGTTTTCATGATAGTTTCCAGGCTAAAGTTGTGGATGCCGGGGAGAAATTACAATTGGGTGCTTCCTTTGTAACTCTAATTGGGGCGAGGTGTCGACATCACGTTGGGGAGCGAAAACGTGGGACAGACGTCTCGCCGATCGAGCAAGGCCATCACTCGACGACAAGAGACCGGCGTCCCGCCGGCTTCACGTTGGGGCGTCGAACCTGCGTACGCTTGGCTAGCTGCGGAACTCCAGGGTAGCCAGGCTAGATCAAGCCTAACTTCATCTTGCCCTCTTCGCTGATCATGTCCTGGTTCCAGGGCGGATCCCAGACGAGTTCCACCTTGGCTTCTTCGATGTCATCCAGGGTCATGATGCGGCTCTGCGCGTCGGCGGCGATCGTGGGGCCCATGCCGCAACCGGGGGCCGTTAGGGTCATCTTGACGGAGACCACGGTGCCGGCGTTCTCCTGTTCTTCCAGGTGGCAGTCGTAGACGAGGCCGAGATCGACGATGTTGACCGGGATTTCCGGGTCGTAGACTTGTTTCAGCATGGACCAGACGGCGCCTTCGAGATCACCGTCCTCCACGGCGACTTTTTCTTTGGCGGCGGATTCGTCATCCAGGCCCAGGGCATCGGCGTCTTTGGAGGTGATGCGGGCGAGGCCAAAATCGGTGGCCACGGTGTAGGTGCCCCCCAGGTTTTGGGTGATCATCACCTGAAGGCCGGCGGGAAGTTTGACCGTGTCCCCGCTGGGGATTTGGATGGCGTCCACCTCGCGTTTCAGTTCGATGCGTTCGGAGCTGAAGTTCATCCTAGGACTTCGGGCAGAAATCTTGGGGCGGCAAGTTCAAAGCAGGTGACGTTTCTGCATTTGCTCCAGGAGCCAGGGGAGGAGAACGAGGGCGACAAGGGCGTTGAGGGCGAGGGCGAGGGCGCAGACTCGACCGAGGCTGGCCAATCCCTGGTTGCTGGCCCAGCTGATGGAGGCGAAACCGGCGATGGTGGAGAGGGAACAGACACTGAGGGCTCGGATCACACCACGGCGGAGTTTGCGCAGATCGCCCTGGTGACGCTGGCGATCCAGGAGGATGTGGATGCTGTAGTCGAGGCCGGCGCCAAAGGTGAGCAGGACGGCGCCGAGACTGAAGAAGTTCCATTCCCAGCCCGCCCAGTGCATGGCGCCGCAGAGGGCGAGGAGAGTGAGGGTGGTGACGCCGAGGGAGAGGACGACTTCCTGCCAGCGCCGGAAGGTCAGTCCGAGCATGAGAATCACGGCGATACCCAGTCCCAGCCCCACCGTTTGGAGATCGGCCGGGACCCTGGCATTCAACTGTTTGGTGATGCCTGGCCAGGAAATGGGGAGGCTGTCGGGTTCACGGGCGATGGTCTCCCAGAAGACCTCACTCTGATGGTCCTGTGGGGTGAATGATAGGAGGAGGTGTGAGGGCGCTTCCGTCTCGGGCTCCAGGGCCAGGAGGCGCGACCAAAAGCGTCGGGCGACGGGCGACTCGGGCCTGGCGGGGATGACCCCGGATTCCACCCAGGCGCTCCAGTGCCGGATGACGTCCCCGGTGAGTTCCAGCGCCTGGGGTTCGAATCCCGCGCCGTCCGCAGCGAGCTCGAGGGCGCCGATGTCGAGATGACGGCCGGGAATGAGCTGATCCAGATTCGTCTGTTGTCTTGCCGGATCCGGGACCAGAGCCCGCGGCAGCAAGCGCGTGCCCGGGAGAGCGGCGAGGCGTTTCTCCCAGGCGTCGAGCTGTTCGAGGGGCTGGGGTGACAGTGTGAGAAGGGCGAGCTGGGTCGACGATTGGGAGGTGAGTTTGGACTCCAGCCGGTCCATTGTTTCGTAGGCGTCGCTATTTCGGGGGCGAAGCGCTTCCGTGGAAGTGTCCAGGGCCGGGAGTCCGCGCCAGATGGGGGTGGCGCAGAGGAAGGCGATGACTGCGGCGACGGGCCAGGAAAGCGCGCGCCGACCGGGCCACGCAGAGGCGCGTTCGTTCGGCCGTGCAGGCATCTTGTGAACCAGGGACGGGAGGAGCCAGAGCATGACGATGGAGCCGACGATAATCCCGATGGCCACGAGCTGCCCGAGGGTGGCGATCCCGGGAACGACACTGAGGCCGAGCGCGGCAAAGGCGGTGGCCGTGGTCAGGGCTGCCCAGGTGATGCTGCGGCGCGTTCGCCGGCGGAGCAGGGCCGGCGAGGAGCTTTCGCCTTCGAGAGAGGCTTGGTAGATGATGACACCGTAGTCCACCGTGAGGCCGATGAGGATGGAGGCGAAGCCCACACTCATCACCGTCATGGAGTCGAGGGTCCACCCGGCGAGGCCCAAGGTGAGGGCGAAGGTGCTTGTCAGTCCAGCGATCAAGGCGAGGAGAGGCCTGAGGCGGCGATAGGCCACAGCAAAAATGAGAGAGGTGAGAAGGAGGGCCATGGCGCCTGACAGTTTCATGTCATTTTGCATGCTGGCCGAGATCTCGGCGCGAAATACGGGTTCGCCGGTGAACCCTAACTGAACGGTGGATCGGTCAGGGAGGGCTTGTCGCCAGCTGGCGGCCTCGGCTTTGACGGCGTCGACCCATTGGATAGTGCTTTGATAGTCCGAGTTGGAGCCCGGCGGCGCCTGGAGGTAGAGAAGCCGCATGCTCCCATCGTCTGAGGTGAAATCGCTGCCGCTGGAAATGAGTGTCTCGTGTTCGCGGCGGAATCTCTGAACGAGTTGGTAGGGATCATAAGCCAAGGTGAGCGCTTCATCGAACTCCATGGAGCTGGCGATGGTGTCGAGGGAATCTTCGAGAACGGCCCCGCGGGCATCGGGCGCCAGGCTTTGGATGATTTGGCCAAAGGCGCTCGGCTGGGTCGCGTTGAGAAGAAGCCAGGCGAGGATTTCTCCGGAGCCTTCATTGGGGGCCGACGACCAGAGGTCTTCACTCAGGCATCGGCCCAGCGACGGTTCGACATCGTCGAAATGAGCTTGGAGCGAAGCGAGGTGGGCGTCGAAGGTCTCGGGGTCGGTGGTTTCCAAGGTGACAATGATCTCGTCGTCCTTGGAAAAATGTTTCAGGAAGCCCTGCAATCCCTGAACCTCGGGCAGTTCGGGGGGGAGCAGTTCCAGGATATCGACATCCATTTCGACCCGGCTGATCCCCAACAGGATCAATGCCAGGAGGATGCCGAGGAGAAACTTGCGAGGCACGGAAACTGGGGTTGGAACCCCGGCAGCGAGGCGAGGGAGACGAACGATGTCTAGGCCTCTTCCTCGAACTCGGTGAGGCTGGTGAGCTCAATGGGGGCGTGGCCGCATTCGCTTGCGATCTCGTTGAACTCGCGGATCTCGACTTCGGTGAAAAGGAGCCCGCCCGCCTTTTCCGTGCGGGCCGCGCCGGCGGCTTCGATCTGGCCGGGGAGAAGACAGGCATCGTTGCCGTGCCCGAGGACGTCGTCGATCACAGCCTTGACGTTGGCATCGCGATCGCGGCCGGCGGCGAAGGCGCCACTGGAGATGGCATCGGGGTGGATGACCTGGAAGTAAAAGGTGGGCGTTCGCTTCTCGCCCTCGGGAATCTCACGGGAACGGAGCGTGGGCAGGGAACCGCCGGTGAAGGCGCTATAGAGTTCGTTGATGAGTGCGAGGCCGTATCCCTTGTGCTGGCCGAAGGGGAGGAGGGCGGTGACGGTATTCGGATCCGTGGTGCTCTTTCCCTCGGCATCGACGGCGACGTCGGGGGGAAGCGATTTGCCTTCGCGTTTGAACTGTTGGACGCGTCCCATGGCCATGGTGGACGTGGCCCAATCGACGACGATAGGATAGCCCGTGGCGCCGGTGGTGGGGAATCCCCAGCTGTGCGGGTTGGTGCCCAGGGTGGGGAATTTGCCCCCGTAGGGAACGACCTCGGCGAGGGCGGCGGTGCAATTGGTGTAGGCGATGTAGCCACGCTGTGCGGCGTCGAGGACATAACCGCCGCCCCAGAGATAGTGAAAGGCGTTGTCCACGCTGATCTGGGCGATGCCGTATTCATCGGCCAAGGTGATGCAGCGTTCCATGGCGGCGAAGCCCACGGAGGGACCTAACTTGCGGTTGGCGTTCCACACTTCGCTTGCGGGAAATTTGCTAGGCAATTTGTCGATGCGGGCACCCGGAACGCATCCCCCGGCCCGGCTACCGAAATGATCGTCGAGATGGAGCGCCTTGAGCGCGTTGTGCGTTCGGATCCCGTGCCGGGCGGTCATTTCGCAAAAACGGGCAGCGTCCTCGCTCTCGGCGGGCGTGTAGCCGCGGAATTGATAGGCGGCCTTGACGAGGGAGTGGTGGGTGTCAAACGGGACGATGAGCATGGGGGATCGTTCCATTGGATCCCTGGACTTGTCTACGGTGAACTTGAGGCGAGAACGGAGCGGCTTGGAGTCCCAGTAGCGATGCGGGAGAGAGGGATCCTCTCCGAATTCCAGGCTCGACAGGCAGGGAATCACATCGCACTGGTCTGGATGGAGAATTGTCCACTGCGATCCAGCGTCATCGGCAGCTATCCCTTTCCCGGGTGGCTGGAGTACTCGAGCCAGCATCTGGACGCTTTCGGAGAGGCCGACATTGTGGAGATGGGGGAGGATGCCACCATCGCCGCGGTCCACGATCAGGTCGCCTCCGGGCTGGATGTGATCACGGATGGCGAACAGGGCCGGTTTGACTTCAATCTGTCCTTTTATGGCTATCTTCGGGGGATCGATCTGGAGGCCGCGCCGCCGCGCCGGTTTGGACCTCCCGCGCATGATCAACGGGGGAAGCACCCCATCGTGGGAGAACTCGAGGCGCCGGATGGGCTCGGCTGCGTGGAGGAATTCGAGCGTTTGCGGGCCATTGCGCCCCAGGGAGGGCCGGCCTTGAAGGTGAGTATTCCCGGCCCCTTCACCCTCAGCGGTCGATTGCAGCCCAATGCGCAATACCCGGATCGCTATGCCATCACGGAGGCGCTCTTGCCACTTGTTAGGAAAGAGATCGAGGATCTGGTGGCCGCGGGGTGCCGGGAGATCTGCGTGGATGAGCCTTCGATGAGTTGTTATGCCTACAAGGAGGATCTCGCGCGTTTCGTCGATATCTTCAATCGGACGATCGAGCCGGCCGTGGGACGGGCACGGCTCGACATGCACATGTGTTTTGGGAATTTCAAAGGGCGTGGCGTGGGGAAACGGCTCATCCGCGTGATGTTTCCCGATTTTCTCGATCTCAAGGTGGATGAGATGCACATCGAAATGACGACGACGGCCTTCAAAGACCTCGACGTGATCGAGCAGGTGGCAAAGAAGATGGATGCCGCTGTGGGGATCATTGATGTGAAGAGCTACTACATCGAAACGCCCGAGGATGTGGCCGAGCGCGTTCGCGCCTGTTTGCAGTACGCGCCTGCGGAGAAGCTGGTCTTTGCTCCGGATTGCGGCCTGAGCCAGACGGCGCGCTGGGCGGCGCGGAAAAAACTGGCCAACATGGTGGAGGGGATTGGAGTGGTGAAAAAGGAGCTCGGTTTGTGACGATGACGCCCGCCTATCGAAGAGACGAGGCCTTGTTGGAGGATGTCGCGGCCCGTTTCAATGACGGGAGGAACTTTGGTGTGTGGTGGCTTGGTCAGAGCGGTTTCCTATTGAAGTATCAGGGACATCAATTGCTTTTTGATCCCTATCTCTCGGATTCGCTCACGAAAAAGTATGCGGCGACGGACAAGCCCCATGTGAGGCTCTCGGAGCGTGTCGTGGCGCCGGGAAAGCTCAGCGGCATTGAGGTCGTGACCTCGAGTCACAACCACACGGACCATCTCGATGCCGAGACGCTGGGACCGTTGGGAGCGGCCAACCCGGAGATGCGCCTCGTGTTGCCCGCGGCCAACATGGATTTCGCGGCGGAGCGGCTCAAGGCGCAGCCCCTGGCGATGGTGGGTTTGGATGACGGCCGGGAGATCGATGTCGGGGTCTTTCGTTTCACCGGCGTGGCTGCGGCCCACAATGAGATCGAGAGGGATGCCCAGGGGCGCTGCAAGTTCATCGGCTTCCTCGTGAGTTTCGGGAACTGGACGGTCTACCACAGTGGCGATACGCTGTGGCACGACGGCCTGGTGGCGGCGTTGTTGCCGCATCGGCCGGATCTGATGTTGTTGCCCATTAATGGAAACCGGCCGGAACGGCGGGTCGCGGGCAACCTAAATGGCGTCGAGGCGGCCGGACTGGCGCGTGCCTGCAATGCGCGCATGGTGATCCCCTGCCATTACAACATGTTCGCCTTCAACACGGCAGACCCTCAGAACTTCGTCGACGCCTGCGCGGCGCTGAACCAGTCGTGCTGGGTGCTGGAGGGTGGGCAGCGTTGGGACACGACGATGCTGGTGGATGATTGAGTGAGGTGCGAATCTTTGGGGGCGGAGCTGCGGCGACAGGTTTGCCGGAGATTCGTTTGGCTGCTCAGAAGCCGATGGTGAAGGATTTCGTGTTGTCCGGCAGCCAGAATCTAACTGACTAGGTGATGCGGACACTCCTGTCCGCCCGTCTCCGTCCCTATTTGTCGGAGGTATTCTAACTAAAATTGAAGTGATGGAACGCTTTGTCATCGAATGGATCGGATCCGTTCGGGCACGCGCGAGAAGGGTCAGAGTCATGATGATTCTTCGAGTAGTAACAAAGTGATCCTGTAGGGAGCGCGTGAATGTCTTGCCGCTTCCGCAATTTGACGGAGAGCTTCGATGCTTGTCTTGCTGAAGCCCATATGTATCTTCGAATCATGAAAATTCTGCGGCTGCTGTTCCTTCTCTCAATGGCTCTCTCTTGCAGCATTGCAGAGACACAACCGCCATTCCCAAAAATTGGCAGTGAGTATCGTTTCACAATCTTGGACGACAAATCTCCAAAGCCATTCGCATCCGATGAAGGGCAGGTGCTGATCATGGCGTGGTTGAGAGGGACCTGGTACCGGGTGGCCTACCAGGAAATTCCCGGAGACGGCCGTCCTCTAATCATCACAAATCTCAACATTTCCCAATTGCTGACCTTGTCTGATGTTCCTGAAGGCGCGGCCTTGATCAAGCCGGTCTTGAACCAGAACAGAGAATCTTCTTCAAACACCATCATTGTTAGGGGTCAAGTGAACAAGCCGGGCGAGGTGTCCATCCCGGAAGGCGCTGAGGGCATGACGCTGGGGGATGTCATCGCAGCCACAGGCGATCTTAGGGGAATCGCAAATAAGAGAGCAATTAACATTGTGCGAAAATCGCGCGAAGGAGAGGCAACCGCACTCACACTGGACTTCAGGACTTCACAAGACGTCATGTTGGAGCCTGGCGACCTGGTGATCGTGCCGCAGCGCACATTTGACTAGGACAGCCTGGTGTGGGGATGGAGAGTGTTGCCGAACCATTTCCGTTCCGGCAGCACCTCGGCCAGCCCAGCCCCTGGAATTCGATTGGTTCGGGGTCTTTCGGCAGTGTATTTGATTTTCTAAGGATTTTCTGGAATAGCTGGCATCCTGCAAGATCCTGCTGCGGCGGTTTTGCCTGCCTTCTGAAATCTTGCCCATTCATCAAACAGACGAAGCCCGATGATCATCAACCAAAAGCGAAGCCGTAGCTTTCATTTCAGCCGTTGCACAGCCGCCGTTGCCACCATGTTAGCCCTCATGGTGCATTGGCCTGAATCTCTTGCAGCGGGATTGCTTTGGACATACTCGGGGGTCAACGGTGGGACGATTGTCGATTGGAGCGTGAGTGGGACGGTCAGCGGTGCGTGGACCCAAGCTGGGAGCGCGACGAATACGCCGGTCCTGGTCGTTCCTCTCCAAGACGGAACCACCTGGGCCCAGCCGGGAAACCTGGGCGGGATCAGCGGCGACGACCTCTACAACGGACCGGAGGTCACCAGTCCGGGCGCGGGATCGGGAACGATGATACTCGACTATAGTTTTTCGAATTTTGCGCCCATCCAAACGACAGTGGACGTCGGTTCGTTCACGCTGCGAGCCAATGGCAGACCCAATACGATGGGGTTGGTGACCTCTCCCATCGCCTATCCGGCTCCCGCGATTGGCGAAACGTTCACGATCGCACTTCAAGGGAGCGGCACGTGGACGCTTTCCGGGGGCGACACCTGGGATTCCCTTTTCAACGACGGTACGCGGGAAAATGCCAGCTATTTTGGCACGACCTATACCGTCGTCGCGACAACCGTGCCCGAACCTTCCGGGAGCATGTTGATGCTAGGGATCGTGGCCTTCTCGGCTGTCGTTGGCGGCAGACGCCGGAAACAGCCGTAGTCGGCCATTGCAAAAATGTTTGTGGAATTGAACGTGCCAATGATGCGTGCGGTTTGGCCTGACACTCGGGTGAAACAGCACTGCGTGCCGTGGGAAGATGATCGCTTACCCGGTGAAGCGCCGGAACTGGTCAATAGCTCACCTTGAACGTGGGAGAATCCTCCGGCCGCATCTTGCGCCGGTCGTAGTGTCGCGTGGTGGAAATGTTTGCATGCCCCGCCGAATCAGAATGACGGCATTCGAGCTTTGAATATCCCCAGATTGCAGCTGACAAGCCTCTGACACGCGCAACCCCCCGTGGTAGACGGTCGAGAGAAAGGTTTGGTGTTTCAGGCTCAGACCGGATTCGTAGATGATCTGGCGAACTTCCTCCTTGCTGTAGCCCGCCGCTTCCGCTTCGCCTTCTTCGGACGGGGAAACTCGGCCTTGAGTCGGGAGAGGTCTCTGTGTAACACGTTACTGTAGAAGAACATCCAGGCGCTCACCATGACGTAGAGGGTGCTCGGAGCCAGCTCCATCCGGCAGCGTTCGAGGAGCAATGTGCGCGGTTCCTCGTAGCTAACCTCGTCTGGAGGCCGCTTGAATCGCTTCGCGATCTGCCGGACGGCGTTCACGTAGGCCCCAATGGTGTGCTCGGAGTAGCCCCGGAGGGTGAGTTCGTCGATGAGTTTCTGCCGTAGTGGAGTCTTCACTCACCACGGTACGGCGGCGGAGTCAGAGCCGCTTACTCACTGTGCGTCAACGGTTTACAAAATAGTTTGCCTTGCCGAAAGGCGTCTCCGGGTCTGCGCCAGCTCTACCGCGCCAGCGGTTTCGTTCAATCTATCTTATCAATCGTAAATCTAATAGACAGGCGGTAACCTCCAGATGATATCCGGGTTTCGAGCTATCGTCGAATTGACGTAAATGTCGATATCGTTTGCTCTCTGACGTGGCGGTAGATCGGCTTTTCAAACTAACGACATTTGTCTTTAACTTCCCCTTGCCTTGAAGACACTTGTCGTTAAAAGTGTGGTCGATGAAGACGCGATCGGATCAATTCCGCCCTAAGATGTCGCAAGCTGAGTTTGAGGTGATGAACGTGATTTGGGAGCTAGGCTCGGCGACCGTCACCGAAGTAATGGATGCTCTCAATGCTAGTCGTGACACTTCTCTCGCTAGAGGAACCGTCCAAGTGCAACTCCGCAGACTTGAAGTCAAGAATTGGCTCAAGCAGGAAAAACGTGGCAGCCACAAGTTCATCTATTCGCCGACATGTGGTCGCTGTGAAGCCTCCGCTGACATCGCATCCGATGTCACCCAACGCGTTTTCGACGGCTCCTGCACGAATTTGGTTCGGTGCTTGTATCAACAGGAGAAGCTTTCCTCCAATGAGATTCAGCGCCTTCGTGATCTTGTTAAGGAAATGGAGTCACAGCGGGACGAAAACGCCTAGCTATAACACTCACATAGACCGCTATGGAGCCACTCAGCATTTTTCCCGCGTCGTTGGTCGAGTTTTGCTCGGTTATTGCTCCGTGGAGTTTGGGCATTGCACTAGCTGCTGGCGTGTTTTCGCTGCTTGTCCTTGGTTGCACAGTTCTTTGCCGCCGATCCTGCCCTACAGTCCAAAATACTATGCTTATGGCCAGTCTTGTCGGCTTGCTGTTGCTGCCATTCCTTTCGCCAGTCTTATACAGTCTCGGTTTTTCGATTACCAGTATCGGCCTTCCATCCAATGAAGTGGAATCGCCCGATCTGCCACCATTGGGAATCATTATCAGCGAGAAGAATGCAGAAGCCATCCCGATGCTATCATCGTCTGAGATTCCAGCTCGATCTCACCAGAACAAACTAATGCCAAGTAGCCTTTCGCCAAGGACGATCATTCTTGCCTTCTCTGTTACTTGGTTCGTCGGGATAGTGGTTGCCTTTGGTCGGTGGTTGATAGCGAGGGCAAGATTGCGTCAGTTCCGGTCGCGACTTCCAGCCCTAACCGATCCTCATATCATTGGCATCTGGAACTCGCTAGCTCCGTCTGAACACAGCAACGTCTTACTCTTGCAAGGTCCCAAAGGAATCTCACCAATGACATTCGGAGTCTTTTCTCCATACGTTGTGGTGCCTTCAGATATTCGTGACCAGTTATCTGACCAAGAACTCAGTGCCGTATTCGCACACGAACTGGCACACATTCAGAATCGAGACGCTTTGCTAGGGCTCTTTCAGAACGCGATCACCGTGTTTTACTGGTGGAATCCGATCATTCATCTTCTCCAACAAAAACTCACGCTACTCCGCGAGATGATGAGCGACCGGGCTGCGACCACTCACATTCATCCAGCAACCTATGCATCATCCCTTTTGCGCCTTGCTGAGCGGAAAGACAGCTCAATCCCGGCGGTAAGCCAGGCCTACGGCGCTGTGTTTAACCCTGTGAAACACCCACTTGAGCAGCGTTTTAGAATGTTATCTCGCTACAACGGGAAATCAGACAACCAAACCATGACAATGAAACAGCATATCACTCTCTACGCGGCCATGATCACAATCACTTGTTTGTGTGCTGCCATTCATACTTCCGTCGCGCAGAACACCGAACCATCTAGAACCACAGAGTCAGATAGGATTGACACGGTGATCGCCGACCAAGTTTTAGAAGCTAAATTGCCGCATCCACCTACCCTCTTTCAAGCACCGCAAGCTCCCGCTGAGCCTGAGTCCCCCGCTGAGCTTGCTCGTTCTGAATCATTGAC
Organism: Verrucomicrobiales bacterium; assembly: GCA_028281705.1. GTDB lineage: Bacteria > Verrucomicrobiota > Verrucomicrobiia > Verrucomicrobiales > DEV007 > JAACDM01. Next base: position 27,559 of record JANQJH010000359.1, read on the forward strand.
TCCAAGCGGGAGGGAAATGGACCACCTAAAGCAACAGCTTCATGAACTGCAAAAACAAGTTGAGGATTTAATGCGAGATTCGAAGTCATCGAATGCTAAGCCTAAAGCACGTCAGGTGGAGGGCAAGATACAAAGACTAAGGCAGATTGAGCGACCAGTGCGGTTGCCTCGGAGTAAGAGTGACGCTACTGTAGGCGTCCACAATCCTAGCTTAACAATCAGGGTCCCGAGAGGAGAAGGACATATAGAGCTTAATACCAATGGCGTTCTGATAATCGGCGGACCTAACGGCAGGGCCGTTGAGGTCGATATGGATCCAGAGATGGCAAAATCGTTCACAGGTATCATCGAAAATGCCATAAAATCCGGCGCCCACGAGATGGAAAAATTGGAGGCTGCCGATGAAGAAGTGCCAGGAGCGAGTCAATTAGAGGCCAATTGGATTCAATATAAGGAACTGGATCGAGAGGAAGACAAGCTTTCGCTTGAACTAAGGGATTGGAAGGTTGCACTAGCAGAAAACGAAGCAGGTTTAGCGTCCGCAGGCGATGACGAGCAGAAAAAAGTTTTGCATCGAATGCAAATCGCTAAACTAAAGGCATTGGTTGCCTCTATTCAGGACAGGATAACATATCTTCATGCTAAAATGGCAAGGATTGAGATTCCCTCGAAGTGGTAGACAAAAGTGCATTTTTATTAGTTAATTGATAGTTCCGTTAATTTGATTAGCGGGGAAAACGGGAGTTTGTTGACTGCATGCCGACTCAAACTGGTGGCCACCGATCCGGGATGATGAAGTAGAACGAATGCCCTTCGTTGATTTTACATGATACCTATTGTGCCTGGTTATTGAATTCTCACAAAAAGTAAATTTCTAGAAGAGGGGTCGTGGAAAGCGGCGAAGAAGTCGTGCCGGAAATGAGTCGGGGCGAACTTCAGGCATCGAGTTGAGAATGCTTTTCAGCGACTGAAAGAGTGCCGAGCGATCGGTGGCAGCGCCAAGAGACTAACGGAATGGCTATGGAGGATCACTCATTTGTTTTCCGCTCCCAAAAGAAATTTGTAACAATTTACCTGAGTTCATCGTCCAGTTCAATGGCGACATGAAAGCTATCGAATCTATTCTGCATCGATTGACCAAGACGAATTCGGTCACCCTGTTAATTCCTGCATTTTGTATCAAGTCGATTCGTCTTTTCACTATCTTGTTCGGTTCGTTGTCCGTTTGTTGTGGCAACGATAAGCCATTGGAGCAACCGCCCCCTACACCATCATCTGTGAGTGCTGCCGAATCAAATAGTTCCATTCATCTGGCCAAGAAATTGGTATCGACCTTAACTTTAACCCCAAGAGATAGGGGGAAATTCTTGGAGAAACTTGTTAAGGAAATAGGGAAAGAAAGAGGGATGACTTTCCTTAATGCTCTGAATCTAGAGGGATACCGAGGGCGTCTAGCTGAACTGTTCAGTCAAACGTTCAACGAAAAAGAACTGAAGGATCTGGCTGTTTTCGCAAAAGAATCACGCATTGTACGTCTCTCATTACTTACTGCGCCGCATACGCTTTCCGATATACCAGGAATGGGAGCTGGGGACAATCCAAGCGAGGAGTGGAATAAGCTAAGAGATGAAGTGGAATTCTTTGGAATTGCAAATTTGGAGGAATTCAAGGATGAATCTAGGGCTCTCCAACACTGGGACAAGCTTCCTTTCCTGGACAAATTTGAAAAATTGAAAGAGCCGATGGAAACGCTCATTAATACGCATCTTTTCAAGACTGAGTAAGAGGTTCGACCAGGTAAAAACTGAAATCAAGAGTGTGATTTCGACGTTCGAGGAATCCTGGTCTGCTGTATCATACGAATAGCGGGCTTGAGAGCTGGCGTATTTGAAGGCAATTTTACATGATAACTATTGCGTGAGGTTATTGGATTTCTAGAAAACCCATAGAAACCAGAGATCGCTCATCCTATCCGCATTTTCTCAATAGTCAATATTACTCGATTTCGAGCGCGGGACTCATTTTAGTCGTTCGTGTGGAAAACTTGAAAGGAATGTCTGATCCGGGTTCTGAGCCGCCACTACTGAGTGACATGAATTCGTCGACAAATGATGATAGCGATCTCAGGCAATTTGGGGAGTCAGGTGATGGAGAGGCATTCGCCTCAGTGGTCAATCGCCATGCTGGGTTGGTTTATCACACTGCCCTTCGGCAGTTGCGAAATCCAAGTAATGCAGAGGATGTAAGCCAACGAGTTTTCATCACGCTTGCCAGAAAATGTCAGTCTGGATTTAGGCTACGTTCCTCTCTTCCTAGTTGGCTGTTCAAAACGACCATCAATGAATGCTCTAGCGAATTTCGTGCGCAATCGACGCGCGACCATTACATGAAAGCCTACACCGAAGACAAAGCGATAGAAAATGAGAGCCAGAGTGCTTGGGTCCCATTAATGCCCCATCTTGATGAGGCGCTCGCCAGGCTCTCTGAGAAGGATCGTGATGTGGTCATGTTAAAATACTATCAAGGCCTGGGGTTTCGAGAAATAGGAGAAGTGACTGGAAAGACGGAAGCCGCTTGCCAGCGTCGAGCACACCGCGCTTTGGCCAAGCTTCGAAAACTGATCAAACAAAAGCTGCAACCACAGCACTACGCTCTCTTGTCCGGCAAAGCACTCTATGCCGCGCTTGCTACCGCCTATTTGGCAAAGCCACCGAGCAGTTTGGCAGGAAAAGTCATGGCTTCCATGCCGTTCAATACTCTCCCATGTGTCGCCCCATCTAGCTTGGTAACATGGAACGCGCGCCTTGGCATCGGTATTTTGACAGGGGGCATGATCCCATTGGTGGCAGGATACGTTGGTTTGCGATCACTGCATGGCAAGATCAACGAACAGCCCCGTTTATTGAATACAGAATCCACGCTGTCAACGGGGTTGGGATTAAACCGTGCTCCTACTGAACAGCAATCCGCCGAAACTAGAATCCAAACGATGTTGTCTGAGCTTACCTATGGGCAGGCTGTTGGTGATCGATTGGTAGAGTTCGAATATCGTGATCGTAAGTTCCTACATCTGTCATCGGAGGAGCTGAAAGAACTTCTAGAAGCCTCACAGGATCTCCAAGCGGAAGGACTACCTAGAACAGCACTTGCTCTCTTCTTTCTTCGCGCTTTGGCAAGCAAGGATCCCCCATACACGCTTCACCACGTGCTCCATGAGATTCCTATCCGAAGATTCTCCGGTGACGTCGTCGAAATCGCGGCCGAAGCATGGACCAAGCAAGATCCTGCAGCAGCGAGCCATTGGTTTGAAACAGAAGGCAGCAAGATCGCCATTCGTGGCACCAACGAGGACGTCCAACAACGAGCGAGAGTTGGCATGGCCAAAGCATATGTAAGCCAAGATCTTCCGACGGCCGTCCAAATAGCCGAGGCATTGGATCCAAAATACGCAGCGACAGCCGTATTCGCAATAGCCCCTATTGCTTTAGAAACCATGGAACCTTCTGCGTTCTTTGAGCTGATCAAGAATATTCGGATGCCTGAAAAGAAACAGAAAGAGCTCCAACAGCGAATTCGAAGAGCACCTTCAAGGGGAGTAAAATGGTAAACATTCATCATGAATTGAAACAGTGGCTTCTCCCAGTCGCTTCTGTCTCACTCGTATTGACATTGGCCGCTTATCTCATTCAAAATTTGGCAGCAGCGCGAGAACACATGGCCAAGCTACGGAGCCATCAAAGCATCGAACAGGTAATCCCATCACCTCATCCTGCCGAAGAATCAAGCTCCACAATCGACCCTAACGAGATGCTCGTGAATCTGGCCGACCAGATCGAGGCAGAGCAGCTTGAGAGTGTCTCGTAGGCCACATTAGAACTCTGGCAAACTGTTGAAAGCTTAAGCTCAGAAACGATGCTGGCCATCCTCGCCGCAATGCCAGAAGAGGCCAAATACCAGACCATCCCCCAGCGCCGCCTCGCGGACCTCATTTATCGAACACTCACCGCACGTGATCCAGAGATTTTGTTAGGAAACCCAAAGCGCAATGGCATGTGGCAAGGCATGGCCAAATACGCCATCCAACGACTCGCAATTTCAGACTTCGATCAGGCCTTGGCGTGGGTCGAAGAGTTCGCCTTCGAATCGAGTTCACCTTACTTTTCGAAAGACCACTTTCTCGCGGGATTAGTCCCTGTGGCGTCTCGTGTCGCTCCTGAGCGGCTCATTGGCCTCCTAGATAGCCTGCAGACGCACGACGAATGGCCTTCGGCGCTCAAAGAGGCATGTCAGTCATCAATGTCGGAGGAAGCTCGAACGGTATTGACTGAGTATCTGGATGGCCGCGAAAATGCCAATCTCCGTTTGCAGGGGCGTTGCGCTCTGGCCCGGTCGATTTTATGGAGCGAAGGCTTTGGTCCAGCAGTTAGCTATCTTCAAGATCTCTTGCCAACGGAAGACGTTGCTTCTGGAATCTCAATGCTGGCAAAGAATTACGATGCAGGAAACAGTCCTTCAGAGAATGCAGAGTGGATCTACGATCATCTCGAGCACGTTGAGAAGTTCGATATTCTCACAAAGTATATCGAGGAGTGGATGCAGTATGATATACAAGGTGCGGGAGAGTGGCTAGGCAAACGACGCGATGATCCCGGCGCAAGGCCCGTGATAGAAGATTTCATCAAACGTATCCGGGAGATCGCTCCTCAGTCTGCTGAAATCTGGGCTTCTGAGCTGAGCGCTGGAGGGTGACGATATCAGTGTAAGTAACACATGAATCCGCTGATCGATTTTACATGATACATTGTGTTAAGTTAAGTTATGGGCCTGTCCTGAGTTCCCCCGAAAGAGAGCCATTGTGATGCCTGGATGAGTCTTTCGACCCTCAGGCATTCAGGCGGGCTGCGGAAGATCAGTCGGCGGCTCCGTGCTGGACAGAGGGCGGCTCGTCCGTTTTCTTGACCGGTAGACAGACAGGGACAGGATGCCGGGTCGCTGTAGAGGTAGGTAGCCTTTCCGTTTCATGATCATGATGTCGTCGCCAACGAAGTCTTGCTGGTCGCACCCGCGTCGAGTGCTCGGCGCCGTCGTGTGCTTCGTTCTCATGGCGTCCGGCGCCGTGGCGCATCACGACCCGGCGACGGAGGCGGCTTCGTTGACGGCGGAGATCAAGCAGAATGGGCCGGAGGTGAAGACCTTGTTGGAGCGCGCCCGGCTCTGGCGGGTGTTGCGCAAGCTCGATTTGGCGATTGCGGACCTCACTCAGGCGGCGGAGCTCGACCCGAGTTCGCTCCCGGCGAGGCAGGCCCTGGCGCAGGCCTACTACGTGGACGGTCAGCTGAAGCCGGCGTTTGCCACGATCGAGCAGGCGCTCGACTTGGCTGAGGCGGCGGATGACCGGGCCACCTTGCACATGATGCGGGCCTCGATCCATCTCGCGTGGAAGGACTACGAGAAGGCGGCGGCGGATTGTGGGGCCGCTTTTAAGGCGCTGCCGGAGCACCGGCGGATCGAATGGTATCTGCGCCGGGCGCACGTTCAGCGCATGGCGGGGCGATTTCTCGACTGCGAGAAGGGGCTCCGAGCCGGGCATGTGGCGACGGGCAGTGCGGTGCTCTACACCCAGTGGGTCGATGCCCTGATCGATGCCAAGCTTTACGAAGAGGCCGGCCGGGAAGTGGAGCGGCAATTGCCGGGACTCCGTTTTGCCGCCTCCTGGAAAATCAGAAGGGCCCGGATCTTCCAGGCAGAGGATCGGGATGCGGAAGCGGAGACCGAACTCAAGGAGGCCCTGGAAGAATTGAACGGCCGCATTCGGCCCGAGGCGGCGTATCCCGATATCACGCTTCTGGTGGACCGAGGATTGACCCATTTCCTCCTGGGAGACCGGGACGCCGCCAAGGCCGATTACGAGCGGGCGAAGAAAGCGGGAGCCCTGGGGTGGATGCACTGGCGCCTGGCCCAGATCTTCGAGAAAAAGGCTTCATAGAGGGCCTTTGGTCGCGGCCGCGGAGGACTTTCGCGGTTGACCATCGTTCGCAGGACAGCCATATCGGGGTGCGCTACCCGCGCGGTGTCTCTATGAAAGGTTACGCAATTGGAATTGACTTCGGAACGAACTCCTGCCGGTCACTCTTGATCGATTTGGATGACGGCCGGGAACTTGGCTCCAAGGTTTTCCCCTACCCGAGTGGCGAAGCGGGGATCTTGCTCGATTCCAAAGATCCCAACGTGGCCCGGCAGAATCCGCAGGATTACATCGATGGTCTTGAGGACACGATCACGGGTGCGATTGCCCAGGCGAAGGCGACCGATGCCAATTTCAACGTGGAGAAGGTGGTGGGAATCGGGGTAGATACCACGGGGAGCACGGTGATTCCGGTGGATGCCTCGGGCACACCCTTGGCGCTCGACTCGCGGTTCGCGGACAATTTGAACGCCTTCGTTTGGCTGTGGAAAGACCACACGGCGCATGCCGAGGCGGCGGCCATCACGGAGAAGGCGGCCGCTCTCCGGCCGGAGTACCTGGCCAAATGCGGCGGCATCTACTCGTCGGAGTGGTGGTGGAGCAAGATTTGGCGTCTGCAGAAGACCGATCCCGAGGTCTTTCGTGCGGCCCACAGTTTCGTCGAGCACTGTGATTACATCCCCGCATTGCTCACGGGAAGTACGGACCCGGCGACGCTCAAACGCGGGGTGTGTTCGGCGGGGCACAAGGCGATGTACAATGCCGATTGGGGCGGGCTTCCGGACAAGGAATTCCTCGCGGAACTCGATCCCGCCCTGGCGGATCTGCGGGACCGGCTCTACGATCACGCGGTGCCGGCGAACCAGCTGGCCGGCGGTCTCTCCGACCACTGGGCCTCCAAACTCGGGCTCAAGCCGGGGACGGCGGTCGCCGTGGGAGCCTTCGATGCGCACATGGGCGCCGTTGGTGCGGGCATCAAGGAGGGCACCCTGGTGAAGATCTTGGGGACGAGCACCTGCGATTGCATGGTCGTTCCCAACTCGACCGACCTGGCGGACATTCCGGGCCTCTGTGGCATCGTGGATGGCTCCGTTCTTCCCGATCACTTCGGACTCGAAGCCGGGCAATCGGCCGTGGGCGATATCTTTCTCTGGTTCGTCAATCATCTCGTGCCGGACAGCTACGGAAAGACCAATGACGAGAAATTTGCCGCCATGGAGGCCAAGCTCTCCGCGCAAAAACCGGGCGAGACGGGGTTGTTGGCCCTGGATTGGAACAACGGCAACCGGACGATTCTCGTCGATGTGCGTCTCGGCGGGATGATCCTGGGTCAGACGCTGCACACCGAGGCCCATGAGATCTATCGCGCCTTGATCGAGGCCACGGCCTTTGGGGCGCTGACCATCATCAAGCGGATCGAAGAGTACGGCGTGCCCGTTCACGAAGTGATCAACACCGGCGGTCTGGCAGTGAAGAACGCCACGCTGATGCAAATCTACGCCGATATCCTGGGCCGGCCTCTCAAGGTTTCTGCCAGTGAACAGACCTGTGCCATGGGGGCGGCGCTCTTTGGAGCGGCGTCCAGTGGGCGGGTTTCCCTAGCGGATGCGCAGGCGAGCTGCTGCCGGGTGCGGGATCGGGTTTACGAACCGATTCCGGAGAACCAGAAAGTCTACGAGAAACTCTACGCCTTGTATCGGACATTGCATGACGCCTTTGGAACTGCCTCGTGGTCGGGCTCGCTCGATCACGTGATGAAGGAAGTGATCACCATCCGTCAAGAGGCGCGTTCGGCTTCCTAGAGGCAAGGGAAACAGGCAGGTTATTAGTTAGGCATGTTGGAAGAACTCAGAGCGGCGATTGCGGAAGCGAACAAGGTCTTGGAGACGTCTGGTCTCGTTCGGTTGACCTGGGGAAATGTGAGTGGGATCGATCGTGATCGCGGCATCTTTGGCATCAAACCGAGTGGCGTGCCCTATGCCGATCTCGAAGCGGCTCACATTGTGCTGGTGGATCTGGAGGGGAAGCAGGTGGAAGGGGAGCTCAATCCTTCGTCCGACACCAAGACACATTTGGAACTCTACCGCGCCTTTCCGGGGATCGGCGGCGTGACGCATACGCACAGCGTCTATGCCACGATGTTTTCTCAGGCCGGTTGCGAGGTTCCCTGTTTGGGCACCACCCATGCGGATCATTTTCATGGAGCCGTGCCGGTGTGCCGGGCGCTGACGCTGGAGGAAGTGGAGGAGGACTACGAGGCCAACACGGGCAAGGCCATCGTGGAGCGCTTTGCCGGGATCGATCCCATGGCGATGCCCGCGGTGCTGCAGCTACACCACGCGCCGTTCACCTGGGGCAAGAACGCCATGGATTCGGTGAAGAATAGCATTGCCCTGGAGACGTGTGCGCAGATGGCCCTGGGAACGTTTCAGCTGCGGCCGGAGTGTGCCGCGATTCCCGATCACATCCTCAACAAGCACTATCTGCGCAAGCACGGTCCGGATGCCTATTACGGGCAACGATGATCCGGTTTGCCCTTGTCACCGATTCCGCAAGTCACTTACCCTCGCCTTACTTTATGCTAGCCTCCCTTTTTCAATACGGTCTTCTCCTACTCTGCGCAGGATGGATGTTGGTTTCCTGCAAGACGCTTTCGGAACCGGACCGAGGCGAGGCGGAGAACGGCGGGGGCGAGGTCCATGTCCCTGGCGATGCGGAGGAAGAGGAAGCCCCGGAGGAACCGGTGGAGGGGCTCGATCCCTTGCCCACCTTTGTCGACCCGGGGGGAGATCTCGGGTTGAGAGAATTGACTGACATGGCTCTGGCCAATTCACCGGCCTTCGCCAAGGCGGAAGGCGATCTTCGGGTGGCCTGGGCTCAGCGAGAAACGGTGGGCGAGTGGCAGGACCCCCAGTTTCGGGGCGGTTTCAGCTGGGATGACGTCCGGGTGGATGAGGTCCAAATTCCCGGACCGGGAAACAATGATGCCGTGCGGAGGAATGAGCAGCTCGATACCAGAGTGCGCCTCTACCCGCCCAACCCCTTTCAGATGCGGGCCGAGATCGACAAGGCGATGGCGGAGATTTCATACGCCCAGTATTTTTTCAAGCAGGTGGGGCGCGACATCGTGCAGGAGGTGCGGGCCCTCTATCAGGAACTGCAGTTCCTCCAGGAGAACATCAACATGGGGCACGGGCTCTATCGCTTGGAAATGGACGAGTACGACCGGCAGAAGAAGATCCTCGACGGGGGGCACCAGACGCGTGATGTGGTCGACAGACAGCTTCTCCGGGCGCAGAACAGGCGTGGCCTAACGACTTCGCCCCGGATTCGATTCCAACAGGTCCGCGCCGAACTCGCCGGATTGGTCGGTCTGGCGGATGCGAGCCGGATTTCCGTCCAGGGCGTTCCCCATCGGCCGCTCCTGGGATTCCGTGAGGATACCCTGGCTTCTCTGACCGAATTGGCTTTCATGAACAATCTCGAGCTGGCGGACTTGGACCGCTTGCAGAAGCTTGCCGAAGGCGATCTCCGGGCGTTCAAGGCCAAACGGATCCCCTGGATCTCCTTCATCGAGGGCGGGCGTGAGCGCACCTATAGCAAGCGTCTGGCAATCAACGAAACCTGGTCCATTCGTTTGGCCATTGATGTACCCATCTTCTCGCTCTTTAGCAAGGAAGGCGACGTCTACCGGGAACAGATTCGCAGCTACCAGAAACAGGTGGATCGCTATCAGAAACAGATCCAGCGCCGGGTTGCCAGTGCGGTAGGCAATATCAAGGAGACGCGTCGAGGGCTAGGGAAGTTTGACGGTGAGACGGGGGAAATGATTGCCGATTTGGAGAAGATGGAGGCGGAACTCGGGGCCTTCCCGGAGCT
>JANQJH010000360.1 GCA_028281705.1 Verrucomicrobiales bacterium
TCCAGTCGGAGATCTTTTGAGCCGAAAACGCACCGATTCCGTGTCTCAGGCGCGCGCGGAAGCGATGCAAGCAGCGCATCACGAGGGGTATGATCATGCCGTGATCGGGAGCGCATTCAAGCGATCGCAGGGCGCAGTGTCCCACGCGATCAATAAAATTAGAATCAAGCCGCGATTGTGATCTGTCCGAAAAGGTTGATTATCCATTACCACGAGGATCAGGATTCTCCGGCGACTGCCTCCCTCAGCCCCGCACAGTCTGCAAGCAGTTCTTGTGATGCCAGATCGGCAAAGCCGACGCCGGTGACATCGAGGATGATGGTCTCGGCGTTGGCATGCTGGAACTGGGCGGCGCGCAGGGCTCGTTCCATGGAGCTGAAGAAGAGGTTGCCTTGCATTTCGATCAGCAGGGTGACCTCGTCTCCGTGATCGAGGATGATGTCGCGATCCTGGGGTGGGCGCTGCTTGTTCGATTCGACCGAGGAGAGCTTGTAGGTGTTGCGGATCGAATTGTCGGTCAGTGGAGGAAGGTTGAAGAGGTGGAGATTGAAGCGGCGGGAGAGTTCATCAAAGGTCTTCAGGCCCCGCACGCGAGTAGCAGTGCCCGTCCGTGGTGACGATGGGATGCCGTACCATTCGGGGCTGGCTTTGAAGATTTCGGGGATGTAGTCGGCCACGGCGCCCTCCTGGCAGTCTTTGAAACGGGCGTGAACTTCCTGGAGAATCCGGTCGATGGTGTTCATGAATGGAGGATCTGAATGGGTGGGGTGATGGATGGAGAGGTGGAGGGAGGGCTTGGGGTGTGAGCGAGAAACGGGCCAATCGACGTATGGATCGATGATGCCGCGTTCCTCCGGGGCTGTATCAGACAACCGTTCGACTGGAATTCAATAGCCGAACGCGCGATGTCACCCGTGGAAAACAGAAGTGGTCTGAAGTTGTGAACGGGGCAGGGTGGAGCGGAGTGATCGTAGGCGGTCTGTCTATCGATGGTGTATCCGGTCTGCCGCGGTGATTTTAGGGGGAGGCGGAGGTACGGCGTTCTGGAAATTCCGACCACGATGAATCTGTCTACCCGGGCAAATCTCCCGGTCCGGTGGCGCTTGCTCGTGAAGCCGTGTATCCAGCTGTGGTCTTTCCCCTTCCAGTCCGGACCCTGGATCCTGCATTGCCCTACATCCACAACTTTCGTCCTATTTTTTGTTTCGTGAGAAACTCTCTCTTGTCTCGTGGTAAAAACCTCGTTGGGTTGCTGTCATTGCGCAAAAAGCAAGAATCGCATCATTCCATGAAAGTTAAAACTTGTCTATTCTTCATCAGTGTGGCTGGCATGTTCAGCCTTGAGTTTGCCAGTGCTTGGCCTTACGAGGCGTTCATGTGGGATCCGAATTATAGTCCTGCGAATATACTCCGAGAAAGAAGGATATTGGTGAATGGAGAATGGGAATCGAGGCGAAGCCAGGTGAGGTATACAAGGCTCCTGAGTCATACTAGTAACAACAGGCAGGTAGGAGAACTCTGGGAAACTCATCCCGATAAGCCCGGAGAGTTTCGGAATCTCGATCCTTCTAAGGACAACTTCACTCTTTTCGACATTTATCACTGGGTGTACAACTGTCATGGATATACATTTGATGTGCCTGTTTGGTGGAACTCTCATGATTATGTGAAAATGGCATTTGAAGACGACTATGTCCTCGTGCCCAAGAATAGTTCTGGTGCCTACCAGTGGGGGTCGGATAATTTCTTGTTCTGGGACGATGTGGAGAACTCGCATTCCTGCATTGTACACTCTTTAGTATTCAATGCAGAGGGAGAATGGGTAATCGATGAGGTCTACAGTATCAATGGGGCTAGGTCTATCGGAGCGTATAGCATATCATATCATACATCCAATCTCTCTACGGAAATTATTTTGAAAAATGGACTCATCCTTAATATGGTTGGAGGCAATGATTGAAGACTGGTATCAATCTGAACCAACTGAGAGCATTTGAGGCAGAGTATAAATAGGACACGCGAGATTGTTGCTCTATGCCTCACCTGTCTCGTGGCGATTGGGGTGGCGTTCGTGGTTCTCAAGTTGCGGGCGACTCGAGTCCAACGATTGGTTGTCGCCGTGCCCCCATTGGATGTGAATACATCAAGTGTCCGCGGCGTGCCGCCAGGAGATCCAAGGCGATCAAACGACGCCGTTTCAGGTACAGAGAATCGTTCGCCGATACCGAAAAGCACCTTCTTAAGAGCTACGATCGATCAGAATGAGCTGGCCGAAGTGTCCCAGGAATATGGCCATGGGCCATGGTCGTCGACGCGTCATGGCACTCAGTCCACCGTTGCGATCGATCGAGAATCCACGCAACTTCAGTATGCGATCACCAATCATCAAGAAAGGACTCAATTTTTTCGATTTGATAGATCGACTCGAGGGGAGCCCATTCCCAACGGCTACGTTAGGCTTCGCGATCGTGTTTCCGGAGAAATGCTGTCGTATGACGAATGGATGAATCTAAACTGGACACCACTGCCGACATCGAACATCATTAATCCTGTGTTTGGAGAAGTGCCTCCCGGTAAGACACTTGAACTCGAATTTGATTACGGTCCTTCCATTATTTCGGCAGCTTTTCGTATCAGTTGCCCGCGTTGTGACCGCATGGATCCTGCGCAGATCGATGTTCAATTTGGGTTTCCTGATATGCTTGATTCTGTCAGCGAACTTGAGGTGCGCCAAGCCAGAGGTGAGAGCGTGACTCAAGAGGAACTCGATCGAGAAGCGGCCGATCCACAGACTCCAGAGCGCCCCCAAAAGGTAGGGAGATTTGATACGGATTGGATTCCTTTGTTGGAGCTGAACGTAGAATTTCCAGCCTCAATGGGAAACTTGAATCACTCGTAGCGTGGGATCAATAACGGTAATCATAATGGATTTGTCATCAGAAGTTCTTGTGCGTGGTGTCTGGAGATTTTCTCTATTGGCGCTGGGCGTGCTATGTGCCTTTTGTCTATCTTTGTTTGTCAGGCTCGCGCAAACTCCGATCGAATCTCCTTCAATTGGGGCTTCGAACACCATCACTGCTGGTCATGAAGATCAAGGTGGTATTGGGCTTCAGAGAAAGTCCCGAAAGCGTCAGTTCGAACAGAAAGACCGACCTTCCTACGTTCCGTTTGAGACGAGTTCCTTCCCCACGGACCCAATCTACGAATTAAAGGCCCTTAGCTTCATGGTTACTGATGAATGCAAATCGCTCTTGGAATTGGACGACGACCAAGTGAAGCAGGTCCAGAGATCCTTTGACACGCTCTTCGAGACTTTGGTTAATTATGAATATGATAGTGCAGAAGTGCATCGAATATCCGCGAACCATGTCCGTCTTGAGGTGCCCAGGATTACGGGATTCATGGAGGATGCGCAAGCAGAACATGAGAAATCTCTTGAGAGTGCGCTCGGCCCTCAAAAGGCGAACGTATTGGGTTTGATGGCTCAAGAAGTTTACTATGAGCAGTTTTCGGATTTCGGACGTCGAGTGCGAATCCTGGAAGGCGAAAAGATTAGGGGTAAATGGAGGATCCTTCACAGTTTTTCTGATGGCGACAAGCTCATTATTGTCCGTGGCAAACAATCGAGGATTCAACATCTATTGGAAACCCTGAAGCAGGAGCTGAAATGACCGCACGCTTTTCAAGAGTAGATTTTGCCTACTTTGTTGTTGGCTTGATGGGAGGGGCTTTTCTTCTTCCCATGGATCGCACTTTTTCGGAATCTTCAGATCGTGTGATCGTTGTCGATAGCGGCGCGGCGGCGTCGCAGAACCCGGAAGAGAATTTGATCACGGTGAACGAAGAGGTCGATTCTTTACCAAAGCCTGACAATACGACTCCCAATGTTTCCGCCAATTTGAATCTTCCTCCGGCAGTGCGTGGCTGGTTGCAGCTCAGCGTGGAGGAGGCACAAGCGATAGAAGAACTCACAGCGGGTGTCGTGGCCGCGGTTTGGAGGGCATGGATTGACAACATCGCAGACCAACGATTCTACGACAACGGTGCCTATTCCATCATTCTTGGTCCACTCGAGCACGACCGGGTTTCCTCGTTCCGAGGCGACTATCTGGCAGAACTGAAGCGGATTGTGGGTGAGGAGAGATTCTGGGTGCTCTGGGATAACACGAGAAGCACACTCAACAAGCGTTGCGGCCATTTTGGGGCGGCGAAAAGACAAGTTTTTCTATTGGAAAATCCGATTGGGTGGGAATGGACCTATGTCGATGATGTTCTCGGAACGAAATCGGATTCACAATTCTGCGCCGAGAAATTGCCTGATGAGCTTTCCCAATTGTGGGAGAGCCGTTAGAGGCATGCTTGGTAGCACCATTCACTCATTCACCGCTGTTGAGTGAATCAGCGTCCGTAGCAACCTTGAGGGCAGTTTTCCAATGAGTGCCACATGCTCATCGGAGTTCACGAACCCAGCATACTCTTCAAGAAGCGGTCAACCGGATGCGCCTGCAGCGGCTCTTGCCATTCTTTGGCCCAGGAAACGGAGGGCAGGGACTTGGGATCCAGGTGTAATACCGTGTGGATGCTAGAATCAGGGTAGGAAAACTTCACCGCAATGCTCTTCCAGTGTTGACCCTCTTGATCTTGATATCGCCCGGCGACGAGAAGTCCGCCCGACTCCAATCGAGCGCCTGACCGGTTGTTTGCTCCGACAATCCGCAGGGAGCGCACGTCAGGGCGCCTATAGACGACGTCGATGGTCTCACGGGTGATGCAATCATCCGAATCGGTGTAGCTGTCCTGCACCACCAGGCTCAGAATGCGCTGATCCTCAAAAGGCGAGTCGAGACTCTCGGGGCGATTGTGGTAGCGATACAACTCAGCCACCTTGAACGGGATCACTCGCGCCACCGCGATCTCCTTGGCGTAGATCTTCTCTATCACTCGCGCCCTACCGTAGGCTTCGCGGTTTACCGCCACTTCTTCGGACGTCTGTGGGTTTACCGCACAACTTGAGAGAACACCGCAAAGGAATATCCCTCGGGCAACGTTCATCATCCTGAAATGATAGCGTGGTCGCCGATACAGGCCATGCCGAACTCTGCCCAAGTCGAGAGGCCACGGCTCAGACCTCGATCAGATTGCAAGGGGGAAAGCTGGTCGGGGTGCCCGGATTCGAACCGAGGACCTCTGCACCCCCAGTGCAGCGCGCTACCAGACTGCGCCACACCCCGACGGTCCGCCACCGTCTCCAGGAATCGGTTCTTTGGCAAGTCCCTTTTTTGAACGAAATGCCTTCCTCGGTTTCCCAGAACCTGTGGTGGTGAATTTCCGTGATTCTGGCCTAGGCTGGCCCATGCTCGAGAAAAGTCGGATTGTCCGCGGTAGAGGCCTCCTCTGGCTGCTCCTGGTGTTGCTTTTGACCCAGGCGAGCGCCTTCAGGACGGTGGTGATCGATCCCGGGCACGGGGGAAAGGACGACGGGGCCAAGCGCTACGGGGTGAAGGAGAAGGATCTCAACCTGGACACGGCCAAGCGGCTGGAAAAAATCCTCAAGCGCCACGGCCTGCACGTGGTCATGACGCGGCGGAGTGATCGCTACCTGCGGCTCCAGGAGCGAGCCAAGATCGCCAATCGCTACCAGGATGCCATCTTCATCAGCATCCATTACAACGCCCACCGGGACGCCTCGGTGAAGGGGATCGAGACCTTCTACGCCACCCTGGCGGGGCGAAAACTCGCGGCGGGGATCCAGGATCTCCTGACGCGGCGCATCGGGACCCGGAACCGCGGGATCAAGGTGGGGAAACAGTACGCCGTGCTCAACAAGACGCGATTGGTCAGCGTGCTCGTCGAGGGCGGGTTCATCAGCAATCCCTGGGAACGGCGGCGTCTCAACGGGGCCTGGTACCGCCAGATCGTGGCCGAGCAGATCGCCAAGGGCATCCTCATTCATCGGTAGAAAAACGAGCGTGGCAGGCTTCGATCCTGGCCCGGAAATCCATCGATCCATGAGCGCCGACCACATCATCAGCGGGGACTGGGGCACGTCCACGCTTCGTCTGCGCCTAGTTCGGCCGTCGCCCTTCGGCGTGGTGGAGGAGGTTGGCCTGGCGGAGGGCATTGCGGCGACCCATGAGGCTTGGCTGCGGAGCGGCCGTGCGGATCGGGATGGGGATGGGCATCGGCAAGAGTTTTATCTCGGCCGATTGGCGGAGGCCCTGTCAATGTTCGAGAAACCCATTGCCGGGCTGCCGGTTTATCTGTCAGGCATGGCTTCATCAAGTGTGGGCCTCGAAGAGGTTGCCTATGCGCCGGTCCCCTTTCATTTGCATGACTCGCTTTGCTCCATTTCTCTTCCGGCTTCGGCGGCATGTCCTCACGAAGTGTCGGTGTATGGCGGCTTGCGTTGGGGAGAGCGCGATGTCATGCGGGGTGAGGAAACGCAGGTCATGGGATTGGCGTTCAATGAGGCGCTCGCCTTGCCCGACGGTTACTGTGTCATCCTGCCGGGAACGCACAGCAAGCATGTGCGGGTGGAGGATGCGACGATTGTGAGTTTCTCCACCTATCTCACGGGGGACCTGTTCGAGGCCATCGCGCATCATACAATCTTGAAACATTCCGTCACGGGAGAGCGAGTGGTCTCTGATGTGGAGGCCTTCCGCTCGGGGGTGGAAAGGGCATCGATGTCAGGGTTGCTTCCGGAATTGTTTGGCCTTCGCTGCCGTGACTTGTTAGGTGGGAGAACGGTGACTGAGGGCAATGCCTTTCTCAGCGGGCTACTCGTGGGAAGCGAACTCGTGTCCGCTGGATTGGGGTCAACGTCAGAGTGTTTGGTGGTGGCTGAGGATTCGTTGGGAAATCTATACGCCGAGGCACTGGAGGTGCTCGGATTTGGCGGAGACCTTCGTCGCGTTCCGCGCCGATCGATGGAGGAGGCCGTGGCGCGGGCGCACGCCCTTATTCACCGCGGGGCTTGACTTGTCAACGAGTTGTTCACCGGAACTTGGTAGGGATAGTGATAGGGGAGATTTTTAAGGGTATTGTTATGTATTGATAAATTGTATCGAGAAGAGATGAAAAAATCTTGATGACCTTGGCCGATTCCCTACGCTCACTCCCGCCTATCCTTCTGACCTTTTTCGCTCCTCTTTCCCACCTCCTACCGATGCCGGACACACTGACCGAAGAACCCGCCAACAACCTTGAATCCAAGCCCAAAGGGGGCGGATCGGGGCTCTTGCAAACGTCGCAAAAGTCGCTTTCAGATCTGATGGAAGATCCGCGGCAGGCGCTTCCGAGCAGCCGGGAGACGGAGGTGGGGGTGCTCAGTTGCCTGCTCCAGTCCACGGATGCGGAGTTGTTGGGAGAGGCGATTGAGAATCTGCCAGGGCCGGATTGTTTCCACGTGCCGTCGCACCGCACCATCTTCGAGGTCATTCTCGAGATGTACAATGCGAGCCAGCCGATCGACCTGATTTCCGTAGGGCAAACGCTGCAGGACCGCAAGCTCCTGGAAAAGGTCGGTGGGGCTTCGGCCTTGAGCGAGATCTTCGAACACTCACCGACGGCGGCTCACTTCAACTACTACCTGCACATCCTGACGCAGAAGTACGTCCTGCGACGCATCATTCAGTCGTGTACGGATTGCATCACGCGAGCCTACGAAGATCAGGAAAATGTCGATTCGCTCCTGGACGAAGTGGAGCAGAAGATCCTCGCGATTCGAGAGACGCGTCAGGCCAAGGCCTTTGCCAACATGAAAGACGAGGTGATGAAGGCCATCGCCGAGATCGAGGAGATGTACAACAATAAGGGCAAAGTGACAGGGCTTTCAACTGGCTTTGCCGGTCTCGATGACAAAACCACGGGGATGAAGGGAGGGGAGATGATCGTCATTGCAGCGCGGCCGTCCATGGGGAAGACGGCCCTGGCCTTGAACATCGTGGAAGCGGTGGGGATCGATCAGCAGAAGCCGGTGGCGGTCTTCAGTTTGGAAATGCCCACGGCGCAGCTCGTCTTGCGCTTGCTCTGTTCGCGCGCGGGGGTGGAGATGTCGAAATTGAACGGCGGGTTTCTCTCACAGAATCGTGATTTTCCGTTGCTCATGAGTGCCGCGGGAACTCTGGCCAACAGCCCGATCTTCATCGATGACACCCCGGCCCTGAGTATCCTGGAAGTGCGCTCCAAGGCGCGGCGCTTGAAGAAGCAGCACGACATCCAATTGATCGCAATCGACTATCTCCAGCTTCTGCGGTCGAACACGCGCCGGGCGCAGGACAATCGCCAAATTGAGATTTCGGAGATCTCTTCCGGGCTCAAGGCCTTGGCCAAGGAGTTGGATGTTCCGGTGCTCGTTCTGGCGCAGCTCAACCGGGGGCCTGAGAGCCGGGGGGGGAAACCGCGCCTGAGCGACCTGCGTGAATCCGGCGCTATCGAGCAGGATGCTGACATGGTAGGTCTGCTCTTGCGCGAGAAGTACTATGCCGACAGCGAGGAGGAGGCGGAGGAGAGTGCAGGGAAGGCCACGCTGGACGTGGCGAAAAACCGAAATGGTCCCACGGGCGAGGTGCCGCTCGTTTTCTTGGAGCAAAACATGCGATTTGTTGACCGCGCCCGCGATGACGACGAAGATGTCTGAGGTCAGCGATGAACGACGACGATTCCCTTTATAGCGATCGAGACGAAGAGTTTGAGCCCGGAGGACAGCCGCTGCCGGATGTGTTTCATTCGTTTTACGAAGAACGTCCCTTCCGCTGCTGCACTTCCTGTGGCGAAGCCTTGAGTGACCTGGAGGAGACTTACCAGATCACCAAGACCTACCACGGCAGCGAGGTCATCCTCGAATATGCCATGTGCTTCCCGTGCCAGCAGAACATGCTGAAGGAGCTTTCGCGTGAGAGTGTGGAGAAGTTGACCAGCTTCCAGCTCGAACGTTCCCTGGAGCCGGACAACGATGTCTCGCTTGACCTCTATCAGTGCGAATTTTGTCTCCGGTCGCGGACGGAGGCGATTGAGAACCAACAGCATTTCTCCATGGCCGCCCTTTGTTTTGGATTGCAGATGGTGGAGCGTCCCCTTTTTGTCTGTGAGGAATGCATGCTTGAGATCAACGAGAAGATGTCCGAGCAGACGCGCCGGCGTTGGCGTGATTTTGTCGACACGCATTTTCCGGGTGTTCCCGCAGATGCTCTCCCGGATCCCACCACCATTCCTGTTCTCTAGCCGAAAACGGGGTGGGCAAACTGACGGTTTCGGTCACCCTTCAGGTAGTCATCGTTGGTGTGTTCGGAGCCCATGAGGATGGTTGAAGAAAGTCGTTTGGAAGTCGTAGAAAAAATCGTTGAAGAAAGTTCGTGACAATGTTTCGCAGTTGGTCATAATGGCTCCACATCCAAGCACATCCCTCCTGAGCCGCTATTCCATAACCTCCCTTGGAATAGCGGCTCTTTCCTTTTCCGCTTGTCTACTGTGTTTGGGAATGCTTGTGGGCTGTCAGTCGCCGGACACCATGCATGGGCCCCTGCGGGTGCATTCTTCTTCGTGGCTCGTTCGACCGGGTTCGCCGTCCAAGTTTCTCAATCGTCAGTTAGCCTCGGTCATCCCCGCGTCGCCCAGTACGGCCGACAAGCAGTTGTTTGCCAACTACGATGCCGATGGTCCAAGCACCTGGGCGGCTAACTGGACACGAAATCTGGACTTTACCGGCGTGGCTTGGGATAGCGCCAAGGCGGGCACCTTGATTCATCAGCAGTACGTGGTCTTTGCCAGCCACTTCCCGCGTCGCCTGGGCGAGGAACTCACTTTTCACGATCGCGAGGGAGTGGTGGTGAAGCGACGCATCGCTTCGAAGAAGATCATTCATCGGGTGCGAACACCGGACGTGACCGTGGCCAGGCTCGATCGGCCGGTGCCGGAGACGATTGCCCACTATCCCATGCTGCCCCTGGGTCATAACTACCGGCCAGTGCTCGTCGGAGCGCCGCTCATCGTGACCGACAAGCAGCGACAGGTTCACCTCTTCCGCATCAATCGGCTGGAGCGGCAGGGCTACGAAGAACTGGGCGCTCGACCGGGAATGGGGCGCGAGCTGGCGGCTGCCTGGCGTGAGCGGTTGGAGAAGGGCGATTCGGGGCATCCGGCGTTCATCCTGATCAACGGACGATTGATCCTGGTCTCGACGCTCAAGGGTGGCGGATGGGCTAGCAAGGGCCCCTTCTTCGGGGGAAGACGACTTCAGACGGCGATTGTGGCCGCGATGTCAGCCCTGGAGCCCTCCGAAGGGGATCCTTCCGCCCGGAAGGCGGACGCCGCCAGAGATTGATATTTCAAAAAAAAAATCGTTCCCCACGTAACGTTCGCCTTGGGATCGCGATATAGGGGATGGACAGGTTGTTCTTGATTTAAACACCTGAGAGGAATGGCCATTGGGTAGCGTGACGGTCTGACTGGGGAGGACAGACCGCACGCTCACCCCCGGCCGTCGGTACTGGATTGACCTGAGCACAGATTTTGGATGTCCCTCGAGATCAAGAACAGCCTGCTCCAATTTTGAAGTGACCGTGTTTTAAATTGGCCTTACGGGAACTTCAGAGCCCAAACCAAAGGGGCCCTCTCGATCACGAGAGGGCCCCGTTTGCTGGGAAAGGCCTCGGATGATGACCCCCGGCAAATAAATAAACAGCAGAAGGCCATCGGGCGGACAGGAAGTGCCCGCACCCGTTGGCGCCTCCTCCTCCTACCTATTTGGCTCTGCCTCGATAGTAGCCGGATGCCCTCCCGAGGCGCGCAGCATCGGTATCGGAGTAGTCTCCAGTCACGTCGGTGGCGATGACAGACCAATTCTCCAGGTCTTCCGAGTACTCCACATCGAAGGTCGTGCCGGCAGAGAAGCTCAGACTGATGGTCGAAGGATCCTTCGTGATGGCCGTGATCTCAGCGTCACCCTCGCCGGGATCCACCGGATCCACGGGGTCCACGGGATCGGGAAGGGGTGGATCGTTGGGATCGTTGGGATCCGAATCGATGGTATTCTCCGCCAGATTACTCAAGCCGTCGCCGTCGGGATCGTCATTCGGTCCGGCAGCCAGATTGTCGAAGTTGGATTCTTCCCAGGTGTCGGACAGACCGTCGATATCGCTGTCGTCCTCGTTCCCCGTCAGGGTCAGGGTACCGCCTCCAGTGATCCCTTCATCGAGCTGGAAGGCAGCCAGGAGGTCGTCGGCCGTGTAGGGGCCCGGGCCGGCGAGTTCGAACAGGCTGAACAAGGGAGCGTCGTTCTCGTTCACGCCGACGAGATCGGCCATGGTCACGTCCCCTTCCAGGCCGAGGGTGAAATCACCGCCCCGGATCTTCAAGAGCGCCTCGGTCTGATTGTAATCGTAGCCGAAGGTCAATCCGCCGCCGATGAGGGTGATGGAACGATTCCCCAGTGATCCCGGCGCGGTGGCGATGACATCGGTGCCCGTGATGGTGATGAGCCCGGAGAACTCGCTCCCGTCCCCCGCCAGTTGGATGCCGCCGAGTTCTTCGTCATCACCCCGAATCGTGAGCTGAGGAGCGCCTTTGAGGGCGGCTTCTAGGACGAAGTCGTGGCTTTGCATGTCGAAGATGTTGCGGCCATTGAGGGTCAGGCTACCCCCCAAGGTATTCGAGTTCCTCACTTTGAGCTCGGTGTCGTTCAGCGTGATGTTCGCGCTCGCTACGCCGTCGTGATTGGCGCGCAGGGCCATCCCGGGTCCAATGAGAGTGAGTGACTTCCCGGCGAACTCGCCTGGGGCGGCCGACACTTCCGGCGTCACCGTATTGACCACCACATAGTCGCTGGCGCCGCTCGGGGCTTGGCCGTTGGACCAGGTGTCGGCGCTGTCCCAGGTGCCGGTGTCGACGGCGATGATGACGTTGGGTTTACTCCCGGCGGCGACGGGATCCGTGCCGAGGGCGAGTTCGACATTGTCGGCAAAGGTGTCATCGTCGGAGTCCGCCTTGTTCGGATCGGTGCCCCCGGTGACTTCGGCGCCGTCATCGATGGTGTCGGTGTCGGTGTCTGCGATCTGAGGATCGGATCCGGTGTCGTTCTCGCTGACCCAGATGCCAGTGCCCGTTTCCACACCGTCATTGAGGCCATCGCCGTCGGTGTCGGCCAGGTTGGCCGCCGTTCCCAAATCGTGCTCCTCGGCATTGGTCAGGCCATCCCCGTCGATGTCGCCATTGGCATCGTTCGTGGAGGCATCGAGGCCGTTGAGCACTTCGTAGGCATCGGAGAGGCCGTCGCCATCGGAATCGAAGAACTTGGAACCAAAGTAACAGAAGAATTTCGCCGGGATGGGCTCGAGATCTTCGGCGGCGGTGTTGTCTCCCACCTTGCGCCAGGCCAACTGCGCGCGATCGGCTCCGTTACCTTCTTTCCAAAGGACTTCCACGGCATACTTGTTTCCCGCCTCCAAACTGATAGCTTCCGAGGTTGCAGGGTCTCCGGGTTCGGCGAAGGGATTGTTTCCTCCAGCAATGGCGTCTGGCTCTTTATCGATATCCTCAAGTGGAGCAAACTGGGTGCCCTCGCTGATGCGAAACTCACCGTTATCCTCGGCTCGGAGGAAGAAATGATAGTCGCCAGATTCTTCGGGAATGAGCCAGGCGCGGAAACGGCCTCCGTAGGTGTTGTTCGGGCCGTCTGGAAAAACGAGAAGGGAATCGATTCCGGTCGTCGAGTAATCAATATGGGGGGAGTTGGGAAAGTCCGGGTGATTGCGCAGATCATCCACGGCGCTGCCGAAGAAGTTTTCCCAAATCTCTAGCCCAACGGCTTCGTTGGCAAACGTGAAGGTCGTAAACTCGGTGGATGCGTCGGGGTCGACCTGGTTTCCCGCGAGATCTTCGAGACCGTTGATCACGACGCCAAAGGTGGCCGCCTTGGGTTGCGGACTCGTGTGCAGGCGTACCGTCGTGGCGTCACGGACGCTGACGTCATTGATAAACAGGCCCTCGATCTTATAAGCGGTTGGGTCTCTCAGAAGCCCAAGTTTCATGGGCTCAGTGAAGGTCAGATAAACGGAGTTAAAGTTGATGCTGCCGACAACCGACTCAATCGACGGAATGACACCATCGACTTCAACCGTCGTGGTGCCGCTGATGATATCAAAACCACCACTGCTGAGGACGCAACGGTAGGCCGTTCCGTTGTCATCGACGCCAAGATTGGGTGTGGTATACGACGCATCCGTGGCGCCAGCGATATCCGTGAAGTCCTCGCTGCCTGGGTCTGCTTGTTGCCACTGATAGGTGATGGGATCGGGGCTTTCGCCTTCCACGCTAAGCGTGGTGGTTTCACCGGCGGGGATGGCCACTTGAACAGGCGGGTTTTCCACAATCCTCAAGGCGCCGGTCGATTCGATCTCTGACAGACAGATGGCGTTCAATCCATAACCGTAGGGTCCGGCCAAGGCATCGCCAAAGGGTGTGGGACCTTGGTATTGCTCCGCCGTGATGGAGAAGGTGCCATCGGCGCCGGGCTCAATATTGTCCCAGCCGACGACGGAACCGGCGAGATTGTTCCCGCTATTCATCGCCACCTGATTCTCAGTGAGATCCGCCGTATCGAAGGTGGCTTTGGTGATGATGTTCTGATCGGTGCTGCCATCGATATGGGCGGTGACATGAGCCTCGGTACCCGAAATGGTGTAGACGGCCCAGCGGTCTTCGTAACTGCCCCCACGGCTAACTGAGCCGCGAAAGTTGTACCGCTTCGTGGGATCCAGATTCTGAAAGTGCAGGATGAGTTCGGTGCCCTGCGAGGCGCGCAGTCCTGGCAATCCCTCATTGGTGTGATCGACCTTGCCGTCAAAGAGTTCAAAGGCCGGGCTCCCCTCATTGAAAGGGGAACTGGCGCCGAAATCATCGGGCTCATCCCCATCGCCTCCCAACTCGACGTATACCGAGGCGCTGAGCTCGGAGCCGGTGGCGAAATTGATCAAGGGGCCGCCGTCGTCGGTCGTTCTCAAATCATAACCAGAGACGTTGGCGTGGGTGATATTCTCGGTGGGACGGTAGTCATTGTAGGCCTCCCATAAAATGGTGTTTTGTCCTTGGAGTGGGATGCCCAACAGCGAAACGAATGCTAGGGGAACGACGAATACGGAGAGCTTCATCATGATAAGGTGGTTGATTTTTGGCCGGACGCGGGCTAAGAAAGCCCGGGCCCCCGGGATTTAGGGAATCCTACCGAGCACGCTTCCATTGTGTCGAGATTTTAACGCGAATTGGATTGAATTCGCGGCTGTTTTCCGGTTTGGCGGCTCTTTCCCTCGCCTTTCCTGGCGTCTAACAAGGCAGCACGGCGGATCGGCGTCGATTCCTTCAGGCGGGGAAGAGTTCCCCGGCGTAGGCGAAGAGCGCGGGGGCGCCGCCGGTATGCCAGAAAAGGACGGTGTCGGAGGAGCGAAACTGGCCCCGCCGGATGAGATCGATGAGGCCGGCGACGGCGCGGCCGGTGTATACCGGGCCGATGAAAATGCCTTCGAGTTGCGCCAGAAGTTTGGTCGCCTCCCTTTCGACATCGCCTAACACACCGTAGCCGCCGCCGAGATAATCCGCATTGAGGTGGAAATCACTCGCATCGAAGCTTGTTGATGGCAGCCCGAGTAACGTCGCCGTTTCACTGGCGATGC
Source organism: Verrucomicrobiales bacterium (assembly GCA_028281705.1). Classification (GTDB taxonomy): domain Bacteria; phylum Verrucomicrobiota; class Verrucomicrobiia; order Verrucomicrobiales; family DEV007; genus JAACDM01. Next base: position 14,667 of record JANQJH010000360.1, read on the forward strand.
CGGCCATCTCCGATTGATAGGAAGGCGTGCGATCGGCAGGTTGATCGATGCTGATGCCCAGGATCTTGCCCTTGAAGCCGAGGGCTTGCGCACCCGTGGTTAGGCCGGCCTGAGTGCCGCCGGAACTGGTGGCA
>JANQJH010000361.1 GCA_028281705.1 Verrucomicrobiales bacterium
TTCCTGCTGGGAATCCATCGCCGCCCATTTCCGCGCCAGATGACGATGAGCGAAATTGCGCGTCGTTCCCGGAGGCAAGTCAACGATCAGAGCCGAGGCTCTTCCAGGGTTGTGGTTGTTTGTCGCCTCCTGATAGATGGCCTCGGCCAGGAAGGCCGTCTGTCGTTCCTCCGGGATTTCGGGCAACAGTTGGAGCGCTTCACTGATATTCTTGCGTGTGGCGCCCCCGGCCAGCTTGGCATAGACCTCGTTTTGCTGAACGTCCTCCGGAAGACCTCGAAGACGTTCCAATGCCATCTGAGGATCTCTGAATCCCCAACCCCAGAACACTTCAGCCGCCAGTGATGCCCGTTTCTCGCCCTCCCGATTCTCCAGTACCCAGGCCAGGGCACTCGCCGGGTCCGTCGACGCCAGGGAATCGATGATGTCGTCCTCACGCTTTTGCCGAACTTCCGGGTCGCCGATTCCGGAGGCATTCTCCAAGGCCCGTTCGGGATCGGACCAGGCCGACTCTCTCCAAAACACCTCCTCAGCAGTCTTGCGGTATCCCTTGACCAGCGGACCCGAAAGCTCCATCAGGGCGCGATCGGGATCCGTGGCCGCCCACGCTCCCCAAACCGCATAACGGGCCACCATGCGCTCATGATTGTTGAAGTCCGCGCCTGCCGTCGCCGCCAGCGCTGCCACCGGATCAAGCTCGGCCCAACGGGCAAACAACGCCCGCAAGATCTCGTCATCCATGCCCACCCGCCGAAGATCCTCCAGTGCCGGGACCAACTCCGCCGCTGTGAGAGAAAAGGCTGCCGCCCGGACACGATCCAGGGCTCCGGGCAAGGTCCGATCTGCGAAGTAGTTTTCCATGGCGATGGAATAGTCCTCCGCAGGTGGTGGTTTCACCGCCCTACTTTCGCGGGAGAGGTTCAAGATTTCTCCCTGCCCGTGCTCTCGCCCATTGACGAACTCCTCTTCTGCGGAGGTTCTCGCCCATCGCATCCAATTCGCACTAACAAGGCCCGCCACCAAGGCCAGGATAATGACGGCCAGGCGTCGAAAGAGACGGTATCCGAGGAAATCAAGGCTCATCTTCATCGCAATCCAACGACCTAAAAACTCCGACTCTCCGAACGGTGCCACTGGAGGAACTCCGTGAGCCAGGCATCCGCTTCCGATTTGGCATGCCGGGCCCAACCCTCTCTCAGATCGTAGGCGGCCTCTTGGCGCCGTTTCCCATCAGCGATCGTCGGCAGGAGTTCGGCAATGGCGTGATAGGCCTCCGGAGTCTCCTCCCAGCTCCCCCAGTTAGACCCTCGAGCGAGTCCACTGACAAAAATCTCGCGGATGGAGTCAGGAACGGTGGCCGCCACCTCCTCGGCCACGGCCCACGAACGAATGCTGGCGGCCATGCGAGAGATCGCGTTATCGATCTCGGGATCTTTGGGCAGGGCCGCGGCCGCGGCAAAGGCCGCCACCGGCTCCTTCCGCGACCAATCCGTTAGTGGATCCGTCAGGATGCCGGCCGGCGCTCCCTCACTGAGCAGTTGACGACCGATCTCCACGGCTTCCCGAGCATCGCGACGAGAGTGACTGCGCAGGGCGGCTTCCATCCTCTGGTCTCGCTGGGCGTCGTCCTCCATCTTCTCGAGATGAGCGAGCGCTTCCAGTGGCGCATTCCGATTCCACTCCCCGAAAACGAACTGCAGCGCTCTCAGTCGCTCGGCGGAATCTTTCAAGCCGTCGGCGCGATCCACCGCGGCGGCCGGATCGCTCGCAGCAAATCCATTCCAATAGGCTTCCACCAGCAACTTGCTCGAGGATTGGTCTTCGGGCAGTTCCGCCAGGTACGTTCCAGCCGCCGCGGGATCTGTTCTCGCCCAGCAATGCATGGCTCCCCAAGACGCACCCCGCCGATACGACGGGTCTTCTAACGAGGACAACATTTTCATCGCTTCGTCAGGATCGATCGACGCCCAGCGTGTGAAGAGGGCTCTCCCAATGACGATTCGAGCGCCGGAGTGGCTCAAGAGCGGTAGGGCCTCCATGGCATCGCGCAATTGATCGTGGGAGAGGCTCGCCAAAAATCCCGCGACCGCAGCCTCGGCATGCGCCGGACTCGGGTGATCCGCCAGGGCGCGAAGCGTTTCCGCCACCGTGGGTGAAACGCGAGTTCGCCCGTCCACACTGGCACTATCCTCATCCTGAACCTGCGGTGCTCGTCCTGCCCCGTGGAGCGGTCCCGTATTCCAAATCGCCGCCTCCCCACGGGAAATGTCCGCCTGCCACTCGACTGCCACCGGGACGATGAAGGCCATCGCAGCCGACACGGCAACAAACGCTTTGCTTCCAATGATCGCTCCGGCCGTGGAGCCTGAAGAGGCCGATTGTAGGGCGAAGCGCGTCACTGAGGAAGCCAAGCCGGTAGGCACGTCGCCCACGAGCATTGTCCCCAACACCGCCGACACCGTGGTCGTGGAGACGGCCCGTCCCCGCGGACGAAAATGGCGCGCGAGTTTTTCCACAGCCACCGCGACCCGTTTGCGGGCCGCATCTTCGGATCTGCCGAGAATCTCCCCGATCTCGCGAAAGGTGCGCCCCTCCAAGTAGCGCTGGATAACCAGGGATCGATCGGAGGCCGCCAGTTGGCCGATGGCTTCCTCCAGTTCACTTCGAACACCGGGATCGAGGGTGTCCAGTTCCTCCTCCGCGGAGGCCGATTGCTGAGAGGCGCGATATCGTTCCATGGCGAGCTTTCGTCTGCGATCGGTCCGAAGCCATCGCGAGGATTGGTAGAGAGTGGTCTGATAGAGCCAACCGTTCAGAGGTCCCTTGGCCCGGAATCCTCCGTGGATCTTGCGTGCGAGCACGATGAACACATTCTGCGCCACCTCTTCCGCAGCCTCGCGACTGCCCGTCCTTCGGAGAGCGAGTCCGTAGACCATCCGAAGATGCCGGTCAACCACGGTGCGAAAGGCCGCCTCCGACTGCGTGGCCTGGTATTCTCGGATCAGGGATGGGTCGTCTTCTGTCGTCATCATCGATCGTTTCACGGGTGTCCCAACCAGATATTCTCCGGTGGCGGGAAAAACCGGAAAACCTTTTTCGCCGAGAGAAAATTCGACGCCTGAGAAAGAAAATCACCACTTCCTGACAGGGTTTGGGGGGATTCTGCGCACGATGGGGTGGCGCCGCTCCGGCGCCACGAAAAACCCGTCTCGCTCTCATCCCTCGCTCTGGTTTCTATCATGTCTTTCACTGAATCGATTGCTTGGAACATGCCTGACCAGAGCGACGAGGCCAATCTCGCCCGGGAGATCGGCCATCCTGTCTTGGAGCGGATCTCGGTCAGGAAGACGACGCCGCTCTCTTCGACGCCATCGGCAATCCCACGGCGAGCGAGGAGAGCGGCACCGAGGCCGCCGAACGGCTGCTGCCTCTCGCCTATCAGGAGCTGCGCCGCATGGCCTCTGCTCACATGGCCCACGAACGACTCGAGAGGAACATCGACAGCCCGCCGGGATCGGCACCCTCCTGAGAACTGAGCAGGTCGTCACCGCCACCGGCGTTACCCTGACCCTGCGGGATGGTTTCGCTTTCGGCAACCTTTCTAACAAGCTCCTAGACACGCGCTCATCGCCGATCACCGGCGCAACCAATTCGGGAGTGATCTCGGGCGGGCTCCCTTCCTCCAATTGGGTCTCAAATGAACCGGATCTGTCCGGGAGCCGAAAGCAGCCTATCGGTCGATTCAGGCAGAGTCCGCAACGGGTCGACCTGCGAGAGTTCTCCGAAAGTAATGCCGGCTTCGCGTTCGATCTCGAGGATCGGGCGCTGCCGGTTCTGGTGCTGACCAAAGACGAACTCCGAGTCCCCAATAAACGGTTCCTGCGACATCGTGTAGCCGGTCGCCGAAAGCTCACCGGTCTCATCGTGAATGAACGCGATCACCTTCCAGAATCTCAGGGGAATCCGGACGCCAAAGTGCACCGGGTCGTCGCCGGTCAGGAATGGACCCGTGAATACCGAGATTCTCATGCTGTCTTCGCGCGTGTGGTCCAGGGCGTAACTCTCCAACTGCAACCAAATGCCTGCGTTGAATGGTTGGATTTGCGGGACGGCGTTCGTCACGTGCATCGAATCGACATTCCCCGTCGAGGCGTCGGTGTCGCTACCCCAAATCGGATCCTCCCGCCGCGTCATGTGCCCCCGGCTAAACTTGGGCTCCCGGCCATAGCACTCCTTCATGATCTGATGGGCCTTGTCGATGCGAGGATCGAATCTCCAACCCCTGCGTTTGCGTTTCCCGGCTGTCGCACCATCGATATTCACCGCGCTAAACCGGCACATCCGCCGACTCTCGCTCATCACGACCGAGAAATGCTGGTACCTGAGTTCCCGCTGTTCGTCGTCCCCGAACTCGAATGTCAGGATGTCGTCGCCATTCCGGCTGAACTCCGGCAGCGGGACTTCAACACCGAGGAATCCGGGGTCGTACCCCGGACGATCGACATAGTCTTCCGGCCTCGCCTCCAATTCCTCGATCTCATCCAGTTCGGCATCATCCGCCGTTTGCGCATCCCGATCGGAACCGCCCACGATCGCGATCCGGCCCCCGCCGCAGCTGGTATGCGCGCTGCCGGCTGGCGTCTCACGGTGGCGCTCGAAAAACTCCAGAACGTGAACGGCCCGGACCATCGCATTTCGCGCCAGGGCGCGACCACTCACATGGACACCACAGAATCGGCCCGAGTCGAGATCGACTACAGGTGAACCCGAGTTTCCTCCGAGCGTGCTGCAGTCGTGATAATGGTAGTAGGCATCCGAGCGCAGGATCTCGCCCACCGAAGCGCGTTTCAGGCCGAATCTCTTTTTTCCGAAAATGAAGTCGACATTGACCATCCCGCTCCGCCGATCATCCAGCGGATAGCCGACCACGCAAACCCCAGCCCCTTTGGTCACCGTGAATCCGTCGATCACCAGCGAATCGGTCTCGCTCTCCAGGGGTTCGATCTCCAGGAGTCCCAGATCAAACCGGTGATCGACGGCGACCACACCCGTGATGACACAGGTCTCACCGGCATTGCTCTGCCAGTACTTACCGAAGTCCGCGATCGCCTGGCCAGGTTCCAATCGCATGGTGTCGTAACTCATATCCTCGATCACATGCCGCGCTGTGAGGATCCGATTGGGCGCCACGAGAAAGCCAGTACCCAGCGGCTGGCGGCTCCCGTTCATCCCGCTCGTCCCGTCGATGCGATCCAAGCGCGCCACCGCCCGCTGTAGCCGCTGCAACACGGCTTGGAAGGCCGGCCAGACGTCGTCGAAGGGGCTGTCCTCGTCCCCAAGGGGCGTCCGCTTGTCGGCGGCGCATGTCGGCGCCGGACGCTGCAGCCGGATGGCTCGTTCCAGTGCCGCAAGTT
>JANQJH010000396.1 GCA_028281705.1 Verrucomicrobiales bacterium
GCCGTGTATCGGGGAGAAACGTCTCACGCCACTCCGGCCGATTCAATGTCAGGGCGATGGCGGCAGCCACGATCACCCGCAGCCCCTCCAACCAACCGATCGAGGCCCGCCAGCCGCTACGGCGCCAGGCGACGAAGGCCAGGACGCTCACCACCACGACAAAAAGCACCGAAAGCGTCACGAGCCACGGTGTGTTGGTAAATACCAGTTCGCCTGAGTGCTTCATTCGCCGATTCTATGAGAGGGGTCTGGATTCATCGATTGATAGACGTGGGCAGGGCACTGACGATGCCGTGGACCGTAAGCATGATAGAACCTCGAAGCAAACCCGGCGGGTGTTCCATCTCAGGGACGCGGATTTCGCGCTGCCATCACGCGGCTGCGGAGATGGCGAGCCAATCGCTCCCGAAGCCGCTCATTCTCGAAAGTCGCCTCCACGCGGGTGGTCTCTCCGGGATCCTTCTCGATGTCCGTCAGTACGGAATCCACCACGCGATCCGTCCCTCGCTGCCACCACTCGGTGTAGCGGTGAGTGGATGTTCGGATGCTATGACCGATCACCCGGCCCGCCTCGCCCTTCGCCGTGTGCGGGTAGGACGAGTAGGCCGATTCACGATGATCAGCCGCCGGATCATCCAAGAGCGCGGCGAAGGACTTTCCCTGGAGGTGAGCGGGCGTTTTCAGATCCAGCCAGGCACACAAGGTGGGATACAAATCGATCAATTCCACCAACGCCGTCGACTCCGCCCCTCGAGCCTTGTTGGGATACCGCACGATCAGAGGCACTTGCGTGTCACACTCGAAGTTGGTGTGCTTGCACCAGGACTGATGATCCCCCAATTTCCAACCGTGATCGGCCCAGAAGATCACCACCGTCTTCTCCGCCACTTCATGGTCATCCAGGGCCTGCAAGAGCCGCCCGACCTGAGCATCCATGTAACTGACACAGGCAAAGTAGCCGTGGAGCAAGCGTCGATTGAGGTCCTGGGAAAACGTCGCCGGTGCCCCGGCCGGCCGATCGCAATAGGCGCTCATCTCACCGGCATGGACATTCGCCGCCCACTCCGGATAACCCGGCGGAAGACCGAGGTTGTCCGGCAAGTCAAAGCTCTCCCGCTCGTAAAGATCCCAGTAGCGTTTCGGCGCAATGAAAGGAAGATGCGGTTTGGTAAAGCCCACCGCGAGAAAGAATGGTTTCTTCCCCTCGGCCAACTGGCCGATCTGCTCCACGGCAAACTCCGCCCGCAAGCCGTCGGCGTAGGTCGTGTCCTCCACGTCGGCGAACTCGGTCATCGGCCCCCGAAGACGCGATGACGACGATCCCGGCCTCAGGCGCTTCCCAGCCTCCGCATGCGCCCGCGCATTCTCCGGATCTGCATAGGTGACTGCGCCCCGAACACCCAGCCAACGCGTCCAATGCTCGGGATCGACGCCTGGCCCACCCGTGCCATGGTAAATCTTGCCCAACCCCACCGTGGTGTAGCCCGATGCCGTCAAGTGCTGGTTGAGGGTCAGCACGTCCGGCCAACGCTTTCGCCAATCCCTCACATGAAAGGTGCGCTCGTCCGTGTGCTCCGGATACAACCCTAACATCACCGCCAAACGGGAAGCCCCGCAGACTGCCTGATTGCAATAGGCGCGTTGGAAAACCACTCCCTCCGATGCCAACTCATCCAGATGCGGCGTCTGCGCCCGGGAACCGTAGACGCCGAGTTCGGGCCGCAGATCGTCCACCGCGATGAAAAGGACGTTCAAGCGTTCGCCCCTCAAAGAGTGTGACAGGACCACGGTCCAGAGCACCCATCCGACGAGCAGGAATGAAGAGCGTTTCGTTCTCTTCACTTTCGAGCCTGTTGAAAAAGCCATTCGTGCACCTCCACGTTCCCGTAGACTTGCCCGCCGATGCCGTGATCTCCATCGGGCAACTCCGTATACTTCACCTCAGCCCGCGCCTTCTTCATCGCCTCCACCATCACGCGGCTCCGCTCCACATCGACGACATCGTCCTTGGCTCCGTGAAAGACCCACACCGGAACTTTGCGGTGATCTCGGACCGCCGACGGATTGCCACCTCCGGCGATGGGCACGGCGGCGGCGAAAAACTTGGGCTCCGTGGCTAACAAATGAAACGCCCCGTAGGCACCCATGGAGTAACCGAGAATGTAGATCCTCTTTTCGTCGATCGGCAAATGCTTGATCATGTCCTCGGCAATCTTGATCACGGCAGCCCCATTTTTCCCGCTCCAGGTCTCATTCTCCTTGGGGGCTTGCGGCACGAGAATGAAGCAGGGGCGATCGCGATAGTGATCCTTCATAGCAAAGTTATTCGCCGACCAAGGCGTCTCCGGCGTCATGACGTCGCCGTTCTTCCCGTGCAAATCGATCACCAACGGGTAGAGCTTGGGCTCGGCCCCCAAACCGGTCGTTCTCGAACTTCGCCCCAGTTTTCTTTCGGCAAAGAAGCGGTAGCTCAGGCCCTCGGATTCGTGACGTTCCCAGTCGCCCGTGACCAATTTCAAGAACGGATTGGAAGCCCGCGATCGCAAGGCCGCCTTCTCCGCCTCCGCCTGCAACGCCGCGCCCTTCTCCGTCGCCCAGGCCTGGTCCGCCTCCGAGAGTTTCTCCAGCGGCAGCTTGAACTCGCGGCCATCAACCCGCCGCTTGATCGTCACCTGCCCATCCTCCAGCGAGACAAACTCCGCCAGGAGCTTGCGGCCATCGGCCGCGGTCCACTCGCGAAACTCGGCCCGCGCGGAGAACATCCCAAGACAGAATAGGAACCAAACCGTAGACAACGGCATCTTCACCATGAGGGGAAACCTATCAAGTGGCAGCCAAATGCAAAGGGCGAATCCCTATCAACGGCTGAATCATCAACCAACGTGAGCCCGGCGTCACAGCCCCAACGTGAGCCCGGCGAGACGCCTCTCCCGCGTTTTTACCCGCCGCTCTCACCTCCTACGACCATGGACGGAATGGTGATCCACCGGCCAAGGTCATTGCAAGGCGGACTACCTAACCGATCCCGGCCCACCCTCTCTAGCTGCCATGGCCTCCATCACCATCTGTAGCGCCTTTCGGGTGGCCTCCGAACTCTCATCCAGTTGCAACGCACGCTGGAGAAGCTGTTGCGCGCGATTGAGGTGCCCATAGCGGGCTAACAAGACGCCGTAGTTATGATGCAGCGCGGCAGACTCCGGCGTGTAGACCAAAGCCTTTTCAAACAACGCCACGGCAGCCTCCAGCCGATTGGCTTCCGCCTGTTGCTGTGCCAGTCTCCGGTGCTTGAATCCAAGCTCCCTTCGAAGACTCTCCTTCTTCTCAGCCTCCGCTTCCTCAAAGGCCAAATGCAAATATGGCAGGGCGTCCTCGGGAAACCGCTCCTCAAATCGACGCGCCAAGTTCTCCGCCACGAAGACGCGGGGGACCGGATTGGTGAACCACCGGCCCGCCAAGGGAGGCGCCACATGATGGAGTTGCTCATCGCTCGCTCCCACGGTGGCGCGCGCATCGGCAATCACTTCGTCAACGTCGATCGTTCCGCGGTAGAGCGCAAGCACGTGCTGCTTGCCGTCCACCAAGAGGGCCAAGGGCACGGCTAACGGAACAGCGCGATCAAAGAGCACTTCCTGAAGATGCTCCAGCCTCTCCAGAACAGCTTCCTCGACAAAGCCCCAAGCGAAAGGCCACGCCGCCCCATCGATGAACGCATAAGCTCCCTCGGATTGCTCGATTCCGTCGACAGCGAGGCCGAGCACATCGATTCCCGCCCCCGTCAATGGCTCCCTCTCGCGGGCAAGCCTAGGAAGTTCATCCCGGCAGGCCAGACACAAACTGGACCAGAAAACCAACAGGCACGGCCTCTCCGATTCCGGCAGGCCTTTGGGCTGGAGAGCCCGGTCCCGATACTGAAAGGAGGGAAAGAGAGGCACCGGTGTGGGCAGGAGCACGCGGGACCGCCCCCGATCCGGTTCCCCCGCGAGGGCGCCCACCGCGAGTTCCGTCCCTCCCTCACGGTGAGTTCGCACGAGTTCCCCACGACCCGTCCCTTGGCGCAATCGATACAGATTCCCCGGTGCGATCTCCCCAAAGGATTCCCAATTCCCTCCGGGCCACAAGACGCGCACACTGCGGATAACAGGCTGCCCGCCCAATCCGAAGTGCAATCGTTTGCTCGACTGCGACATGAAGAGATCCCCCGCCCTTACGGATTTCGCGAGACGCTCGCCGCCTTCCATGATCACTTCGACGACGGCTCCAATGGCATCTCGATTTGTCTTTCCGTCAGTGCCCTCCAATTCCAAGGTCAGCGCCGGGCGATTCTGCGCCCGCGTGTTGCGCATCAGACGAAGCCTCGGCGCGGTGCGATTGCGGAACCACACATCGAGGTCGCCATCGGAATCCCAATCGACCAAGCCCAATGCCCTCCCATCATCGCGGTGATCCAATCCGCTGACAAAGGACACATTGGCAAATCGCCCAGAACGCTCATTCACATAACAAACGTGCCGTTCGTGACCACTCCAGGAATGCCCCCGCGTGACGAGATCGACCATGGCAGCCCAACCCTGTGCGTAGGGCTTCATCGAGTCTGTCCCAGTGTTCTGTTCGGGAGAGGGCGACACGACCTGCCGCCAGAAAAAGCTTCACAAATCATCCTCCCGCCGATTGGTGAGGTAGCCGTTGGCCACCAGGAGGTCTTCCCATCCGTCGTTGTTCAAATCGGCAAAGGCGGAACTCCAAGCCCAACGCCCCATGACCACACCGGCCGATTCACTCACGTCATCGAAGGCGCCCGTCGCATCACCCCGCGCGGCGAACAAGGTGTTTCCCCGCGCCATGCGCTGCTTGCCGGCCAAGGCACCGGGAGACGAATCCTCGTCGAAGAGACGCTGATAACTGATCCGGCGCCCGGCGGAAGAGAACATGTTGCCCACATAGAGATCCGCATGACCGTCGCGATTGTAGTCCCCCCAGGCGACCGACATCCCGGCCGCCATGTCCTCGACTCCCGCTGCCAAAGCCACGTCGACAAATCGGCCACCGTCATTGCGATAAAGGTTGTTTCGCCCGAAGTCGTTGGCCACATACAAATCGGGGTCGCCGTCGCGGTCATAGTCTTCCCAGGCAGCGGTGAAACTCCACCGCGTGTTGTTCGCCTCCAAACCAAAGGCCTCGGTGCGATCGGCAAACTGAAAGTCTCCGAGATTCTCTAACAACACATTCCGCCCCCCGTTCTCGGCATCGTGAAAGGGCACCGGCGTACGCGCGGCAAAGCCGCGGGCGTCACCCGCATGATCGCTCTCATAGACACAGACATAGAGATCGAGATCTCCGTCCCCATCGGGGTCCGCAGCGCTGATGGATCCCGGGTAGGGCGCCCCCATGTGACCACCCCGCAGGGAGTAGCTTCCCGTGCCATCATTTTCCGCCAAGACAATCATGGCCACGGTGGCCACGACCAGGTCCTGATCGCCGTCATTGTCGAGATCGATGAGCAAGGCACCTCGCGAGTCCTCCAGGAAATCAACCCCGGCTTCGGCCGAGAAATCGCGAACTCGACCGTCCGGCTGTTGGATGTAGAGCCGATTGGGGAGGCTCCCGCCATCACAGACATACAAGTCCTCCCGTCCGTCGCCATTGACGTCGCCCACGGCAAGTCCGTGATGTCCCGTAAGATACATATCGCCATAGCGCGTGATGCGCTCCGACCAATACTCGATTCCTGTTAGAGTTTGTACTTTAGCGAGGGGCACACGGGCCAGGGTCGCCTCCGTGATGTCTTCAAACCAGGGCGTGCCGGACTGCGTGACCGATTCCTCCCATGCTTCCAATTGAATCCCCTGAAGCAAAGGCGGTATTGCCCCCTGCCAACGGCATCTCCAAGTCGCGTGAATCTCCCGAAGCGCCTCCTCGCCGGCGCTCTTCCCGGAAATCTCTAGCAAGACCACGGTCGTGAACTGGTCACCGGAGCCATCCGTCTGGATGGCGACGGGTTTCCACTCTACCCGCGGCGCCGCTCCGCGAAACGGACGCCACATGGCCTCGAGCGCCTCAGTGAATCCTGAAACGTCACGCACACTCGTTTTCAGACTCTCCTCACCTCGCATCCGGCGGACCGTCGTTTCGCCGTCCTCGAAGACCGTCGAGAGCTCACTCGGGACCAGGGCGCTCGCCTCAAAACCCGGGGCCACGATCGAGGCCACCGAATCCGGTGAATCGATCAAGCGGCGTAGCTGCGCCATCGTCTCGGCAGTAGCCGTTTCCGTCCCCCAATTCTCACCAGGAGCCGTGTCGACCACCGGCCGCGGTTCGAGATCCACTTTCGTGACCTCCGCCGTCGACCTCGCCTCATCTCGAAAAGGCACCAGACGATCCTCGCGGACCATCGCCTTGGGAGAGAGCGGCGCGACCTCATCAGCGAGGCCCGGAAACTCGTGGCTGGATTGCGCCTCCCTCGGGCGGGCCACTTCCTTCTTCCCACAGCCCGCCAATGTCGCCAACAGCAACAAGAGGAACGCCATCATGGCCACGCCGTTCCACATCGGCGAACGCATGGCTGGATCTCGATGAGCCATGGGACACCCTCGTGGAAACTACCCAGGGATCCCAAGCCAAATCATCGCGGAGGCGAAGATTTCTCAAAGGATGGAAACGAAGCGGATCTAGAACGTGAGGCGCGGCCGCGGCGTGAGAATCTCGGGATCGCCTTTCCGGATCAGCACGGTGTGCTCGAAATGCGCCGACGGCTTGCGGTCCATCGTGACCACGGTCCATTTATCCGCCAGGACCTTCACGCGGGCGGTCCCTTCGTTCACCATCGGTTCGATGGCGAGAATCATGCCTTCGCGGAGACGCGGTTTCTCACCTCGTTTCCCATAGTTCGGCACCTGGGGCGGCTCATGCAACCGGCGTCCCACGCCATGCCCGACAAACTCGCGCACCACGGTGAAGCCCTTGGCGACCACATGTTCTTCGATCGAATGACAGAGAGTGCCTAACATCTCCCCGTGACGCGCGTGATCGATCGCCGTATGCAGCGATTCCTCCGTGGCCATCAGCAGGCGCTGCACCTCCGGGCTCACCGTGCCGACCGGAACAGTGAGGGCATTGTCGCCCACCCAGCCGTCACGAATGATGCCGACGTCGATCTTCACGATGTCGCCATAGTTGACCTTGCGCGGTCCCCCGATCCCGTGGACCACTTCCTCGTTCACCGAGATGCAGATATTTCCGGGAAAGTTCCGGTAGCCGAGAAAGGCACTCTTGCAGCCATTCCGGGCAATGAGATCCCGGGCATACTCGTCGACTTCCTTCGTCGTCACGCCGGGTTTGATCGATTTGGCCACCTGTTGCAAGATGTTGCTGGCCGTTTCGCCAGCACGCCGCATCATCTCCACTTGGCGTCCCCCGCGGATGTTGATCTTCTCCTTGGTCATGAATCCAGTGCAGTAAGAATACGTTGAAAGACGGTCTCTGGCGAACCCTGGCCACAGATTCGCCGTAAGCGCTTGTTATCCTCGTAGTGGGGGAGCAATGGCAAGGTCTTTCGCTGGTATTCGGCAAAGCGCGCGCGATAGAGTTCCACCGAATCATCTCCCCGGGGAGAGACGGCGCCCCCACAATCGGGGCAGTGCCCCGGCGCCTGAGAGCGCGACCACACATTGCTACAGGGATCACAGCCGACCCGATTGGCCACCCGCTGCTCGAGGAGACTCAGCGGGACATCGAGGTAGACGGCCGTGGCGGCTGGACGCTGCGTCTCGGAAAGGAAACGGTCGAGCGCGTCGCCCTGGGGAAGGGTCCTGGGGAAGCCGTCGAGGACGAATTCTGCGTCAACGGATCGGAGCCAGTTGCAGACAATTTCGAGGACGAGGTCGTCGGGAACGAAATTCCCCTCCTTGAGATAGCGATGAATTCTGGCCCCGAGTTCCGTTTTGCGGGACTCTTCGAGCCGCAGGACACTCCCGGTGGAACAGGAGGCCACATCGAGATGCCGGCCGAGCCGTTTGGCGTGCGTTCCCTTCCCGGCACCTGGAGGGCCAAGCAGAAGAATCTGGCGAGGCAACCCCATGGCACGAAGGGAGAGCGGGCGGGACTGGAAGACCGCGGGGCGGAGCCAGTCCGAATTTAGCTTCCCATGGTGTTCTGGTAGACCATGTAACACATGCCCAGAACGATCATGATGGCGAGAACGACATAGAGCCAGAGAAGACCACCGGAACGCGACGGCATGGGCCCGCCGGTGGACACTTTCCGATCGGAACGGCCACGGATCTTTCCTTTCTTGAGGAAGCCGTCATAGTGGCGCTGCAAGAGGTGCGTTTCCACCTGCCGCATGATGTCGAGGAGAACGCCCACGAGAATGAGGAGACTGGTGCCGCCAAAGAACTGCGCCGCGTTGGGCGGCACTTTGAGCCACGCGGCCACCACTCCCGGAATGAGGAAGAGGACCGTGAGAAAGAGCGCTCCAGCAAAGGTCAAACGGCTCATGGTGAAATCGAGAAACTCCGCCGTGGGTTTGCCAGGCCGGATGCCCGGGATGTAACCACCGTTGCGCTTGAGATCGTCCGCGATCTGATTGGGCTGGAACATCGTCGCCACCCAGAAGTAGCTGAAGAAGAAGATCATCAGGGAAGACAACCCGTAATACACGGGCCCGGCCGACATCATGTTCACGAACTTGTCCGCCCAGGCGTACTGGTTCCCAAAGGCCCAGCCGATGATCTGGGAGGGAAACATCATGATGGCCCCGGCGAAGATGATCGGCATGACGCCGGAGTAGTTCACCTTGAGAGGCAGGAAGGTGGATTGACCGCCATAGACCTTGCGGCCCACGACACGCTTGGCGTATTGGATGGCGATCCTTCGCTGGGCCTGGGTGACACAGATGACGCCGGCGATCACGAGCAAGAGGAAACCGACCATGACGACGAGCACCATGGGACTCTGATTCCCTTCACCAGTGCCGCCGATGTAGGTCTGCCAGACCTGAACCAGGCTTCCGGGCAAGGCGGCGATGATGTTCACCGTAATGATGAGCGAAATGCCGTTCCCGATCCCCCGCTCCGTCACCTGCTCACCGATCCACATCAAGAGCAGGGTGCCGGCTGTGATGACGAGCACGGTGGTGAAAATGAATCCCATCCCGGGATTCGGAACCAGTTCAAGACCGGTGCGGTCGATGACATCCTTCATCCCTCGCAGAAACGGATTGTTCTCCGGTTTCTCCAAGGTCTTGGCCAGCATGAAGCTCTGGAAGATACAGAGCGCGATGGTGACGTAGCGGGTGTACTGGTTGATCTTTTGCGGCCCCCCGTCTTCGCGGCGGAGCTTGTTCAAGCGCGGCACCACGGCAGAGAGCAGCTGCATCATGATGGATGCGCTGATGTAGGGCATGATGCCCAGAGCGAAGATGGCCGCATTCTGCAAGGCTCCTCCACTGAAGACGTTGAGAAGCGCCGTGACGGCGGCCGCCCCGCGGTCGGCGTTCTGCGTCGCCTCCTTGACCCACATCTCGAGGACGGTCGCATCCACGCCGGGCAAGGTGATGGCCGCGCCAATGCGGACGATGGCAACCATCGCGAGCGTGAAGAGAATCCGATCGCGGAGCTCAGGAATCTTGAGGGTATTGGTGAATGCAGAAATCATCGTCGGTAGCCAGAATACGAATCGTTAAGAAAGCCGAAGTTTTAGGACTCGGCGGCGGATTCTGCAACGCTTCCTCCAGCTTTTTCAATCTTTTCCCTAGCCGAGGCACTCACGGCCAAACCCTCGAGGGTGAAGGCCTTGGTCAGATCGCCATTGCCGAGCACCTTGACGAAATCACAGGCGCCCTTGATCAGTCCGGCTTCGCGGAGGGCGGCTTCGTTGACGACCTGTCCGGCCTCGAAGCGCTCCTCCAATCCGGAGACGTTGACCACGGCACCCTTCTTGGCGAAGCGCACGTTGCTGAAGCCCTTCTTGGGCAAGCGGCGATGGAGCGGCATCTGACCGCCCTCGAACCCGGGGCGGATGCTACCGCCGGAACGCGAGCGCTGGCCTTTGTGGCCTCTGCCCGACGTCTTCCCCAGGCCGGAACTCTCGCCACAGCCGAGTCGCTTGGTCCGATGCTTGGCACCGGCATTCGGTTTGAGATTGTGTAGTCTCATGACAAATCAGTTAGATAGCTTGTTTGGCGGCCGTTTTCTTGCCGCGCAATTTGTAGACTTCGTCGCGGGAACGCAGGGACTGAAGCGCCGTCAGCGTCGCCTTGACCACGTTGGCGTGGTTGTTCGATCCCAGTGACTTTGCCAGGACGTCGCGAACTCCGGCGGCCTCGATGACCGCGCGAACGCCGCCACCGGCGATGATGCCCGTTCCCGGAGAAGCGGGACGCAGCATCACCTTCCCTCCGCCGAACTCACCCACCACCTCATGGGGAATGGTGTGTTCCGCCAGGGAGACGCTGACCATGGATTTCTTCGCGCTCTCACTCGCCTTGCGAATGCACTCAGCCACTTCGTTGGCCTTACCAAAGCCGAAGCCCACCCGGCCTTCGCGATCGCCCGTGACGACCAAGGCGCTGAAGCTGAATCGACGACCACCTTTAACCACCTTGGCACAGCGGTTGATGTAGACGACTTTTTCGGTGAGTTCCTTACCGTCGGCGTCTACGGGAGGAGGAGGAGGACCGGAAGGCTGTCGCGTGTTGCGCATAATCAATAGTGAATTAGGAGATTAACTTTAGAATTGGAGTCCGCCCTCGCGTGCCGCATCGGCCAGAGCCTTGACTTTTCCGTGGTAGAGATGGCCACCGCGATCAAAGAGGACAGCGCTCACATTGGCCGCCGTCGCGCGCTGGGCAATGACTTCACCCACCTTGACGGCGGAGGCCACACAGGCCTTGCCGCGATGCCCGACTTCCTTCTCCAGCGTGGAGGCGGAGGCCAGGGTCTTCTGAGCGTCGTCGTCCACCAGTTGGGCGTAGACGTTCTTGTTGGAGAAATACACCGCAAGACGGGGGCGCGCCGCCGTCCCACTCACTTTCTTCCGAATGCGGCGGTGGATCTTTTTTCTGACGACTCGACGATCTAGATGACTCATAACGATACCTTTCTAACAATAAACAAATTACTTCTGCACACTCTTACCAGCTTTGCGCCGGACGTATTCACCCACAAGGCGAACTCCTTTGCCCTTGTAGGGCTCGGGCGGATAATAGGCGCGCACTTCAGCGGCGAACTGTCCCACGAGCTGCTTGTCGATTCCTTCGACCTTGATCTTGGTATTGTCCGTCACCGTCACCTTGACCCCTTCGGGGATGGGGTGGAGCACGGGATGTGAAAAACCGAGGTTCAAATCGAGCGCACCCCCCTTGACGGCAGCACGAAAACCCACGCCCTGAATCTCCAGGTCCTTGGTGAATCCGTTGGAGACACCCTGGACCATGTTATTCACCAAGCTTCTCGCCGTCCCGTGCATGGCCTTGCTCGTCCGCGAATCATCGGGACGCGTCAGGGTCAAGGTGGTGTCCTCTTGCTTGAGCTCGATCGTCGCGGGGAGATCCCACTCGAGCTTGCCCTTGGGTCCCTCAACGACGACGTGGCCGTCCTTTTCGGAAATGCTGACCTTCTCGGGCAGTTCAATGATTTTGTTACCGATACGAGACATGAGATTGAGCGATGAACGATTAAACTACGGAGTAAAAACAGGTTTCCTACCAAACGAGGGCGAGGATCTCACCGCCGACCTTGGCTTTGCGGGCTTCATGCCCTGTCATGATTCCACGCGAGGTGGAGAGAATAGCGATCCCGAGCCCATTGAGGACGCGCGGGATCTCATCGGATCCGACGTATTGCCGCAAACCCGGCCGGCTCACTCGTTTGACATCCGTGAGGGCAGGCGTCCGCTCGACGAACTTCGTCTTCACCTTGATCTCGGGGAATTTCCCCGAGGTATCGATCTCGTAGGACCACACATAGCCCTCCTGCTGAAGGATGCGTGCAATCTCTGCCTTGATCTTGGAATAGGGCGCACTGAACTCGTCTTTTCTCGCACGGCTGGCATTCTTGAAGCGCGTGAGGAAATCGGAGATGGGATCGGTAAGAACAGCCATGGTCTATAGCAGTGTTTTGGAGATAAATTCGCTTGCTTAGGCAGCAGCTGCCTTGGTGGGTTTGCGGAACGGCATGCCGAGTTTATCGAGCAGGGCAAAGGCGTGCTCGTTGGAATTGGCCGAGGTCACAATGGTGATATCGAAGCCGAGGTTCCGCTTGATTTTGTCGAGCTCGATCTCCGGGAAGATCGATTGATCCGAGATGCCCAAGGTGTAGTTCCCCTGGCCGTCAAAGGCCCTGGGAGAGATACCGCGAAAGTCGCGAATCCGAGGGATCGCCGTGTGGATGAGACGGCTGAGGAACTCCCACATGTAGAGCCGGCGCAGAGTGACCTTACAGCCGATCTCCTGACCCTCACGCAATTTGAAATTCGACACGCTCTTCTTGGCGATGGTGATGATGGGCTTCTGTCCCGTGATGAGGACGAGTTCATTGACGGCGTCTTCCACGGCCTGGCTGCGATCGGGCGCGGACCCGACACAGCAGTTGACCACCACCTTCTCGACACGCGGCACTTGGTGCACGTTTTCCAGCTTCAGCTCTTCGCGAAGAGCCGGCAGAACCGTGTTCTCGTAAAACTTTTGCAGTTCGGGTTTCATAAGGGTGGATTAGGAATCGCTCTTGGCAGAGCTGGCGAGCTTGACGTTGGAAATGTGGATCGGGCCTTCGCGTTCGATGATCCCGCCCTCGGGGCGATCCTGAGATTTCTTCTCATGCTTTTTGATCATGCGAACACCTTCGACGATGACTTGATTCTTCGAACGAAGCACCTGGAGCACGCGGCCACTTCGACCCTTGTGGGCACCAGAGATTACTTCGACGACATCGTCGCGATTGACATGGGTCTTGATACGGCTGCTCATAACACTTCTGGGGCCAGAGATACGATCTTCATGAAATTGGCGCGAAGCTCGCGCGCCACGGGGCCGAAGATGCGGGTGCCCCGGGGATTCTTGTCTTTATCGATGATGACGATCGCGTTGCGGTCGAAACGAAGCACCGAACCATCAGGACGCTTGATCGGCGCCGCGGTGCGAACGACAACGGCGCGCACCACGTCACCTTTCTTCACATTCGCCGTGGGAGTGGACTCACGGACGTGCGCCGTGATAATGTCCCCCACTCCGGCGGAGCGGCTGCGAGTCCCGATGACTCCGATCATTTTAGCCACACGCGCACCGGTGTTGTCGGCGACATGCAGCTTGGATTCCATCTGTATCATGATGTGTAACCTCCGAGTGACTAACTAACTTACTGAAATTGAAATCGATTAATGGTGCGACAGCACCTCCGTCAGGCGCCAGCGCTTGAGCTTGCTGATGGGACGCATTTCCGAGATGCGAACGCGATCACCGATCGCCGCCTCGCCCTTCTCATCATGCGCGTAGAACTTCGAGGTGACTTTGACGATTTTGCGGAATTGCGGGTGCGGCACGCGACGAACCACGGCCACCACAATGGTCTTCTCCATCTTGTTGGAGACCACCACCCCGACTCGGGTTTTGCGGAGGCCGCGCTTTTGAGTATCTGAGTTTTCGCTCATGAATGCTTTGGGAAGGGAAGGGAAAGGATAATCGGTCGGTCTGGTCTAACGACGGGATCGGATCAATCAGTTGGAACTTAGGAGGCCGGTTGCTGCGCCGCCTGACGCCGCCGCTCCGATAGAATGGTTTCGATACGGGCCACCGAGCGGCGCACGAACCGGATCCGCGCGGAATTTTCCAGCTGGCCGCTCTGTTGCTGCACCCGGAGGTGGGTCACGGTTTCTTCCTTGAATTCGCGACGCTTGGCCAGCAGCTCGTCAGTGCTCATCTCTCTTAGTTCAGTGATCTTCATCGTCAAGTTAGTGGCTGGAGATTAGTGGTTGTGGCGCACGACAAATCGGACGCGAATCCCAAGTTTGTTCGCCGCCAAGCGCATGGCTTCCCGGGCCGCCGACTCGGGCACACCGGAGACTTCAAACATCATGGTTCCCGGGCGCACGATCGCGACCCACTTATCAGGCGCGCCCTTGCCTTTACCCATCCGGGTTTCCGGGGGACGGCGGGTGATCGGCTTGTGCGGGAAAATGCGGATCCAAACCTTGCCGCGCCGCTTAAGATAACGATTGATCGCAACACGACAGGCCTCGATCTGGTTACTCGAGATCCAATCGCGACCGAGGCTCTGGAGCCCAAACTCGCCAAAACTCACGGCGTTTCCACGCTGGGCCGTCCCGGCGCGACTCCCGCGCTGAGACTTCCGAAACTTCACTTTCTTGGGCATCAAGGCCATAACAAGAGACTCCTTCTATTGACTATTCGTTCTAAAAATTGGTGACTGAATCGAATGGGCGCTTTCCTTCTTCTTACTTGCGCTCCCCTTCCGGCTTGGGCGCCTCCGGCTTCTTATTGATCCAACATTTTACCCCGATCACACCCCAGGTCGTCTTTGCCTCACAGAAGCCGTAATCGATCGGGACACGCAAGGTTTGCAATGGCACCTTGCCCTTGCGGTACCACTCGGCGCGCGCGATGTCCGCACCACCGAGGCGTCCGGCGCACCGGAGCTTGATTCCGTCGGCGCCGAAATCCAGCGTCGTTTGCACGGCGCGTTTCATGGCGCGGCGGAAGGAAATGCGTCGTTCCAACTGCAGAGCGACGTTCTCCGCCACCAGCTGGGCGTCCGTTTCCGGCTGCTTGATTTCAAAAATATCGATCTTCACCTGGCGATCCCCCGTCATCTTGGAGATGTCGTTCGTCATGCGCTCGATCTCCGAGCCCTTCCGTCCGATGACCAATCCGGGACGCGCGGTGTGGAGCGTGACACGCACACTGTTCCAGGCTCGCTCGATGACCACCCGGGAGAGCGCGGCATACTGCAGCTTCTTTTTCAAGTACTCGCGAATGGCGAGATCGCCATGCAAATACGTCGGGAAGTCCGCTTCACTCGCATACCATTTTGACGCCCAATCTTTCTGAACGGCCAGGCGGAAGCCCACTGGATTAACTTTCTGTCCCATAATCTTCGATCGTTAGTTGATGCCCGGTGATTTGTGTTACTCGCCGTCTTCGTTCTCGTTGGCCGCCAGCACAATTCGAATGTGGCTGGTGCGTCGTTTGATCGCGCTCGCAGATCCGCGGGCACGGGGTTTGAATCGGCGAAAGGAAGGTCCGGCTGTCACCGTCGCCTCTTCCACAATCATGTTGTCAGGATCGACATCATGATTGTTCTCCGCATTGGCCGCCGCTGACTTCAGCGTTTTGCCCACCAAATGGGCTGCCTTTCGCGGCGTGAAGTTCAAAATGTTCAGCGCCTGAGAAACAGGCAATCCCTGAATCTCCCGCGCCACATCGCGCGCCTTCAAAGGCGAGATTCGAGCTGATTTATACGTAGAAACTACTTTCATGTCTGGTTCTCAATAAAAACGTTATACTCCCTCGGGATCGACGCGCATCGTGTCTCCTATCATGATTTGATCGTTGGGATCGCTGAGGTCCAAGAGGATGGCCCCGGCAAAGGTATCGCGCACATCGATGACGAGAGCGGAGCCCACCGTCCGATCCTTGCGATGGAGCGAAATGGGCGTGCCCACCCGAAGCCCTTGGCGCTGCCCCACGTCCACGAGGACGAGGTTGAATTCCTTGTTCACCGTGATGACGCGTGCCTCGGAAATTGTCTTCTCCGCCAGTCGATCGGCGCTCAGTATCAGCCCCAAGGCTTCCTCGCCCCCTCGGAGCGCTTCTCTCATCGGCTCACGCCAAGATTCGGCCGCCGTGCTTGCCACCTCCGCGACCTTTTCTTCCGTCGTGCCGGCTTCTTCGGCGGAGGCGTTGAGGTAGCCCTCCACTGCATTCATCAGCCCGACGAGGCCCTGGGCGATGGCGTCCTTTTCCTCCTGCACCAGCCTCAAATCAGAGGCCGCCTTGATCAGGAGTTCCTTCATGCCCTCGCCACCGGCCCGCTGCAAGGCCACACTGAAGAGCTCGAGATTCACCACCGCTTTCTGATGGCTCTCCCGCAGTTCCTCTAACTCTCGTTTGGTCTCTCCCTCGCGCTCGGCCAGAACGCCGAGAGCGCTGCTGAGGTTTTTGACCTTGGTTTCCAAATCGTGGTTTTTCAGCAGGGCCTCATCGAGTTCCCGCTCGAGGTCTTCCACGAGTTGCACATAGGCCGGTTTTTCGTCGACCGTCTCCTGGGCCAGAGCCACGGCCACGACCGAGCACGAGAGCACTGCGGCGAGTGCCCCGATGAGGCATCGGTTGGCTAGATTGGCAATGGTGACAGACATGTTCGTAATGACGATAAAACCGGTGACGCTAGATAACCCTACTTCTTGCCCTGACCGCCGTGGGCGATGAACTTCCGCGTTGGGGAAAACTCACCGAGCTTGTGGCCGACCATATTCTCCGAGACATAGACGCTGGTAAACGCCTTACCGTTGTGGACGAGAAAGGTGTGCCCCACGAAATCGGGAATAATGAGACTGTTCCGCGACCAAGTCTTGATCGGCTTCTTGGAGTTTTCTTCGTTCTGTTTATCGAGCTTCGCCAGAAGCTTGTAATTGATAAACGGACCTTTTTTGAGCGATCTACCCATGATGATAAATGACTAACTAAGATTAACGACGTTTCTTGCGACGGCTGGAAACGATGAACGCATCGCTGGCCTTCTTCTTGTGACGCGTGCGCTGCCCTTTGGTATGTCCCCAGGGACTCTTCAAGTGCTGGCGGCCGCCACCGGATTTACTCTTGCCCTCACCACCGCCGTTGGGGTGGTCCACCGGGTTCATACACATGCCGCGAACGGTGGGGCGAATCCCCAGCCAGCGGGAACGCCCGGCCTTGCCGCTGACGATGTTCATGTGCTCGGTATTACCGACGACACCGATGGTTGCATAACATTCTTCGTGCACTCTCCGGATCTCACCGGACGGCAGGCGAACGAGCCCGTAGCCGGCCTCGCGGTTGGTCAAGGTCGCGGACTGGCCGGCGCTACGCGCCACTTGGCCGCCGCGTCCGGGCTGCAGCTCCACATTGTGGATGGCGCTACCCAGGGGAATCGATTTGAGTGGGAGAGCATTGCCAACTTCAGGGGCCACCTTCTCGCCGGCCGAGACCTTGGCGCCGACCTCCAGACCGGAGGGAGCCAGGATGTAACTCTTCTGCCCATCCTTGTATTCGATGAGGGCAATGCGGGCCGAACGGTTGGGATCGTACTCGATCGCGGTCACCTTGGCGACATCGTCCCGGCGCTTCCGCTTGAAATCGATCAAGCGATACTTGCGCTTGTGGCCACCTCCGATGTGACGGCAGGTGATCCGGCCGCGATTGTTGCGGCCACCCGATTTCTTCAGCGGCTCCAAGAGCGACTTCTCGGGTTCTTTCTTCGTGATCTCGCTGAAATCCGACCACATTTTGTAGCGGTTGGAAGGCGTGACTGGCTTGTAAGACTTTAATGGCATGGCTTCTTCCTTCTTAGAAGTTGATGCTCCGAGTGTTCAAAGGGGTTTACTAGACGAGTTCGATGTGCTCGCCCTCTTTCAATTTCACGACGGCCTTTTTCCAGTGCGCCGTCCGGCCGAAGTCCGCGCGACGTTCGCGCTTCTTCTTGCCCCGGTAGTTGCAGGTCCGAACGGATTCGACCTCGGTGTCAAACAGCCGCTCGACGGCCCGCTTGATCTCCAACTTGTTGGCCGCGCGGTCGACCTTGAAAACGTACTCGTTGTTTTCCTCGAGAAGATAGGTCGCCTTCTCGCTCAGGCGGATGGTTTTGATGACTTGATAGAGATCCCTCATTTCTGCGTCCTCCGGGCTAAGATTGGTAGGCTGCTCTGCGTCAGAACGACTTTGTCGTAACGCAGGAGCTGTTCGACATTCAGCTCATCCGCGGTCATGAGAAGCGCCGGCCTCACATTGCGCGCCGCCAGGTAGGTCGGCTCGTCAAAGGCCTGGCTAACCACCAAGACGTTCTCCGTCTGCGCCAGCGCATTGATCTGACCGACGAAACTCTTGGTCTTCCCATCGGCAATGGCGAAATCATCGACGACAATGACATTACCCTCTTCCACCCGGCTGCCCAGAGCGGTGCGGAAAGCCAGCTTGCGTGTGGACTTATTGACCGACTTGCTGTAATCGCGTGGCCGGGGGCCAAAGACGATCCCACCACCGCGCCAGATCGGCGAGGTCACCCGCCCGGAACGGGCTCGGCCGGTTCCTTTTTGGCGCCACGGCTTTCGATTGGTCCCGGAGACTTCGCCACGAGTTTTCGTGTTGGCCGTGCCCGAACGGCGATTGGCCCGGTAGGCGGTGACGACGTCGTGAACGGCCTGGGCCCCTTGGGCCTCGGAGGCCAAGGAAATCTCCGCCGCCGCCGCTTGATCAACTGTTAAGACTGAACCTGACATGTTCTAGAAAGGACTCCTGGTTAGCTTGCTTTGGTGGGCAAGGGTTTCTTGATCGCGGGCCGCACCATGACGTAGCCGCCTTTGGCGCCGGGAAGAGCGCCGCTGATGAGGAGGACCCCATCATCTTCGCGAACCTGCACCACCTTCAAATTCTGCACCGTGCGACGGTAGTTGCCGTGACGGCCGGGCATCTTGCGCCCTTTCCAAATACGGCCCGGCGTCGTGCCGCACCCCACCGCACCGGGGCGACGATGCATCATCGAACCGTGAGTCTGCGGCAAGCCGCCGAATCCCCAGCGCTTGACCACGCCCTGAAAACCCTTGCCCTTGGTCGTGCCGATGACATCGACCCATTGCCCGGCCTCGAACAATGTGGGAGAGAGTTCCTTGAGATCTTCCGCAGGCAAGGCCTCGTCGTTCTCAAAGCGAAACTCATTGATGAGCTTCTTCGGGCTCCCGCCCTGAGCCAAGACGTGTCCCTGTTCCGGCTTGTTCAGGCGTTTCTCTTTCTGATCATCAAAACCGACCTGAACCGCCGAATAACCATCCTTGTCAGAAGTCTTGCGCTGCAAGATCTGATTTCCGCTGACATCGACAACGGTCACGGGAATGGCAACCCCCTCGTCATTGAAGACGCGGGTCATGCCCAGTTTCTTTCCTAATAGTCCTAAACTCATGAGGGTGATTCCTTACCGGGTTAGATCTTGATAGAAATATCCACACCGGCCGGGAGGTTGAGCTTCTTCAGCTCGTCCACCGTGCGGGCCGTCGGATCGACGATATCGAGCAGGCGCTTGTGGGTTCTGATCTCGAACTGCTCAGCAGACTTCTTGTTCACGTGCGGAGAGCGGTTCACGCTGAACTTCTCAATGCGCGTGGGCAAAGGAATCGGCCCCGACACCTTCGCGCCGGTTCGCTTCGCGGTTTCAACGATCTCAGAGGTCGACCGATCAAGAATGCGATGATCGTATGCCCGGAGTCTGATGCGAATGGTTTGGTTTTCCATGTGTTCGAAAGGTTCGATTCAGTTTCTGCCTAGTAAGAAGATCCTCCATATTGCTCGGTGATCTGATCCACCACCGCTTGCGGTACCGGCTCAAAACGGGACGGCAGCATGGAGTAGTCTGCCCGCCCGCGACTCAGCGAGCGGATTGCTGTAGCATAGCCAAACATTTCCGCCAGCGGAACTTCAGCTTTTACCACGCTAAGATTGTTGCGGGTGTCGATACTGGAAATCCGAGCCCGGCGACGATTGAGATCACCCATGATATCTCCTTGATATTCATCGGGGCAGCTCACCTCCACCGACATGACCGGCTCCAACATGATCCCCTCCGCCTTCTTGTACGCATCCCGCATGGCGAAGATCGCGGCCATCTTGAACGCCTGCTCACTGGAGTCCACCTCATGGGAGGATCCATCGAGCAATTCCACATGTAGATCGACCACGGGATAGCCGGCAATGATGCCGTTCATCATCGACTCCTTGATCCCCGTGAAACAGGGATTGATGAATTCTTTCGGGATATTGCCGCCAACGACCTTGTTCTCCGTTGTTAGCCCCTTGCCGCGGTCGTTCGGTGTCACGTGGAGAACCACGTGTCCGTACTGCCCCTTGCCACCGGTTTGCTTCTTCAACAAACCCTCCCCTCGAGCGGGCTTGGTTATGGTTTCACGGTAGGCGATCTGCGGCTTGCCGGCATTGGCCTCCACCTTGAACTCCCGCTTCATCCGGTCCTTGAGAATCTCCAAGTGGAGCTCGCCCATCCCCGAAATAATGGTCTGGCCCGTCTCCTCGTCCGTCTTGACGACGAAGGTTGGATCCTCGTCCGACAGACGCTGCAAGGCCGTCGCCATCTTTTCCTGGTCGGCCGTCGTCCGCGGCTCGATCGCCATTGAAATCACCGGCTCGGGAAATGAAGGCGGCTCTAACATCAGCTCGCGCCGCTGCTCACAAAGCGTGTCGCCCGTGACCACGTTTTTCACCCCGACCAAAGCCGCGATGTCTCCCGCGTAACACGTGTCGATGTCCTTCTGCCGGTCTGCCTGAATCTGAATCAGGCGGCCCACGCGCTCCTTGCGCCGCGTGCGGGGATTGTAAACCTGGTCACCCTTGGAAATGGATCCGGAGTAGACGCGAAAGAAAACGAGCTTGCCAAACTTGTCCGACCAAAGCTTGAAGGCCAACGCGCAAAACGGCTCGTTGTCATTCGTGACGGCATGCAAGGTCTTCGACTCATCACTCGGGTCCAGGCCCTCCGCCGGAGGAATGTCCAACGGCCCTGGCAGATAGTCCACCACCGCATCGAGCAGGTACTGGACGCCTTTGTTCTTAAAAGCCGAGCCACCGACAACCGGGACGAACTTGTTGGCAATCGTGGCACGCCGAATCGCCCGCTTGAGATCTTCGGTCGTGATCTCCTCTTCTTCGAGGAACTTGAGCCCCACCTCCTCATCGAGATCAACCATCTGCTCCCGAATGGCATCCAGGGCCGCTTGAGCGCTCTCCTTCAGCTCGCCCGGAATCTCTTCCAGAGAGTAGGTCGATCCCAACACGTCATCGTCGCGGTAGATCACCGCGCGCTGATTGAGGACGTCAATCTGACCCCGCAAATCCTCCTCCGCCCCGATGGGAATGAGCACGGGCCAAGCATTGGCTCCGAGCTTCTCGCGCAAATCCTGGACGGCGTGGTCGAAGTCGGCCCCCACGCGATCCATCTTGTTGATGAAGGCGATGCGAGGCACCGAGTACTTGTTCGCCTGACGCCAGACCGTTTCCGACTGCGGCTGCACGCCGGCCACACCGCAGAAAACGGCGATCGCTCCATCCAGCACGCGCAGGGATCGCTCGACCTCCGCGGTAAAATCCACATGGCCGGGCGTATCGATGATATTCACCCGGATGTTCTGACCCTCGTTCAGCTTGAGGACATCGGCCTCTTTCTGCTGCTTCCACACACAGGAAACGGCGGCCGAGGTGATCGTGATTCCCCGCTCCTGCTCCTGCTCCATCCAGTCCGTCGTGGCATTGCCATCGTGGACTTCGCCGATCCGATGAATCATGCCCGTGTAGAACAGGATACGCTCGGTCAGCGTGGTCTTCCCGGCATCAATGTGGGCCGCAATCCCAATATTCCGCGTCCGCTCCAAGGGGTAGGAGCGTTTCGGGGAATTCGGATTGTTAGGCATGTTCATTGGATACCGGTCGGATTCTCAGAAAAACGCTTCTACCAGCGGAAGTGGGCGAAGGCGCGGTTGGCCTGGGCCATCTTGTGGGTCTCGTCCCGTTTTCGCACCGCGCTCCCCTGATTCTTGGCCGCCTCCTTGATCTCGTTCGCCAGGGAGGTGTGCATCGGGACACCCTTGCGGCCCCGCGCGAACCCGAGAATCCAGCGCATGGCGAGCGATTCCTGACGGTCCTGGGTCACCTCCATCGGAACCTGGTAGGTCGCCCCACCGACCCGGCGAGATTTCACCTCGACTCGCGGCTTGGCATTCTCAATCGCCCGATTGAGCACCTCGAGAGGATCCACGTTGTCGGATCCCTCATTGGAGAGGTCGATCGCCTTGTAGACGATCCGCTCGGCCAGCGATTTTTTCCCGCTGCGCATGAGCTTGTTGATCAGCTTGGCCACCAGCGGACTCTCATAGCGAGGGTCGAGGTGAACCGGCTTGTGGTATACGCGTTTTCTACGTGCCATGACTCTTAACGATTAAATCCTTGCCTACTCTTTCGGCATCTTCGCCCCGTACTTCGACCGAGCACACCGGCGCTTGGCAACTCCCAGGGTATCCAGTGCTCCCCGCACCACGTGATAACGCACACCGGGAAGGTCCTTCACCCGGCCCCCGCGGACCAGGACGACCGAGTGCTCCTGCAGGTTGTGCCCCTCACCACCAATATAGGCGATCACTTCTTGCCCGTTGGTCAGCCGCACCTTGGCGACCTTTCGCAGAGCCGAGTTCGGCTTCTTCGGCGTCCGCGTCATCACCTGAAGGCAAACGCCACGGCGCTGGGGACACTTGGAAAGAGCGGGCGACTTCGATTTCTCGACTTGCTTCTGTCTCCCTTTGCGAACGAGTTGATTGATGGTTGGCATGCAGTGTGCTTGATAGATTTTTCCGGAGCGAGCGCCCGGTACACAAGTCACCTGCAGGAGGTGCCTTATTCTCCGGGATGCGCCCGATAATAGTCCTTCCAGGTAGAGACGCAGAATGAGTCC
Organism: Verrucomicrobiales bacterium; assembly: GCA_028281705.1. Lineage (GTDB taxonomy): Bacteria > Verrucomicrobiota > Verrucomicrobiia > Verrucomicrobiales > DEV007 > JAACDM01. Next base: position 22,707 of record JANQJH010000396.1, read on the forward strand.
CCCCCGGGAAGGAGCGCGAACTATAGGAGCCGAACTATACCTGGCAAGACTTTTTCTCGCCAATTTTCAGATTTTTCCAAGGCCGACCAGAACAGCCAGGATCCACCATTATTCCCACTCCAAATCCGTCCTTTGAGACCGGTCCGAGTGCAAAACTTGCGCGCCAGGGAGGGCGCGCCCCCGAAAACCCGTCATTTAGGCGCAAGAAGGCGAATATGTGTGATTGCCAAAGCCAAAAAATACACTAGCGATACCGGCTCCATACGAACTCAAGAAATGACTGACCTCACACGTTACAGGAACATTGGCATTTTCGCTCACGTCGATGCCGGGAAAACGACCACGACCGAGCGGATTCTGAAGCTCACCGGCAAGATCCATAAAATCGGTGAAGTGCACGATGGCGCAGCCACGACGGACTTCATGGATCAGGAGCAAGAACGCGGCATCACCATCCAGTCCGCCGCCACTACCTGCTTCTGGAAGGATCACCGCTTCAATATCATCGACACGCCAGGTCACGTCGATTTCACCATCGAGGTCTACCGTTCGCTCAAGGTCTTGGACGGCGGCGTCGGTGTGTTCTGCGGGTCCGGCGGCGTCGAGCCCCAGTCGGAAACGAACTGGCGCTACGCCAACGACTCCAAGGTGGCCCGTGTCATCTACGTAAACAAACTCGATCGCCTGGGGGCCGACTTCTACCGCGTGGTGGACCAGGTGAAGAACATTCTCGGGGCCAAGCCCCTCGTGATGACCCTGCCCATCGGAATCGAGGACGGTTTCAAGGGCGTCATCGATCTCCTCAGCCGCAAGGCATGGATCTGGGACGACTCCGGCAACCCGGAGAACTACGAAGTCACGGATCCGCCGGCAGACATGGTCGACGAGGTCGAGAAATGGCGCCAGGAATTGATTGAGACCGCCGTCGAACAGGACGACGACGCCATGGAGAAATACCTCGATGGCGAGGAGCCCGACCTCGAGACGATCAAGAAGTGCATCCGCAAAGGCACCATCGCGACCGAGTTCTTTCCCACCTACTGCGGATCCTCGTTCAAGAACAAGGGTGTCCAGCTCGTGCTCGACGCCGTGGTCGACTACTTGCCCAATCCCACCGAGGTGGAGCCCCAACCCGAGGTCAACCTCGAGGGCGAGCCCACGGGCGAACTCGCCTTGGTCGACAAGTCCAAGCCGTTGCGCGCCCTGGCCTTCAAGATCATGGACGACAAGTACGGCGCCCTCACCTTCGCCCGGATCTACTCCGGCACCCTTCCCAAGGGGACGACCGTGCTCAACAGCTTCACCGGTAAGACGGAGCGCGTTGGCCGCATCGTGGAAATGCACGCCGACTCGCGGGAGGATCTCGACGAGGCCGTCGCCGGGGATATCGTCGCGCTCGTCGGTCTGAAAAACGTGCAGACGGGACACACCATCTGTGATCCCGACTCGCCCGCCACCCTGGAACCGATGGTCTTCCCGGATCCCGTCATTTCCATAGCCGTGGCTCCCAAAGACAAGAGCGCCTCGGAGAAACTCGGTGTCGCCATCGGCAAGATGGTTCGCGAAGACCCCTCGTTCCGCGTGGAGACCGATCCCGATAGTGGTGAAACGATCCTCAAAGGAATGGGCGAACTGCACCTCGACATCAAGGTCGACATCCTCAAGCGGACGCACAACGTCGAAGTCGAGGTCGGCGCCCCACAGGTCGCCTACCGCGAGACCATCACCCAGCGCATCGAAGACAGCTACACCCACAAGAAGCAGTCCGGCGGTTCCGGTCAGTACGGTAAGATCGATTACATCATCGAGCCTCTCGAAGCGGGAAGCGGCTTCGAATTCGAATCCAAGGTCGTGGGCGGCAACGTGCCCAAGGAGTTCTGGCCGGCCATTGAGAAAGGCTTCAGCAAGTCCACCGATAAGGGTGTGCTCGCCGGCTATCCTTGCCTGGATTTCAAAGTCACGCTCGTGGATGGTGCCTCCCACGCCGTCGACTCCTCGGCCGTGGCCTTCGAACTCGCCGCACGCGCCGCCTATCGCCAGTCGATCCCCAAGGCCAGCCCGCAGATTCTCGAGCCGGTCATGAAGCTCGATGTCTTCGCGCCGGAAGATAACGTGGGTGATGTCATCGGAGATCTCAATCGCCGTCGCGGCATGATCAGCGCTCAGGAATCCGGTCCCACCGGAATTCGGGTCAAAGCCGAGGCTCCCCTGGCCGAAATGTTCGGCTACATCGGTGATCTTCGGACCATGACCTCCGGTCGCGGTCAGTTCTCCATGGAGTTCTCACACTACGCCGCCTGCCCGAAAAACATCGCCGAGCAGGTCATCGAAGAAGCGGCCAAGCGCAAGGCCGAGAAAGAGAAAAAGTAGCGCCGCCCCATTTTGCGAAGAGCGCCACGTCGATCCTCGGCGTGGCGCTTTTTTTTTGTCCGTCCGTCCGGGCCGAAGGCCGGGATCACCTCAGGGCCGCACCTCAAAAGGCACTTCCACCCAACGCGTTTTGGGAAGGGAGGCATCGTCAATCTCTTCAAACACATCGACTTCGAAGACTTTCCCCACCTGATTCCCCGCCAGATCCTCAATGATCGTCGCCACACGCAATTGATAGTCTCCCGCGCTCCACCGGGCTTCCGGTACAAAGCTCCACGAGCGCTCCCCATCGCCCATCGTCACCTCGCCGGGCACGGTCTCACCAGCGCCGTTGACGACCACAATCAACCGTTTCGCAAGCGCGTGATCCAGAGACTCGAGAAAGCGAACCGTGAGAGCCCCACGCCCGCCCGCCTTGGGTTCTTCCGTCACTTTCCACGAGGAGGGATCCGGCGCCCTGCGATCTGGTGGAACCACCCGGAAAGATTTCTCAAAGCCCTCAACCAGAGGCTGCCCCTCGCCATCCTGCCACGTCGAATCGATCACCAGCCGGTAGTCCTTGCCGGCCTCCAGCGCCGGCCCCACCTCTTCCAACGGTCGAACACCACGCTTGATTCGACCGGGATCGATGAACAGCGTCACCCGCCTCATCGCCGGATCCCAGAGTTCCTCATCGATCTCGAGGAACGGGATATCCACCTCGGCCCCCTTGGGATCAAAGAGATGGATGTGCTCATAGATCTGCCCACGACTCATGGGCGCCGAGAAATGGACGTAAAACTTCAGCAGGTTCTCTGGGAGACGCTCCGAAGTCGGATACACCTCGGTGACCCGCGTAATGGGGACAGCCGCCTTTTTCCGCACGGTGTGGCGGGCCACCAGGGGTTTCGCATCCCGCGCCGCCGGGTTCCGGTAAACCGCGCGATAGCTCAGTCCCGGCTGCAAGGGAAACGCCGGCGTGAATGTCAGCACGCGGTCCTCGACCGTATACACTCCCACCATCGGAGGCGTAATCGCCGCGGATCTCACATCCGCTTGATCCACCCGTACCGCCAAAAGGGCCTGCCAGGCATCCACGGTGCGCGCCGGGTCATCGAGGCGAGCCAGCTCCTCGGCCGAGAGGCCGTGCACTTCGACGATCGCTTTGCTCTCCTGCCCTTGAGGCTTCTTCCAGTCGATCGTGACCTCAGCAGCGGCCCCGGCCTCGACCGCAAACGTGAAGATCGCGATCCGCCACCCCCAACAGAGCGAGCGGCGGATCGCGAACACAAATGAATTCACGGTAATGCCAATGACTCCAGGTTCTTGGCCTCGTCATCGGCATCCCGCAGCACCAGGGCATGCCCTTCACCAAACGAATCCAATTGCTTGACCCCGGTCCAGGCCTCGATGGTGTCATAGGTCACGCCCTTCTTGCCATCCACTTTGGACTCGATGCTCTCAGCCCCTTCGATTCCCGCGGTGTCGATCTTCATGATCCCGCGCGAGCTGTTGGCCAACAGGAGATAGTCCTTGCCGCCCTTCTTATAAACGATCATGTCCAGAGGACGATTGCGATTGCCGAGCTCGGCAATGGTCTTGCCTTTGATCTTGGCCCCGGGCTCCAACTGCTTCACCGGAAATTGCACCAACGGAGTACAAGTATAGGCCGCCAAGAGATGGGGCTCGTTGCCAATGTTAAACGGGACGAAGGTGCGCACCGGCGATCTCGTCTCGAACCGGCCATGGGCCCCGTGGAAGATTTCCACGGAAGTGCCACCCTCGATCTTCTTGAAGGGAAAGGGAATCGCCCGGAACGTCGAGGCAAACTCTTCGTTCGAGAGCCCGGCAATCAAGACGCGGTCCTGGAAGAACGCCAGATCGGTGATCGCCTCCATCCGCGGATTCCTTCGGCGACGCCCTTGACCGGACTCCTTGTCCTCCGGTGCGTCGGGCAACAGCGCCACGGCAAATTTCACCGTGGCCAGATCCACCAGGGAGGGCGTTCCGTCGCTTCCCACACGAACCAGCACGGGAATGGCATCAGCCCCGCGGCCGCGTGAGACGGCGAGGTAGGCATTCCGGGAAATGGGATTCACCGCGAGATCGTCAATGATGAGCTGATCGGCGCTCGCACCCACCAGACCGGCGATCTTCACATCGATGCCCTCCACCTTCAGTGGCTTGGCCGCGGCCGCCTTCTTCGTGTCCCCCGTGGCAATCGCCGTCACCGTGGCCGATTTGGAATCGCCCACAAAAAGGATGCCATCGGGCCCGAAGGCCAAGGGGCCCATGGTCTTGAACGATGGTTTACCCTCACTCATGCCCTCGGTCCAATCGGCAGAGAAGGCATTCGCGAGTGAGATGGTCACCAGAGCGACCACAGCAATGAGAGTTCGGTGCGTTTTCATAAACGGTCGTGAGTTTGTGTGAGTATCTAGAATTGCAAGGACAAGCCTGCCATGCGCCGGTGGAACCGCACAAGACCCGTCTCTCCTACTCCTCGGAAATCGACCTGATTCGCAACAAAAACCCGGAGCCTGAGCGGTCGCCGCCCACCGCTTCGAAAGAACATCGCTTGCACTCCCTCCCCGTCTTCTGTATTTCGGTGATCATGACGAAAACAGTCGAGGTCAACTCGGACGCCATCTGCTACTGGTGGCGCTGGATGGCCGTGTTTGCCGCCATCGGAGTCGTCTTCTGGCTTGGATCCTACATCCAGGATCAGGCCCCCTCGGCCGCCTTCCATACGATGATCCTGTCCCTCTTTCTCGCCTCGCTTTTCCTCGCCTTCATCCACCGGCCCAGCAGCTACCAAGTCATCCTCAGAGACAACGAACTCGCCGTGGCCCACGCGGCCAGCGGACGGGTCAAACGCACTTTTCCTCTGGATGATCTCCGCTACGTCACCGTGCGCAACACCGGCCACCTCTTCAATCTCTCCGTCCTCCAGATCGTGGTTCGGACCTCCAACGGATCCACGTTCTTCGGCCCGGTCTATCGGAACGGCATCGACGGCGTCACCAGCGCCGAAATCGGCCGCCTCCTGCCCCGCATCGAGCGGCCCACGTTCTCCCATTCCAAATCCTCTTGAGATCTCGTCTCTTCGGATGGACTAGAGAGCGTGAATCCAACTACTGAAGAAGCTCCCTTCGCACTCATTCTCGCAGGTGGCAGCGGGACCCGTTTCTGGCCCGTCAGCCGAAATGCCCGCCCCAAGCAACTGCTCGATCTCTTCGACGACGAGACGCTCCTGGAGAAAACCATCGCCCGGCTCGATGGACTCGTGCCCAAAGAGAACATCCTCGTCCTCACCAACGTGGACCAGGAAGAGGGCGTTCGCCGCTTGCTGCAACATGATCTCCCCCCGGAGAACATCGTCGCCGAACCCGCCAAACGCGACACCGCTCCCGCCATCGCCCTCGCCGTTGGTTGGGTCAAGCGACGCAACCCGCGCGGCGTGATGATCGTTCTCCCGGCGGATCACCTGATCCAGGACATCACCAGCTACCAAGAGGTGATGCGCAACGCCGTCGCCGCCGCGGCTAATGCCGCGGCTCTGGTCACCGTGGGTATCAAGCCCACCTGGCCTTGCCCGAGTTACGGCTACATCGAGCGCCGCGGCGAAGCGGAACTCCCCGGCGTGAAAACGAGCATGCCAATCTATGAAGTGGAACGGTTCCGAGAGAAGCCCGCCCCCGAACTCGCCCAACAATTCCTCGATCAAGGCGGCTTCAGCTGGAACGGCGGCATGTTCATCTGGTCCGTCGACACCGTCTGCGGCGAACTGGAAAAACACGTTCCCGACCTCGCCGCCTTCATCGACCAAGTCGCCGCCACCTCTCCCCCGGACCTCACCGCCCTCCTCGAGCAGCACTTCGCCACCCTGCCCAAGATCTCCATCGATTTCGCCCTCATGGAAAAGGCCGATCGCGTCCTCAATCTCGAAGCCACCTTCGATTGGGACGACGTCGGCAGTTGGATCTCCGTCGCCAAGTATCTCCCTCAAGACGAGGACGGCAACCGCACCAACAGTCATCTCTCCCAGAGAGACTCCGCCAACAACATCGTCTATTCCAAAGAACCCTCTCGCATCGCCTTGTTAGGCGTCGACGACCTCATCGTCGTCCAAACCAAAGACGCCCTCCTCATCACCAAGCGCGAAAAAGCCGACGAAATCAAAAACCTCGTCGACGACCTCCCCCGAGAACTCCACTAACTAAGTCCATGCCCAGCTTCCGCGGTTTGGTCTCACGCAAAGCCGCCAAGGCACAAGAAAAGAAAAGAGAGATTGAGGCGGTTCATTCCTGAAGGCCGTTCCCGGCTCGGTTCGCCCGTCCCGATCATGTCCAATCTGAAATTCATCTCTTTATTGGCGTCTTGGCGCCTTTGCGTGAGGCCCCTTCCTCGCATTCGGCCAGCTGATATCGCCTATACCCCCTACGACGTCTCGCGGCAATTAACCATCACATCTCGTCAATCAGAGCAGTTGCGGCTTCGTGTGATCTCTCGATCAGTTACCGTGATTGCTAACCAAAGCCAAGGATGCATGGATGAACCGCGACGACCCAACTGAAAACCAAATCGCAAGAATCGTGGTCGACACCGCATTCCATCTCCATCAAAGACTGGGCCCTGGCCTCCTCGAGTCCGTATACGAGGCCATACTCGCCCACGAATTAGGCCAACGCGGTCTGGACGTTGAAAGACAAGTTCCGATCTCCATCATCTACCAGGCGATCGCATTCGACGAGAGCTTTCGCGCTGACCTCATGGTCAATAAACGTCTCATCGTGGAACTGAAGTCCATTGAAGAGCTTCATCCCGTACACAAAAAACAGCTCCTCACCTACCTCCGTCTGGCCGACATGCGCCTCGGGCTCCTCATCAATTTCGGTGAAGCATTGATCAAAAACGGCATTCATCGCGTCGTTAATGGCCTAGATGATTAGCCCTCCAATCGTTAGGACCTCACGCCAAGACGCCAAGACCGTCTGAGGAATCTTTTTTT
>JANQJH010000399.1 GCA_028281705.1 Verrucomicrobiales bacterium
GCAGCAATGACAATGACACGCGAACCCACATGCGTGTCGCTCAACTGACGATCGAACGCGCCAAACGCATGGTCGAAGCCGGTGAACACGTCTTCATCCTCCTCGACTCCATCACCCGCCTCGCCCGCGCCTTCAACCGCGCGAACAAAGGGAAAGGCGGGCTCAACAAGGGCGGCCTGAGCAACCGGGCCTTGGAAATTCCCCGCAGGCTCTTTGCCGCCGCTCGCAACACACGGGAAGCCGGTTCCCTAACTATCCTCGCCACCGCTCTCATCGAGACCGGGACGATGATGGATGAAGCCATTTTCCAGGAGTTCAAAGGCACGGGCAACATGGAGCTTGTGCTAGATAAAACGATCGCGCAGAACTACATCTATCCCGCAGTCAATATCTTCAAATCCGGCACCCGCCGCGAGGAGCTGCTCTTGCCCCCACATCAAATTGAGAAGATCTTCGTCATCCGCCGGGGACTCTCGGGACACAAGCCCATCGAAGCGATCGAACGCCTCCTCAGCTTCGTCGAGCGCTTCCCCAACAACGCGCAGATGCTACTCGAAATCAAGGCATCGACGGCGGGCTGATCGAGCACCTGCCGATTCTCCTAGCGCTTTCCCTACCATGCCTCATCCTGACAACGCGGAGCCCGTGGATGTCGATGAGGTCTTGCCTCCCGAGAAGCACCGGGAAGACCAGACGGAACCCACAGCTGTTTCCGACTCCAGTCCCGCCGCCGCCGCCGTCAAGAAGGCCCTTCCCGGTGCCATGGCTCGACTGTTAGACGAGTGCATCACCATTCCCAAGACCAAGATTCAGATCGGCCTCGATCCCATCATCGGGTTCTTTTTTCCCGCCATCGGGGACGCCGTCACCGCCACCCTCGGCACCACCATTCTCTTCGAAGCCCTTCGTCGCCGGCTTCCCCGAGCCGTCGTCATCCGCATGGGCGCAAACATTGCGCTCAACGCGGCCATTGGCGCCATCCCCTTTCTCGGCGATCTCTTCTCAGTCTGGTTCAAATCCAACGCCCAAAATCACGCCCTCCTTGAACGGCATTCGGGAAATAAAGAATATCCCCAGGTCAAACCCAGTCTCTGGCCCCTCTTCATCTTCATCCTGGGAGTCATCGCCCTCATCGCCCTCGTCATCACCGGCCTGGTTACCCTCTTCCGTGCCACCTTTCTCGCCCCGCCTGTCTGACGGAGTCCCAGTCCGGCTCTTTCCGGAGCATTCAACTCAAGATCTCCGAATCGTAGACCACGACCTTCGCCCAGAGATCCTTGCATTGATTGACGAAGACATGGTGATCGGGATGATCCTGGTAAACATCATGGTCAGCCTGAGAGGCAAAAGTTAGGATCAGGCTGTAGTCGAAGGAATGATCCGTCACCGGCCGCTCAGCGGTGGACGCCGGCCGGCCGAATCGCGCTTCCTTGATCTCGGAAATCTTCACCAGCTCCCGCAGGGCAGCTTCAAACTCTTCGCGCTTGCCCTGCGCCTCCTCCTTCAGCCAAAAATAGACACTGTGAATCATCATTGCGCCGCCAGTATAGCCGCGCCCTCTCCAGCCGCCACTCCAAGTTCACTTCAACTTTTTCGCTCCTGCCCATCTACGAGGTCCCGCCAAAAAGCCTCTCGAAGTTCGCCTGCACGCGGTCGATGACCACCGTCTTCGTTTCACCTAACATCGAAGCCAATCGTTCATAGATCACGACTGCATTGGCCGGATGATTGACCGGTGGCTCACCGAATCGTTCCATCCCCGCAGGCAAACCCATATCCGGGGCATCCGTCTCCACCAAGAGCCGGTGGGACGGCACCCGGTGGACGAACGTCTCCAACTGCCCCCTCTTCCGCTCATGGAAGAACGCTCCCGACACCGAAAAATAGCCGCCGAGAGCGACAAACGAATCAACCATCTCCGCCGGTCCACCGTAAGAGTGCAGCAGAAAGCCACAGTCAGGCAGCGTCTCGCCCTGGAGCACTTCCAACAAGGTTCCCCAGGCGCGCAGACAGTGAATGGTCACGGGCAGCCCATGGACGACGGCCAACCCCAGTTGCAGGACCAAGGCTTCTCGCTGCCTCGGCAAGTCGTGGCCGCGCACCCATTTGTCCAGACCGATCTCCCCCACCCCAGCCGTGCCGCCGTGCCCGAGAAATTCCTCCAGAAAATCCACCCACCCCTCCGGCGCTTCATTGACATACCAGGGATGCAAGCCGAAACAGGCTTGAATCTGATCCGGATGGCTTTCCGCTAGAGCAGCGCACGCCGGCCAATCATCCGGCCGCGTACCGTTGACCAATTGCCGCCGAATCCCCACACCGCGACAGGTTTCAATGAGAGCGTCGGCATCTCCCACCAGCTGTTCATCCTGCAAATGCAAGTGGGCGTCGATCATTCCGGGAGAAGCCCACGCGCGATGCCCCGAATCACACGGCGGACCGAGGCCAGGCCGTTCATCCGCGTCGGGGACACCTGCCGAGATAACTGCAGCGCCTCGAGAATGGCGGGTTCCGTCTTCACCACGTCTTCGGGATCGTGTCCCGAATAGAAGCGACAGAGCAATCCCACCAGACCGCGCACCATGGCGGAGTCCGCCGCCAAACGAAACTGACAGAGTCCCCCCTCAAGCTCTCCATGAATCCACACCGCGGAGACACAGCCAGCGACGCGGCGTTCATCCGTGCACATTGACTCCTCCAAGGAAGCCACCGACTTCGCCTGATCTACAATGACGCTCAAGCGCTCCTGCGGATCTTCGATCAACTGATAGTCTTCAATCCACTGCTCTTGTTTTTCGCTCAACGTCATCGTCATGGACCTCCGATCTTACCACGACTCCCGTCTTCATCAACGGCTCAGCTCCGCTGACAGAACTCCGTCGATCAGCGCCCCGTGGGAATCAGGGGGGCGGGGCGATAAAGAACGGGCGCTTTCTCTAGCTCGGGATGAGCCGTGAGACAGTGACCCGACATCGCCCCAAGGTAGAGATAGGGAAGTACGGGAATGGGGCCGTGCCTAACAAAAGCCGGTTGCAAGCAGACCTTGAATCCCGCAGGAACGCGACAGACCGTTGGCCGTGGCAAGTAGTTGCGAATGAAGATCCCGTTCCCGTGGTCGATCCTCTCCGGCGCCATGCACCGATAGGCAAAAGGACCGTGCCGGTAACTCTCCACCAGCGTCAGCACGGGCATCCGTCCCTTAAAATCCACCCGATAGCGCCCCTCGTACACGACGTCACCCCGCTTGTTCTTCCAAAAGATCGTATGGTAGCGAGACTGGCTCTCAGCATTCGAATCAATCCGAACGATCGAGAGAATGACAAGAATTGCGATAATGACTCTCATTTCTGAATCATCTCGCATTCATGACGAAGGACAAGCTTAAAAAGGCACTTAAGCCGGACGAAATGGGCCGCGAAATTACAAGACCCTTGTCCGCTCAAGCCTCGCAGCGCTCTTCTCAAAGGTCGCCATCTCACCCGCGGAGTGAAGATAGCCCTGGTGGATCAGCCGATCGACAAATCCCGGTTTGGAAGAACGTCTCGGAGTCTGCAAGATGGAAAGCGCCGCGCCATCTCCCTCGATTTCACTCGACTCGAGAAACTCTCTGATGGCCACCAAGGCTTCCTTCTTCGGAACGTGGTAGTGATAATGCAATGCATCGTAGGTCTCGCTCACCACGAGATCGGAAACCACCGCCTTACGCCCCACCTCGAACAATTCGTCGAGGAGCTGTTGAGCACGGACAGCCAGATCGGCCGGTTCCCCTACCAGGAGTCTGACAACCACCGATGTATCAAGACCGATCACTGCGTGGTGCGCGGGCTCCGCCCCTTCTCAATACTCTCGCGAATGGCCGACATGGAGTGATCATCAACGGACTCCGCATAATGCTTCAATCGCCCGAGCCACGGACGATCGGGTCGATCCTTTCTCCGCAGAATCCAAACCCGTTCTCCCCCTTCGATCCTGGGCGAGAGTTCGAGAGCATCGCCCGGCTTCAATTCCAACGCTTCGCAAAGCTCTTTGGGAAACGTCGCCTGGCGCTTGGAGGTCAGTCGGATCGTGGCGGCCACCATACGACACCTTACTCTACAAAACTATAGTAAGGCAACTCCATTCTAGTTCTTCGCGCTCGGCTTCGGTCCGAACTCAACGCAAGCTCTACACCGACCACCCCGCCCACGATCGCAAATCCTCAATGATCCCGTTCACCGCCCGGATGAGGAGCAGCACCGCGAGCGCGGAGACGATGTTCCCATCTCCAGCGAGATGGCCATGGACACGAGAAAGAGCTTTCCTCGACACCCCAGAGCCCCCAAGATCCCTGCTCAATCTCATGATCACACCGCCCCGTATTCAATTCCTCGTTCTTCTCGCCGCCACCGCCGCCATCACCGCTCAAGCGAAGGAACCCGAACTCAAGTCGATCTTCAATGGCAAGGATCTCAGCGGCTGGAAGGCGCCGGAGAACAACATCTGGTACAGTGCTAAGGATGGCGTCCTTCACATCAAGAGCGGCCCCAAGAAGAAAGGCAGCGCCCTTTGGACTGAAAAAGAATACACCGATTTTGTCCTCGAATGTGAATTCAAGTTCGGTGAGGGTACAGTGGACTCCGGCTTCTACATCAAGAATAGCAAAGAACAAATCCAGATCGGCATCTCCGGCTCCCTCAAAGTCGACATGACCGCCCTGGCTTACATCCCCGGCAAGGGCTATCCCTTCCGCAACGAGAAAGCGGTCACTTACTTGAAGAAGGACGACTGGAACCACCTCAAGATTCGCGTCGTCGGCAAGACCTACGAGACTTGGCTCAATGGGAAAAGTGTGATGAAATACACTTCTGAATCCGCTATCGAAAAAGGCCCTCTCGGTATCCAGCTCCATGGCAATCGCGACATGGCCATCGACTTCCGCAATCTCAAGATCGCCGAATTGTAAGAGAATCCCCCCGTTTCTCTAAGACCGAGCGGGCCATCTTGAGGCGGCCACCGGCGGGAACACCCTGAAACCAACGAGGATAGACATCATTCGCATGAAGAGCGATTGGAGTGATCAATCAGTCATCGTCACTGGCGGCGCCGGAGGCATGGGGCAAGCCGCGGCCAAACGTTTTGCCGAAGCCGGCGCCAAAACCTATGTCTTGGGTCGAACCTTGGAAGCCCTGGAAGCCACGGCAAGGCTCTCAGATAACATCACTCCGCTAGTGTGTGACGTCGCCGACTCGGAGAGCGTGGACAAAGCCCTCGCGCGCATCCTCCAAGACGGCCCCCCGCATGCCCTCGTCCATACGGCGGGAATCAACACCGCGGACCGGTTCATGGCCAACCGCGACCCGGCCAAGATCGCCAGTGAGGCCACCTGGAAGACCATGCTCGACGTCAATGTGCTCGGCGTGGTCAACATGATTCAGGCCGTCTCCAAGCCCATGGCGGCCAACGGTGGCGGCCGTATCGTCGTCGTCTCCTCCACCGCGGGACACGGTTTCGATTCCTATGCCGGTGTTCCCTACACCGCGAGCAAGTGGGCCGTACACGGCCTCCTCTTCACCGCCCGCGCCCAACTCAGCGCCCATGGTATCGTCCTCTCGGAATACGCCCCCGGCGAAGCCAACACCCCCATCGTGGACAAACGCCCAATCCAACCCTCAAAGGAACATCGTCAGACCATGATCCAGACAGCGGACTGTGCCGACGCCCTCTTCTTCATCGCCTCGCAATCACACAGCATCGGCCTCATCCAGCTTCCCGCCTACCAACCCTTCGGCGGCATGCCTCCGGAAATCCCTACTCCCTGGCTCTCCCCCCAAAAAACTTAAACTTACACTTAAACCTCAACTTAAACTCCAAAACCAGCTTACCCCCCAAGAAGCGTCACCGCTTCTCCTACGAAACCTCCCGACAAACGAACACCCAGCTTCCCTCCCAAGAAGCCCCACCGCTTTTCCTACCCAACCAACTCCGTAATCACCTTCCCCCCAAACTGACTCAGCTGCTTGTAACGCCCCGCGTGAAAATACGTCAGCTTATTGTCATCCAATCCCAAGAGGTGCATCATGGTCACATGCACATCGCGAATGGGGTGCACGACATCCACCGCCTGCGCTCCCAGTTCGTCCGTCGCGCCCACAATGGTTCCCGGTTTCACGCCGCCCCCGGCAAATAGCATGGTCATGGCATCGATGTTATGCCCGCGCCCCAGGGAATAGACCCCGCCCCGCTTGTTGTTGTCCGGCGTGCGACCAAACTCGCCCGTCCACACGACCAGGGTATCATCCAGCATGCCACGCCGTTTGAGATCCTTGATCAGGGCCGCCATCGGCTTGTCCACACTGCGAATCCGTGAGGAGTGCCCTCGCTCCAAATAATCGTGGCTATCCCACCCGCCACTGAAGATCTGCACGAAACGCACCCCCTTCTCCACCAGCCGCCGCGCCATCAAACACTGCCGGCCAAAAGCCGCCGTTTCCGTCGCGTTCAAGCCATACATTTCCCGAGTGGCCTCCGTTTCGCCCTCGATATCGATGACTCCCGGCACTTCCGTTTGCATCCGGTAGGCCAGCTCGTAGTTCTCCATCCGTGCCGCCAGCGCACTGTCTCCCGCGTGCTTGGCGGCGTGCTTCTCATTGAGGAAGGCGAGACCGTCCAAAGTGCGCCGCAAGTGGTCGCGACTCTTGTATTCCTGGGCCTCGAGATCGAGAATGGGCGAGCCCGTGGACCGCAGCCGCGTCCCTTGGTAGTGCGCCGGCAAGAAGCCGTTGCTCCAGTTGCGCGATCCTCCCTGCGGCATGGCAAGCTCGGTCATGACGACGTAGCCGGGCAGGTTCTGGTTTTCTGAACCCAGGCCATACGTGGCCCAGGCTCCAAGCGCCGGATCCCCACCCAGTCGGCTGCCCGTGTTCATGTGAAAGAGGGCCTCCGGGTGATTCAAGGACTCCGCCTGACAACCCCGGTAGTTGCACAGTTCATCGGCCACCTCCGGATCCGCCATGTGCACCCATTGATCACTCATGTCGAGTCCGGACTGCCCGACTTTGCGAGTGCCGAACGGACTGCCGACAAAAAACTTGAAGCCCGTTTCCAATCCCGCCGTCAGCTTGGATTCCGTCTTGTGCAATTCCGTGAGTTTGGGCTTGGGGTCAAAGGTGTCCATCTGCCCCGGCCCGCCCTCCATGAAGAGCATGATGCACGCCTTCGCCGGGGCATCGTGCATCG
>JANQJH010000408.1 GCA_028281705.1 Verrucomicrobiales bacterium
TCGAAGCCGGGGACGCCGGCCGGAGTGTCTGGGACGAGGCCGGCGAATGGCTCGATTCGGCCTTGCTCACCCTCACAGAATCCGACTGCCAGCTCTTGCATTGGCACTACGTTGAGGGGCGCACCTACCGTGAGATCGGTGAGATGCAGGGAGCGACCGAAGGTGCGAGCCGCGTCAGGGCCAAACGCGCGCTCAAAAGGCTCTCGCACTGGTTTGAAGTCCGCGGATTCCGTCTTGCCCCAGCAGGCCTGAACTCAGGGCTCGACCAGGCAGCCCCTTCTTCCATACGCGTCACCAGTTCAATAACTATAACTAGCAAAGAAATGACCACCCATGAAGACCCACAACGCCCACAAGTCCCCGCTCCCGACTTGAAGGGGGTCCATGCCGACAAGATTCGGAACATGATCAAGGAAGCCCAACCCTTTCGACCGGGAGCCTCGCCCGCGGAACTGGTGGCCGAATTTGCCAACGGCGAGCATCGAATGGCGGCCTTCCTCGCCCTCTGCGATCTCGGTGCGGCCGCACTCCCCGAAGTGCGCCGGGGTCTCCAGAACCCCAACTGGCAGATCCGACGCTGGTGCGCGGTGGTGGCCGACAACTTCGCCGATGCCGAAACCTTTCAGGCTCTCTTGCCACTGCTGAACGATTCCAAGAGCCAAGTCCGCGTCTGGGCCGTGCATTCGCTCTCGTGCAAACAATGTAAGGACGGTTCCAGCCCCATCGACGCCATTCCCCTACTCCTCCAACGGATCGCCGAGGACGAGAGTATCAAAGTCCGGCGCCAAGCGGTCGCCATGCTCTCCCATCACTGCGAGCCCGACCCGCGGGTGACGCCTGTATTCAGGCAAGTGTTGGAGGAAGAAGGCGACCGCAAGCTGCGTCTGCACGCCGAACAGGGATTGAAGCGCTACGCCAAAGCCGGCCTCTGCCAATTCTGACAATGACGCCATCGATCAAAGCCCGGCCCGTGGTGGAGAAGGAACGCATCGTTGGTCTCGATGTGCTGCGTGGTTTCGCGTTGCTCGGCATTCTCATCGTCAACATCCAGGCGTTCGCCATGCCCAGCGCGGCCTATTCCAATCCGGCCGCCTTCGGATCGCTGGAGCATCTCAATGGCGTCGTCTGGGTCATGACTTACGTTTTCGCCGATCAGAAGTTCATGAGCATCTTCTCCCTCTTGTTCGGTGCGGGCATCTGTCTCTTCACGGACCGAGCCACCAAGCGAACCGGCCGCACGGCCAAACTCTACTATCGACGCACGCTCATTCTCCTCCTGCTCGGCATCGCCCACGGCTATCTGCTGTTCTACGGCGATATCCTGGCCATCTACGCGGTTTGCGCCCTGTGGGTCTTCCTCATGCGCCGCCGCTCGCCGCGAACACTCATCGTCACCGCCGGCCTCCTGTTGGGCGTTCCCACGATCTTGAATCTGCTCGTGAGCGCCTCCATGAGCGCCATGACAAAGCAAGACCTGGCAGGATTGGCCGCGGACTGGGCGCCGAGCGCGGAGCAGCTCGATCACGTGGTCCAGGGCATGCGAGGATCCATCGCCCAGCAGATCGCGACCCGGGCGCCCGTCACCGCCACGCTGCAGACCGTGGTCTTCGTCATGTTCTTCGTTTGGCGGGTCAGTGCCATGATGTTGCTCGGCATGGCGCTCTACAAGACGGGAGTGCTGACTGGCCGGCGAGAAAACGCGTGGTATGCGAAAACGGCGGCCATCACGCTTCCGCTAGGATTCGGCCTAACCATTTTGGGGATCGTGCTCAATTTCAGGGCCCAGTGGTCCCTGGAATACTCCATGTTTATCGGCGGCCTTCCGAACTATTGGGGAAGCGTGGCGACGGCGCTCGGCTACATCGCACTGGTATCGCTCGCCGTGCGCAACCACATCCTACCGGCAGTTCAGGTTCGTCTCGCGGCGGTCGGGCGCATGGCCCTGACAAATTACCTGATCCAGAGTCTCCTTTGTACGCTTCTTTTCAACGGTCTCGGACTCTTCGGCGCCATGCCACGCTGGCAGCAGCCACTGGTCGTCGCCGGGATCTGGCTGCTACAACTCTGGTGGTCACCCCGATGGCTGGCACGATTCCGGATGGGTCCCTGCGAATGGCTCTGGAGAGCGCTCACCTACGGACGGATGCCATCTTCCCCGAAATAGGCAGGCACCGCGTGCTTGGCCCGTAACTTGAAGAACCATGGCGTCCGATCTTGAGCCCGGCGGAAGGTATTCTAAGAAATCCGCCCCTCGAGCGTCATCAAGAGAGCGCGATGCATTCGTTCCACCTCATCACTTTTGCCGCCGGTCTGCTCGCCGGTTTCGCTCTCGCTTGGTCGGAGTTCGGTGCCGTCACCGAGCGTGCCATTTCCTGGGCAGGACCCGTATGGAGCCTGCCGCTGGAAAGAACGAACGATCCTCCCGCTATCGAGATCCCGGATATCATCCGCCGGATCGATTCGGCGACCGCACCGCATTTTCCCGATCTCTTGGAGGCAATCTCCGCCGAGGCGGATCCCACGAAGGATGCCTTGCTTCTCGAACTGCTCTGGACGCGCTGGGCCGAGATCGATCCGACAGCCGCAGCGGCGGCCGCCCTTGCTCATCCTGAAGATTCCCGGCAGGCGTTGCGACTGGTGTTCGCCCAGTGGGGATCCAGGAATCGGAACGAGGCACTCGCAGCAGCACGATCGATCACTGACGAGAGAAGGCGCTACATCGCCGTCGATGAGGTGCTGACGTCTTGGCGTGAAACGGATCCGGAAGCCTTTCTCGGGATCATGCACACCTTGCCCGAGGATCACCAGAAGCACCAGCGCCGCGACGCCATCCTCACCCTAGCAGAGCGCGACCCGATCAAGGCGGCCCGGATCGCGGCTGCCTTCAGCGAGGACGAGCGCGCAAGAATCTATCCCTGGATCGCGGGAGTGTGGGCCAGATCCGATCCGGCCACGGCCATGAAATGGGCCGAGGAGCTGGCCATGCCCTCGGCGCGCGCCCAGGCGATGAAAGCCGTGCTTCTCCAGTGGGTCAGGACAGACCCAGAGACCGCCGGCGACCAATTGGCCAAGGTTCCGGGATTCTCCGCGGAAATCGCAGGAGCACTCGCCCAACACGATCCGGCGGCTGCCGTCCGGCTCTTGGACAAACAGTTGCCCGCAAGACAAATGGTGGAAAGCACGCTGCAACTCATCCGCGACATGAGAAACGATGCCGATGTCCTCGCCATGTTCGATGCGATGGAGAATTCGCCGCAGAGAGATCAGTTAGTGATCAAGGCAATCGAACAGGAGTGGTATGATCGGGACTTCGCCAAGGCAGCCGCATGGATCGAGACGGCGTTGGCCGCAAACGATCTCCAGAACAACCCCCTGCCCGCGCTGATTCGCGCGTGGGCCATGCGCGACGGCAAAGGGGCTCATGACTATCTGGAAACACTGCCAGAGGCCACGGCCGACGCCCATCGCCTGTCATTGTTCGAAGGTCTGGCCGGCTATGACCCCGTGCAAACGATCGAAGACAGCAAGATTCTCGAGGACGCGGATCGCAGCAATGTGCTAGGGCAAGTGGTGGAACACCTGCAGGACACGGATCCCAGGAGAGCAACGGCAGCGTTTCAGGAAATCACCGATACCGAAGTGCGTCAGCACCAGGGCTACCGTCTTGGAGTTGCCTACGCCGAGCAATCGTCCCCGGAAGAGGCGCTTCGATGGGCCGAGGAACTCGATGCCCCAACCAAAGCCCGGGTCCAGACGGGAATTGTGAGAAGTTGGGTGAGACAGGACCCCTACGCGGCCTCGGAATGGCTGGCCCGGCAGCCGCTCGGTGCCGGGAGAGACGCCGCCGCCGAACTTCTGATTTCGACTGTCGTCGAGGACGACCCGGAATCGGCCTTCGACTGGGCCCTCACCATCGAGAGCGAGGAGGCAAGGATACGTCATGCCAGTGAGGCGGTGAAGTACTGGATCCAGCGCGAGCCCGCAACCGTGGCACGAGAAGCCATCGAGAGATCAGAGCTGAGCCCGGACGAGAGGGCGCTCTTGTTCAAGGAACTGAAGAACGACGGACCCGAACGGTGAACGCCCTAACAAAAAACATCTCGATTCATGTCGCCTGCCTCGCCGTGGGAACGGCAGCCGGCTTTGGTCTATCATCGATCGCCTTTCCCGAGTGGAAGCGGACGGCTGGAATGGATTCCGCGGAATCGACAGTCGGGATCAGTATTCCAGACGAAAAGAAATCGAGGCCGGCTAACACCATACCCAACGCCGGCCCGGACTACCTGCGCAAGCGCGCGCAATGGTTGGCCATCGCGTCTGGAGATATAGCGGCGGTCCGCCGGGTGCTGCAGTCGTGCCGCGATTATCACGAGATCGAACGCCTCCTGATTCAATGGGCCAAACTCGATCCGTCAGCAGCTTTCCAATTCACAGCGAGCCTTGGCAGCCACTGGGATGCCGTTCTCACCGTCTGGGCCGAAAGTGAACCCGAGGCGGCCCTACTCGCTTTCGCCCAACTCCACACCCGCCAAGGCGAGCTCTTTGACAATAGAGCCCTCAGCCAGGCCGCGGACGCGGCCCTGGCACGCATCTGGGCGAGCGATCCCGAACGCGCTCTCGAGCTTCTCGCCCAGCCCGGTCTGTCGCACCTTTCACTGAACCTCGATTTTAGCCTGCATGGTCTGGCGAAGAATCCTGACAGAGCCTTCGCCCTGATCGATCGCCTTCCCCGCGCCGCCCAGAGTGACGCCATGGCCGATTACGGGATCGCCTGGGTCCGGGAGGATCCGGAAGCCGCAGCCACCTGGGCCAGTGATCTGACGAACTACCGCGCGCGAAATCGCTCGCTCATCGACGTCTTCGACAACTGGAAGGATCTGGACGCCGTTGGAAACTTTCTCGAGCGCGTCCCTCCGGGCCAGGACAAGTCCGAGGTCGTCCGGCGTTATGTGGAGCGCCTGGTGAATGAGGACACTGATAGGGCCTTCGCCTGGGTCGACGAAAACCTCACGGGTGCCTCGCGCGTCGACGCCTTTGAAACGCTCTTTGAAAACGCGGCGCGGAGCGATTTGGAGGCGACAGCACGCCACGTTGCCGCACTCGACCCCGGAGGCATCCGCGACCGAAGCATCCAGTCGATCTCAAGAATGTGGTTTGATCGCGACCTCGACTCGGCGCGCGGTTGGCTGGAATCGCTCCCGGACGACGGCGCACGCAATCGGGCCTTTGGAGAGTTGGCCGAGGCTTGGCTGGAGAAAGACGCCGAGGCGGCCGCGCAATATGCCATCGACCACCCGGAGATCCCGGAGAATTTCCTCTGGCAGGTTGCTTGGCACCTACCGGATACCGATCCCGCCAAGGCCTTGGATTGGGCCTTCAAACTTCCCGCCGAGCGGCAGTTAGACATGGCCAGTCTGGCCATCGGACAGTGGGCCAAACATCATCCCGAGGCGGCCGGCGCCTTCGTTTCCGAGTTACCCGCTGGAGACTACAGAGAGCGGGCGATCGCGGCGGTGCATCGGCAATGGGTCCGGCGCGACCAATCGTCGGCCGATTCGTGGCGGCAGAAATTGGGCCGCTAAAAAGAAAAAACGGGTCTTCTGCAGAGTTCGTGGGCGCTCGCTTTGACGCATCCCACAAACTTGACAGATCCCCTGATTGGTAGGAATTTCCTACAATGACAGCAGTGCTCGCTCAGAAAGGTCAAATTGTCATTCCCAAGTCGATTCGCGATCAGATGAATCTGGAGGCCGGAGATGACTTCGAGGTCTACCTTCTCGATGGTGAGATCGTTCTACGCCCACTCCCCAAGCGGAGAAACGAAGGGCTGGCTGCCGTGCTCTTAAACCCTCCAGGGAAACTTGAGATTCCGGATAGAGACCAAGAAACCATTCCCGATCCTTTGAACTTCGGCGAATGAGCTTCCTCGTCGATACCAACGTGTTCTCGGAAAAGCTCAAGCCTCGCCCGGATGCGAAGGTGGTCGCATGGCTAGAAGAGAATGAATCTGAACTCTTCATCTCCACGCTTACGATTGCCGAGATTCGTCGAGGCATCGAACGGCTGCCTCAGGGAAAGCGCCGCAACCAATTCCAGCAATGGCTTACCTCTCTCAGCCAGACCATGGCTGGCTCCATCCTGAGCTTTAATCGCGCCGTGGCCCACACATGGGGACAAATGCAGGCGCAATTGGATCTCAAAGGAATCAAACTATCACCGTTCGACGGGATCATTGCGGCCACCGCAATCAGGCATGGACTTTCAGTGGTAACTCGAAATGAGCGTGACTTCAAAGCGGCGCCTGTTAAGATCTTAAATCCGTTTTTCTAGAGCTGCATTGGAATGCACGGACGGCTCCATCTGCGGCCGATTCATGGACACAGATGCTCGGTCACTAGCCAGAAAAAAACTGTCCGCCAACCGAGTCTGCGGAAGGTATCTTGCAAAGACGATGGATGGAAAGTGATTCCCAACTTCTTCGAGCCTTCACCGAGACGGCCAATCAATCCGCGTTCCGAACGCTGGTCGAACGCCATGCCGGGCTCGTCTTCGGCACGGCCTACCGGGTGACGGGCGATCGAGGCCTGGCCGAGGAGGCGTCGCAAATTGTGTTCACCATTTTCGCCAAACGCGCCGCCAAGCTCGACGGAGCCGGAGGTTTGGCGGGCTGGCTTCACCGAAGTTCCTGGCTCGAAGCCAAGCGTCTTTGCCGGACGGAATGCCGCCATCGCGAAAAGATCAGCCGCTACGCCCAACACGCCATGCACCACAACACGCCGGAACGGGAATCCGAAATCCAGGCCCGTTGGGAGTCCGCCCTTCCCTTCCTTGACCAAGCCCTGATGCGCCTGTCCGAGAACGATCGGCAAATCCTTCTCTGGCACTACTACGAAGGCCTCACTTTTCCGCAGATCGCACCGCGTCTCAATGCCAGACCGGCCACCGTGCAGAAACGCAGCGTGCGCGCGATGGCAAAGCTGGCCCGCCTCCTCCAAGGAAATGGCGCTGCCATTCCGGCGACGGCGCTCGCTGCCGGCATGGCTGGCCAGTTCGCCAAAGCGGCGCCCTCGGGGCTGGGAACCACCCTGGCCACCAAGGCCCTGGCCGGGACATCGACACTCCCCTCACAAGTCATCGTGGCCAACACCATCCTCACCATGAAACTATCCAAGACCGCCATTATCCTAACCACGCTCACCATGCTGTCGGCGCCCCTCGTCTGGCAGCGGGTCGCCATTGCCAAAACTCAAGGACGAGTGGACGATCTTCTTTTTCAGGAGAGGGCCAAGCCCGCACTCGCTGCCGGGACGAGTGTGATCCCGCAGACGATCTCCAGAACAACGCCCCCGCGTCGACGAAACAACGTGTCGAACACGCCGATCGATCTCGACGAGCTGATCGCCGATGCCAACAACGCCGAGCAGGACGTCCGGGCCTTGGCCCGCGTTCAACGCGTTCTTCAAGCCCAAGACGCGCAAGCCCTTGGCCGGCTCTTGGCGGATGTTCGCACTCTCGATGCTCCCAGGGCTCGAGTGGGAAAACTCGGCGACTATTTGCTCCGCGAACTCGCCGAGAAATCGCCGGAGATGGCCGCCCGGTTGGGCATCGAATTCATGCAGGATTTCTCGGGCAATCGTCGAGCCGGATACGTTGTCTGGATCCGAGAGGGCATCGATCGCTGGGCGCAGCAGGCGCCGTCCGATGCTCTGGCGTGGTTCAATGAAACGGACATGAACGGTGCCTTTGAGGATCCCTCGATCGCAAAATCCTCTCACAGGAGCACCAGAAGCCGGGTCCTCTCAGGCCTGGCCACGGGACTATTTCGTTCCGATCGCGACAAGGCGATTGAGATCATTGGCTCTCAAACCAGCGCCGAAGCCACGGTGACCATTGCCAGCGTCGGTTACCGGCTCGAGCAAGCCGCTGATCGAGAACCATTGGCCCGACTGGCCCTGACGCTGGATGACGAACACTACAAGCGTGCCTTTCAAGGCCTACTCCACCCACTGGTGATGGAAGGGCTCGACATCGATCTGGAATATTCACCAGCAGCCGCCGAGTTCATCACGTCGCTCGATGCCAGCGACGAACGCAAGGTCCGCCTGCTCGTGCGAGCGATCGAGCCTCCCAATATCACCAAGAGTTCTCAACAGTTTTCCCAGTCATCGATCAAGGCCTTTCTCGACGCCCTCGAGCACCATGCTCCCGAGGGTCTCGCCAGCCTCGCCCAGGGAGAACTCCTGGGCCGTCTTCTGTCCTCGCGTTCAGCGGATCGGGCGCTGTCCGTCATGCGAGATCTGCAATCGCGGAATGAGGCGGACGCCGAAATGATAGGCGAGTTTATCCGTGTGGCCCTCGAGGGAAGCCCACCGTATCAGGCTCTTTTCGAGTTCAGCGCCGCGATCTCAGACAGTGCCTCCCAGGAAGCCGCCATGCAGGAAGTCGTTCGGCAATGGTCTGAGCAGGATCCCGACGCGGCCGCGGCCGCTCTCGTCCAAGCAGGAATCCACGGTGACGATCTCATCCAGCAGTAGAATGAGGCCGATGAAAGCGTTCCTTCTCATCTCCTGCCTCATCGCGCTCGGCGCCGGCATTTGGCAGCACCGGGAACTCTCGGAACTGAAAGCAACGGAAAACGCACTCTCCAATCCGGCGAAATACGCTAACAGCGATGTTGTTCGCCGTCCCCCTGGCGAAATCACGGCGACCTTCAACCACGAAGTGTGGTACCGCGAAGCCATCGCGTCACAACAAGGTGATGAATGGACCGCGCTGAATTTACTCGACGAATTCGCGGGCTTGCCCGCCGATGTCATTGAGAAACTGCTACCCATGATCGTTGATCGGGAAGCAAGCGACCAAGAGAAAATCGATTCGGAAAACAAAGAGTTTCGCGTGCAACTGCTACTCATCGGCCTGAAGCAACTGTCGGAGACCGACCCCTCCGTTGCCGCCAGTTTTCTGGTCACCAAGCCCGATGATCTTCACCTCAACTTCGGTGAACTCGGCCATGAATTGTGCCGCCGCTCGCTCCCGCTCATCATGAGCGCCTGGGTACGCCGGGATCTCAATGCCGCTCAAACTTGGTTCGCCGAACAAGAGAAACTCGGTCGCTTCGAAGAAGAGCCTCTCTACCACGCTTCTCGCAGCGCGCAGACCACTCTGACGGCGGCCATGGCCGTTTACGATACCGAGGCCTTCCATGCAAGCGACGTCCGCGGTTACGACGAGGCACAGATGCGCGACTTTGTCAGTAACGCCCATGCGTTCATCGAAACCAACGAGAAGCGACTGGCTCTTGCCCAGACGATCCTGACTCTCAGTCCTGGACTTGGCAGAGATCAGGCTCTGGACGCCTTGGGAAAGCAATGGGCTGAATCGCTGCCGTTTTCGGAGTCGTCGGCCATCGTCGATTCCCTGGAAACGGCCTCGGCGATCGATTTCTGGATTGCCGCTCAAAGCAAGGATGCGAGTTACGATCAGCGATTCGGATGGTACGCCGACCGAAGCGACAACGAGCGCTCGCAGCGAATCGAACAGCTCATCTCACACTGGACCAAGAACGACTTCAACGCCATTGCGGATTGGTTAGGCCGTCTGCCGGAATCGCGCGATCGGGATTCCGCGCTCGCGGCCTTCGCCGGCGAAGTCGCCGCCACAGAGCCTCCATCCGCTGTCGATTGGGCACTCGAGATCGGCGACCAGACGGTCCGCGATGCCACGCTGGCCAGGCTACTCGATCGCTGGATAGCCGACGACGAGGCAGCCGCTCGCACCTATTTCGAGGAAAAGGGAATCCAGGCAAGAGGTCCCTAACACAAGGCCGTGCTCTCGCGCCACCTCTAAATTGAGGATCGCCTCCGTGCCATCATCCACACAAGCCACAAGGCGCCCAATATTTACACGTTGGGTTCGGGCACCACATTGACCGTGTAAGTCACCCCATTGGTTGTCTTCGAGTACGTTCCCTGGATGAATATCTCGTCAACGATGGTCGAACTCAGCTCCGGCCAAAGCGTGGCGGAAACAGCAATTCGTTCGGTGGCTACGTGAAAATTCGCGTTAAATATTTAACTTTAACCTTGTTCTGGCTCGCCGCCCCTGCCACCTTGTCCATCATCTATGCCACAGCTGACTGTACTGACCGGGGCACTTCAGGGACAGGCGTTTCTCCTTCCAGATGAAGGGCTGACACTTGGGCGAGGCGAATCCTGCGCCATCCGTCTCGAGGGCGATGAGGAGATCGCCGAATCCCACGCGGAGATCGCCGTGCACGACGGGCACTGGAGTCTTCGCGCACTGGATCCTTCCCATCCCACGGTCCTCAACGACGAGACGATCGAGTTTGCCAACCTCAGCGACGGCGATGTGCTTTCCCTCGGCAATGCCTCCTTTCAGTTCGCCAGTGCCGACTCGGAATCCACCCCCATGGGCCGGGAAGACCTCGACGCCGTGGAAGATCTCAATCAGGCCTTCCAGGACATGCGCCATCAGCTCGGCCGGGTCATCGTGGGACAAGACGAGGTCGTCGAGCAGCTTCTCCTCGCTATCCTCTGTCGCGGTCACGCCCTTCTCATTGGAGCTCCAGGCTTGGCCAAGACGCTCCTCATCAGCAGCCTGAGTGAGGTCCTGGAACTCGGTTTCCGGCGGGTGCAGTTCACCCCCGATCTCATGCCGGCGGACATCACCGGCACGGATGTGCTGGAGGAGGACATGGGCACCGGCAAGCGCTCCTTCCGCTTTGTTCGCGGCCCTCTCTTCACCAACCTTCTCCTGGCCGATGAGATCAATCGAACTCCACCAAAAACGCAGGCCGCCCTGCTCGAAGCGATGCAGGAAAGGCACGTCACCATTGGAGACGCCACCCACCAACTGCCCGATCCCTTCTTCGTCCTCGCCACACAAAACCCCATCGAACAGGAAGGCACTTTTCCTCTGCCCGAAGCGCAGTTAGACCGCTTCCTCTTCAACATCATGGTCGACTATCCCTCGGCCGACGAAGAAGAACAGATCATCAAACGCGTCACCGGAACCGCTCCCCCGCCATTGAAACCAATTCTAACAGGTGAGCATCTCATTCGGCTTCAAGCTCTGGTCAAACGCGTTCCGGTCAGCGACCACGTGATCAGCTACGCCAGCACACTTGTCAGGGCGACCCGCCCATCGAATGAGCAGGCACCGGACGAAGTGAAGGAAATGGTCTCCTGGGGGGCCGGTCCCCGCGCCGGGATCAGCCTCATCACGGCGGCCAAGGCCCACGCCGTGTTGCAGGGCCGCGGCCACGCCACCACCGCCGACGTCAACCACGTCGCCCTCCCCGTGCTACGTCACCGCATCATGACCCAGAGCGGCAGCGCTTCGGCCCCGAACGGCATGAAGAAAAAGGCAACCAGAGCGGCGGGCATGATCCAAAAGGCCGCGACCGGCACGGCAAT
>JANQJH010000411.1 GCA_028281705.1 Verrucomicrobiales bacterium
TCGGGCAGCTCATCGAGCAGCCTGAAGAAGGCGCCATTGCGCACGAACTGTCCGATGACGGGAAGCACCACAACTTCCTTGTCACACTGACGGAGGACGACGTGGGCAAGATCATCGGCAAGAACGGGCATACCGTGGCGGCGATTCGTAGTTTGCTGATCGCGGCAGCCCAGCGCGACGGGCAAACAGTCTCTCTCAAGGTCGTTGGTCCCAGCGACTATTACAATGACCCCGGCGAGGAGAGCGCTGGGGAGAGCGAGAACGACGAGGCCTGATGGCCCTTGCTCGACGTCAATTGGAGTCAGTCGAGCTTCCCAGCGGGCTGGAATTGATCGCGGATTTTGTAAGGCGTCCGATGGCCATTCCGTTTGAATCTATGAGCCTGCGCGGTTACCAAACGGGGTCCTCGGAGGACACCATGCTATGATTCTTCAGTTCGCCCTGGCGATTTTCAGCCTCGCTCTACTCTATTTCGGCGCGGAGTGGCTCGTGGGCGGCAGCTCGAGACTGGCTTTTCGGCTCGGCATTTCACCCTTGATCGTCGGGCTCACCGTGGTGGCTTTTGGAACGAGCAGCCCCGAATTGCTCGTGTGCCTGGACGCCAATCTGACCGCTGTCGATCCCACGGCGGGCGGCGGGTTCGTCATGGGGAATATCATTGGTTCTAACATTTTTAATATCGCCCTCATTCTCGCGATCGGAGCGGTGATTCGTCCGATCTCAATCTCACGGCAAGTCATCGTGCGGGAGGCTCCCATTCTCATCGGAGCGACCTTGGTTTTGCTCTGGATGGTGGGCAACCAGACGATCAATCGCACTGAGGGAGCCTTGCTTACCGGCGGCCTCGTGGCCTTTCTCGTTTTCTCCGGGATCACTTCGGCCAAGCAAATGCAGGGGAACGGTGCGGAGGGCGACCACTCGCTCGATGAGGAAGTCAAAGCGGCGAAGTCCACGCCCGTTTGGAAACTGTTGCTCCTCATTGTCGTGGGCCTGATCGCCCTCGCCGGAGGCGCTCATCTCTTGGTCGAGAGTGCCGGAGAGCTCGCCATCATGCTCGGGGTTCCGGAGGCTTTTGTTAGTTTAACCGTGGTCGCCTTTGGCACCAGTGTGCCCGAGCTCGCCACCGTGGTCGTGGCCTCGATTCGAAAGCAAGGCGACATCATCACGGGAAACGTCATTGGTTCCAATATTTTCAACACGCTCGCTATCCTGGGAATCACCGCCCTGGCGAAGCCCGTGGTCTACGACGCCCAGGAGATTCGGCCCCTGGAGTTGTATTACATGACCGGGCTGACGGTGATCCTTCTGCCTTTTCTCATCTCCCGCAAACGTCTGGCCCGTTGGGAGGGAGGGCTTCTGCTCGTGAGCTGTGTCGTCTACACTTACTTTCTCTTCGAGCGTTTGTCCTCCGCCGGCGCGCCGGAAACGGCCGAGGACCGGCGACCTTTTTCGACGGAGACGATCCTCGCTCGCCCCCTCGATCTCCCGGCAAGTTAGCCTGATTCTCCTCTTTCCCAATCTATCATGGCATACGATAACAAACGACGCTACGTGGTCACCGGAGGGGCCGGCATGATTGGCAGTGCCATCGTCTGGGCGCTGAATAATCGAGGCATCGACAACATTCTCATTGTGGATCGCCTGGGCAAGGATGAGAAATGGCGGAATCTCGTTCCCTTGCAGTATGCCGATTACATGGATGCGGACGAGTTTCTCAAGATCTGCAAGACCAAGGGAGACACCTTGGGGAGTCAGATCGGCGGTGTCTTCCATATGGGAGCGTGTTCGTCGACGACGGAGACCGATTGTCACTACCTCATGCAGAACAACTTCGCCTACACGAGAGACATCGCGCAATGGGCCGTCTCCAGGCGTTTTCGTTTTGTCTATGCTTCCTCCGCCGCCACCTACGGTGATGGGTCGGAGGGCATGAGTGATCAGACAGAGGCGCTCTATGCCTATCGCCCCTTGAACATGTACGGTTATTCCAAGCACTTGTTCGATTGCCACGCCATCCAGCGAGGGATCAGCCGTGGCATTCTGGGTCTCAAGTTCTTCAACGTGTTCGGGCCGAACGAGAATCACAAGGGCGAGATGCGCAGCGTGGTGCACAAGGGTTACCACCAGATTTTGGAGACGGGGAGGTTGCAGCTTTTCAAGAGCCATCGCCCCGACTACCGGGACGGGGAGCAGAAGCGCGATTTTCTTTACGTCAAGGATGCAGCGGAGATGGTCTTGCATCTGGCGGAATTGCCTCTCGCCGGTGGCCTCTTCAATCTGGGTTCCGGTCAGGCGGCCACGTGGCTGGAGCTGGGGCAAGCCATCTTCGCCGCCATGGGGCGTCCGAGTCAGATCGATTTCGTCGACATGCCCCCGCATCTCCGGGACAAGTACCAGTATTTCACCCAGGCCGACATGACGCGCTTCCAGGAAACGAATTATCCGGATGCCCTCACACCCTTGCAGGAGGCGGTGCGCGATTACGTGCAGAACTACCTCATGGTGGACGGGCATCTGGGCGATGAGCCCTGGGATGAGAACGACGCCGAGGACTACGAGTCGTAGTTGGTTGGCACCTCAATCTTGAAGAAGATGACCTCCGGCAAATAAGAAGGCAGATGGGGCGGACAGGAGTGTCCGCATCACAAAGCGCCATCCTCTGCTCGGATCGCTAGCAATATTCCTCATAGGCTTCCACGATCTGCCGGAGATAGCTCTCCTGATCCTGCTCCCAATAGCGAGAGGAAAAGATCTCCACCTCGATGGGCCCGTCAAAGCCGGCGGCCTCGACCCATTGCCTGATTTTTTTCAGGTGAATACATCCTTCGCCCATGAGCCCGCGGTCGAGCAGGAGGTCCGTCGTCGGTGTTTTCCAATCACAGACGTGAAAGGCCAGGAGGTTGTGTTGGCGGCCGCAACGATGGATCTCCGTTTCGAGATCGGGATCCCACCAGAGATGATAGACATCGACGGCGATTCCGACCCAGGGGGAGTCCAGGGCTTCGGCCATGTCGTTGGCTTGGCCTAACGTATTGATCGCCGAACGATCGCCGGCGTACATGGGATGAAGGGGTTCGATCGCCAGGCGCACGTCGTGGGTCTCGGCGAAGGGCAAGAGGCCGGCGATGCCCTCCTGGATCTGTTTGCGCGATTTCTCCAGGGACTGCCCCGGGTCGGCGCCGCAGACGAGGACCACCAGGGGAGCCCCGAGAGCAGCCGCCTGTTCGATGGCCCGCTTGTTGTCATCGATTGCCGCAGCGCGTTTCTCGGTGTCGGTGCTGGGGAAGAAGCCGCCCCGGCAAAGCGAGGTCACGGCGAGCCCATGGTCCGCGACCACCCCCGCAGCTTCTTTCAAGTCGAGGCCCTCCAGCACGTTGCGCCAGATGGTCATGTGGGGAATGCCGGCCTGGGCGTAGTGCCAGCAGCATTCCGTGAGCGACCACGGTTTGGTGGTCATGGTGTGGACGCAGAGACGTGAGAGATTCATGGGCGCCATGGGCCGTTAACGAACGCAGTCGAAGTAGCGGTAGTAGGGGCGGTCCTCGGCCACGCGTTGCACATAGAGCGCCAGTTCGCGCACATGATAGTCTCCCCACATGCTCGATTCGCCATGGGGAATTCGGCTTCCCTCGGGCACGTGATCCCAACCGTTGGGCTGGTGATAGATCGAGTGCAGGAGGAGGCCCTGATGATCGGCATCCGTGCTGAGATAGGGTTCTCGAAGCAGCGTGCGCAGCAGGGTGAGTCCGGCTTGCCAATAGTGATGACCCTCGCCACCAGAGTCGTGTCCCAGATAGCGGCCCAGTCGCAGAAGGCCCTGGGCTCCGATGGCGGCCGCCGAGCTATCGATAGGCTCGTAGGCGTTGTAGGGATCGGAAGGCAGGTCGAGATGGTTTTCCAGGTGCACGAGTCCAGGCGCACCCGTGTCCCAGTAAGGGATGCCATCCGTCGGGGTGTTCGCCATGTAAAAGTCGCAGGTGGCGCGCGCGGCCCGGAGAAAGGTCGCTTTGACCTCAGCCCAATCGATCCCCGAGGTGCTCTTCAGGGCGCCGAGGTCGAGGTGGTCTAACAACTCGAGTTCCTCGGCAAAGCCGCACATGGCCCAGGCCAAGCCGCGGGTCCAGGTGGAGAATC
Organism: Verrucomicrobiales bacterium; assembly: GCA_028281705.1. Classification (GTDB taxonomy): domain Bacteria; phylum Verrucomicrobiota; class Verrucomicrobiia; order Verrucomicrobiales; family DEV007; genus JAACDM01. The sequence goes on from JANQJH010000411.1 coordinate 4,135, forward strand.
CCGTGTAGCCCTGCTGGGAATTGGGACAGCGAAAGGCGCCGTCGTTGCAGTTGAAAACCGATTCATGGGCGGTGCGGCCCCAGACGTCGTAGCTGTCTCGGTTCTCGCCGTAGAACACCGAGTACTTTGCGGTGGCGAGCGCGTGCTTGACGGCGCGTTCCAGGAGACAGACTTCGCGGTCGCCTTCGGCCATGAATTGATGCCGCAGCAACCAGCTGACTACGAGCGCGCGGCAGGAGCGGATGGTGTCGACAAAGAGTGAGTGCGGGCCGTTGAAGGAGTAAATGAAACCACCGTCGTGCGGCAGGGGCGTCCACCGATGTGCTTGGACGGCGCCGGAAACTTTGAGGGCGAGTTCGTAAAAGTGCTGTTCCCAGCCATCGTGCGGCAACCGCCCTTCGTGCATCAGGCGCAGGAGGTTCCCATAGGTGCTGACATTGTTGAAGCCGTGGTCGTGCACGCCGACGTGGCTCACATGGGGCGCCATTTTTTCCACCGTCATGCGGCGGCCGTATTCTAACAGATCCTCGTCGCCCGTGGCGTCAAAGTGGAGGATGGCGGAGCCGAACTCAAATCCCTGGGTCCACTCCGTCCAGCCCCGCGTGGTGTAGCGGCCCGCCGCCGTGAACACCGGGCTGCCCTGCGCATGGTCGTAGTGCTTCCGAATGAGGTGGATCTTCTGCCCGGACAATTCCCAGAAGCGTTTCAGGTCATCGGTCAGGTCCGCAGGTTCGAGTGCTGTCTCCGTCTTGATCATGTTTGCTTGTTAGAATCGATTCGATTTCTTGAGATGCAGAAGGATGAAGATGGTGTCTTCCAGCGCCTCGTAAGTGTGGTTCTGGATGGCATCGAACTGGACGCTTTCCCCCGGGGCCAGGGTGATGGTTTGCTCGCCGATGGTGAGGCGCAGGCTCCCGTTGATGACCCAACAGGTTTCCAGGTCGTCCCCGTGGATGTCCGGGCGGCTCAGTTTGGCGCCCTTCTCGGCCTCACCGAGAAAGCTATGGTGGTTGGCGTAGCGGATCCGGTGAAAATAGAAACCCTCCGACTCGTAGCCGTCAGCCTTCTTGCGGTGGGCCAGGGAGGATTCTGCCAGGGCCACGAGATCGGAGCCGGCCATGCCAAAGGCCGAGGCGATCTTGGCGATGGTCTCGAGTTCCGCGCTGGATTGATTGCGCTCCAGCTTGGAGATCACCGGGACCGAGATCCCGGAGGCCTGGGAGAGCTGGGCCAAGGTCTGCCCTTCGCGCTGCCGCAGTTGGCGGACGACGGAAAAGTCGTATCGTGGGCGCGAGGGCGGCGATGATGATGATGACGGCTTGGAGGGTGTGCGTTGAGCCACGCCGCCACTTTCCGTGGCTTTAAAAAACAGTCAAATAATTATCTGAGAAGAAAACAATCAGCGCGAGATCGGCTGAAGCGTGAGTTCCACGCGCCGGTTCTGCTGTTTGCCTGCCGCTGTCGAATTGTCCGCGATGGGGTAATCGGGACCGTAGCCTCGGACGTAGAAGCGCATGGGAGCGACGCCTCGGGCGCGAAGGTAGTCGGCCACGCTGACGGCCCGGGCCTGGGAAAGGCGCATGTTGTGATCGCGGCCGCCGGTGCTGTCGGTGTGTCCCGCCACGTCGATGGTCGTCCGGGGATACTCACGCAGCACGGAACTCACGGAATCGAGGACGCGGTAGAATCCGGGGGAGAGGTTGGCGCTGTTGCTCGCGAAGGTGACGTTTCCCGGCATGTTCAGAATGAGGTTGTCGCCCCGTCGCGTGACGCTGACCCCGGTGGCGCGCAGTTCTTGGCGCAGCTTTCTCTCTTGATTGTCCATGTAGGCACCCACGGCACCGCCGGCGAGCGCTCCGATCCCCGCACCGATGAGCGCACGTTCGCGCCGTTCATGGCTGTTATCGCCGCTCAGGGCTCCGATTCCGGCGCCGGCGAGACCGGCGAGGGCGGCACCCATGGCCGTCTTGCTCAGCTGCTGCTCACCCGTGTAGGGATTAGTCGTGCAGGAAGTGATGGTCGCGCAACCGACGGCGATCAAGACTGCCTTGGCTACAGTGGAAGATTGGAAGAAGGAAATGGTGGTCATGAGTGAGTGGGGAAATGCATGGGCACGTTCGCTCGCCTGACGGAGCGCGCAACGAAAAGGTGGCGAGATCGGCGTCTCACTTCGGAAGCAAAAACGTGGGACGCCGGTCTCACGTTCATGAAGGATCGTCTAGCTGGGATCGCTTGGACAGGCGCTGCGGATGGCCGTGACTAACTGCGCGTCTTGCCGGGCGAACACGGTTCGCAAATCGAGTCGGAATTGGTTTTCGGCGATGTAGCCCATGACGGGGACGGGCTGTTGACGGAGGCGTTTGGCAAAGGCGGGAGCCTTGAGGCGGTCGGGCACGAGATCCAGGGTCACCGAGGGAATGGCGGACTTGGGCATGGTGCCGCCGCCGACCTGTGCCGTGCCCTGTCCGATGGACCATCGGAGCGGGAGATCCTCGAGTTGGTTTCCAATGGCACGAGCGCGTTCTTCAAGAAACTCCACGGGGGCCTCGAGCATCTCCAGGAGAGGCAAGGGTGGGGTGTGATTGGCGGCGCGCGCATCGAGGTAGGTTTGAGCGGTGGCTTCTAACAAGCTCAAGATGAGCTTGTCGCACCGGAGGGCGCGAAAGAACGGTTCCTTCTTCAGGGCCTGGACGAGATCGGCCCGCCCCGCGATCATGCCCGACTGCGGCCCGCCGAAAATCTTGTCGCCACTGAAGCAGACGAGGTCCACGCCGCGTTTCAGAATCTCATTGGGTGTGGGTTCGTGCTCGATGGGGGCTAACTGATCGGTGGCCACCATGGCGCCGCTCCCGAGGTCTTCGACGAATGGGAGGCCGTGCTCGCGGGCCAGGGCCGCCATGTCTTCCGTGCTGGGCGATTCCACGAAGCCTTCCATCCAGAAGTTGCTGCGATGCACTTTGAGAAGCATGGCCGTGTTCGGGCCGATGGCATCGGCATAGTCCTTGAGCGAGGTCTTATTCGTCGCTCCCACCTCGCGCAGGGTGGCGCCGCTGGCTTGCATGATCTCGGGGACGCGAAAGCCGCCGCCGATCTCCACGAGTTCACCTCGCGAAATGAGGACTTCCTTTTTTCCGGTGCCGGCGGTGAAGAGCCGGAGGATGAGCACCAGGGCCGAGGCACAGTTGTTCACCACCGTGGCCGCCTCCGCCTCCACTAACAGAGCGAGCAGCCGCTCGAAATAGCGTCCCCGTTTGCCCCGGCCGCCGGAGTCGAGATCGATCTCCAGGTTGTTGTAGTTGATCGCGATCTCGTGAAGGCTGGCCGCCGCCCCTTCGTCGATGGGCGAGCGCCCCAGATTGGTGTGGATGAGGACGCCGGTTCCGTTGATCACCGCTTGGATGCGCGTGCGATTGACCTGGTCGATCTCCTTCTCAAGGCTCGCGATGAAGGCATCGAAATCGCTCACGCCGTCTCCAGCTTCGCGTTTCGCTTGGACGGCCCGGCGCACCAGATCGGTCACCATGGGGCGGGGGATCGGTTGATCGCCTAGCGCTTTGAGAACTTTCTCAATCGCCGGGAGGGCTCGTGCATTGGGAGTGCTCATGCCTTCGCTTTATCGATTTGGAGAACCGGTTAGCCGATCTCGGGCCGTGGGTCGCGGTTGAGCAACTCGCTCAGCGCTTCTTCGGGGGCCTTGTTTTCGTAGAGGATAGCGTAAACCTCATCGATGATCGGCGTCCGTACCCCTTTCGTTTTCGCCAATTCGTAGAGGTTTTTCGTATTGGGAATCCCCTCGACGACCATGTGGATGGATTGCGCAATCTCTTCGAGCGAGTGCCCTTTGCCGATCATCTGGCCCACCCGATTGTTCCGGCTGTGGGTGCTGTAACAGGTTACGATGAGGTCGCCGACACCGCTGAGTCCTTGAAAGGTCTCCGGGCGGCCGCCGAGAGCGGTTCCCAAACGGACGAGTTCGGCAAGTCCCCGGGTGACGAGCGCCGCCTTGGCATTGTCTCCCAAGCCGAGTCCGTCGGCGATGCCGCCGGCCATGGCAAAGACGTTTTTCACGGCGCCGCCGTACTCGATGCCGAGGATGTCATCGCTGGTGTAGGTGCGGAAGAAGGGGAGGGTGAAGATCTCTTGCAGCTTGTTCGCCACCTCGGCATCCGGGCATCCGATGACGGAGGCGGTGGCCATGTGCCGGGCCACTTCCTCAGCGTGATTGGGGCCCGAGAGCACGGCGATGGGGTGATCGGGGAAATTGTCCGAGAGGATCTCCGTCATGCGTTTTCCCGTGGCGGCCTCAATCCCTTTGGAGGCGGAGACGATGGGCACGTCACTCGCCAGATTCATGGCCTCAGCCGCGCGTTGGGTGACCTCGCGCATGGCGGAGGAAGGGGTCACGGCGACGACGACTTCAGCCTCGGAGAGGTCTTTGAGATCGGTGGTGGCGATGACGTTGTCCGGGACTTCCTCGCGCGGAAGGTACTGCAGATTGACGTGTTTGTGATTGAGGTGGTGGATCGCTTTGGGGTCCCGGCCCCAGAGGCTGACACGCTCGGCTTTCTCCGCTAACATCATGCTGATAGCGGTGCCCCAGCTGCCGGCGCCGATCACAGAAGCTTTGGTGAGTTTCATAGGTCAAGGGGGTGCATGGTGACGTGGCTCGTGCCTTGTCCGCAGGCAGTTAGCCTAACGAGTGTGTTGGGAATTCTGTTTTCGCGTGAACCGATGTTCGCTGCCTTCACGCAGGCGCTTGATATTGCTACGATGCCGCCAAACGGCGAGCGCGCCGACCACCAGAGCGAAAACGAACGAGGGCGTGGTATGGCTCTTGGCTGGGCCGAACGTGGCGATGCCCACGGTCACGGGCAGGGAGAGGGCGGCGAGGATGGAGGCGAGAGACACGTAGCGGGTGATGGCAAAGGAGAGCACCCAGACGATAAAGGCGACGAGGAGCGCCCAGGGAAGCAGGGCCACGAGGACTCCGGCCGAGGTGGCGATGCCCTTGCCCCCCTTGAATTTTAGCCAGACGGGGAAGTTGTGTCCCACGATGGCGGCCACGCCGGCAAAGATGTGGGCCAGCTCGGCGTTCTCGGGATAGAGTTCCTTGGCCAGGAGGACGGGCCCCAGGCCCTTGAGGAGATCGAGAAGCAGGACCGTGATTCCCCAGCCCTTGCCACAAATGCGAAAGACATTGGTGGCTCCAATGTTGCCGCTCCCGTGATCCCGGATATCGACGCCTTTCAACTTTCCGGCGAGCAGCCCGAAGGGGATGGAGCCCATGAGGTAGGCCGCGGCGATGAGGAGAAGAAGCGCGGGGTTCATGATGAGGCCTTTTCTTCGAGTGCTTTCTCCACCTGTTTGAGGGAGAGGCAATTGATCACGTCTTCGCGGCGAAGCCAACCTTTGCGTGCCACTTGGACGCCGAAATAGAGATCCTGCAGACCTTCCACGCGATGGGCGTCGGGATTGATCACGGCACGCACGCCGAGGTCGCGCGCGCGGTGCCACCAGCGCCAGTCCATGTCGAGCCGGAGCGGACTGGCATTAATCTCAATCCAAGTCCCCGTGGCCGCGCAGGCGTCGATGATCTTGGGAATGTTCAAGGCATAGGGATCCCGGCGGAGCAACAAGCGCCCGGTGAGATGCCCGATCATGGTGATGTGAGGGTTTTCGATCGCCTTGATCAGCCGGGCGGTTTGGTCTTTCTCCGAAAGGGTGAAAACGTTATGGATCGACGCGACCACATAATCGAGCTGCGCGAGGATTTCATCCTCAAAGTCCAGACTGCCGTCCTTGAGGATGTCGCACTCCGTTCCGGCAAAGACCCGGACGCCGGAGGCGGATCGATTGTAGGCCCGGATGGCATCGATCTGTGCCAGGAGGCGTTCCGCGTCGAGACCATTGGCCTGGAAGGAACTCTTGCTGTGGTCGGCGATCCCGAGGTACTCCAGTCCCAGATCCTCGGCGGCGGCGGCCATCTCTTCCAGCGTGTTCTTGCCGTCGCTCGCCGTCGTGTGGTTGTGAAAGGTGCCGCGCAGGTTTTCCAGCTCGATGAGCTTGGGGAGTTGGCCTTCCTCCGCGGCCTCGATCTCGCCCATGTTTTCCCGCAGGGCGGGCTCGACGTAGTCGAGGTCGAGGGCGTCGTAGAGTTCGGCCTCGGTGCGGATGGGTTTGAGCTTGGGGGCCTCGCGCCCTTCGATCGGGGCCAGGCGGTACTCGTTCAGGGTGTAGCCTCGATCGCGGGCTCGTCCGCGAATCGCCACATTGTGTTCCTTGCTGCCGGTGAAGTAGTTCAAGGCGAAGGGAAAATCTTCATTGGAGACGGCGCGGAGATCACAGGGCACGCCGTTTTCCAGGTGAACGCTCGATTTGGTGGCACCGTGAACGAGGACCTTTTTCACCTCGTCCCGCTGGACAAAGAACTCCATGACGGCCTCGGGGTCCGTGGTGGCGACGATGAAATCGAGGTCGTGCACCGTTTCCTTGCCGCGCCGGACGCTCCCCGCGGCCTCCACCTGGTCGACGGCGGAGTGCGATCGAAGATCTGCTAGGATACGCTGCACCGCCGGCATGACCTCGCCTAACAAGAAGCGGTCGGCGTGTTGCTCCCGAAAAGCAATGGCTTCGAGGATCTTCTCGCTCGTCTTCTTGCCGAATCCACTGAGGGCCGCGACCTCTCCTGAGGAGCAGACGCGTTTGAGGTCGGCGATGGACGCGACCTTGAGTTCCTTGTGCAGGGCTTTGATTTTCTTCGGGCCCAAACCGGGGATGCCAAAGAGTTCGAAGATGGTTTGGGGAAACTCGGCCCGCAGTTTCTCATGGTAGTCCATGGAGCCCGTGGTCACCAGCTCGTGGAGTTTCTTTGCCAGGGCGTCGCCGATGCCCTTGATCTGGGCGAGATCGTTGTCGCGGGCCAATTGGATAAAATCGCCTTCGTAATTGATCACGATGTCCGCGCCGTTTCGATAGGCTCGAACTTTGAAGGGGTTTTCTCCTTTGAGCTCCAGGAGAAGAGCGATCTCTTCCAGGACGTCGGTGATTTCCTCTCGCGTCATATCCGTCTCCTTCTCTTTTAGGGCAGGGGACCCTTGCAGGCAACGCATTCCTCAGGCATCCGAGGGGGCGTTGGAGAGGATACCCAGAGCGCTGAGGTGGTTGGCAACTTCATCCATGGGCAGGCCGACGACATTGGTCCAGGATCCGGCGACGTCTTCGATGACGATGCTTCCGTGATCCTGGGCGGCGTAGCCTCCCGCTTTGTCGAGCGGATTGATTTTCGTTAGGTAATCTCGGATCTGCGTTTCGGTGAGGGATCGGAAGGTGACGTCGGTGATGACGTGAAATTGTCGATCGATGCCGGCCTCCTCACCAACCAGGGCCACGCCGGTGCAGACCTGGTGGGTGCGTCCGGCGAGGCTCGTGATCATGCCGGCAGCCTCCTCCATCCCCGCGGGTTTGCCCAGGGGACGGCCGTCGAGGTAGACCAGGGTGTCCGCTCCGAGCACGAGGGCGGCCGGCCGTTTCCGGGCGACGTGCCGGGCTTTGAGGGTCGCGTTGGCGCAGGTCAGCTCGGGCGGAGCCAGGCAGTCATCCATGGCTTCCTCCACCTCGGCCGGGATGGTTTCGAAGACGTAGCCGGCCTTTTGCAGGAGATCGACGCGCCGAGGCGACTGGGAGGCCAGAATGAGCGAGCGCACGGCCCGGGTCCTAGGCGGCATCCTTGTTCGCTTTCTTGCGGAACGTCGCCGGCCGTTTGCCCTCCACGACAGCGCGATTGATCTTCACCGAATCGACATCGCCGCGATCGGGCAGCTCGTACATGACGTCGAGCATGAGTTTTTCAAAGATGGAGCGCAGGGCTCGGGCGCCGGTGCCCCGGCGGACCGCTTCGCCGGCCAGCGCGGCCAGTCCATCCTTCGTCAGAGAAAGCTTGGCGCCCTCCATGGCGACGAGTTTGGCGTACTGTTTGACGAGAGCGTTTTTCGGCTCTGTGAGGATTCGCACGAGTTCGGCTTCCGTCAGTTTGTTCAAGGTGCAGATGACGGGCAGACGTCCGATGAACTCGGGGATGAGTCCGAAGCCTAACAGATCTTGTTGCTCCACCTTGGAGAGATCGCGACCCTCTTGGGGGTCTGTTTCATTCCCCGGACTATTGAAGCCGAGCACGTTCTTGCCCAGGCGCCGGGCAATGACATCTTCCAGACCGACGAAGGCGCCCCCACAGATGAAGAGAATCTTCTCCGTGTTGACTTGAATGTATTCTTGTTGGGGATGCTTGCGGCCGCCTTGAGGGGGCACGTTGCACACCGTTCCCTCCAAGATTTTCAAGAGAGCTTGCTGGACTCCTTCACCGGAAACGTCGCGCGTGATGCTAACATTCTCCGTCTTGCGTCCGATCTTGTCGATCTCGTCGATATAAATGATACCCATTTCCGCACGGCCGACGTCGTAGTCCGCCGATTGCAAAAGGCGGAGGACGATGTTTTCCACATCCTCGCCGACATAGCCGGCCTCCGTGAGGGTGGTGGCATCCGCGATGGAAAAGGGAACGTTGAGGACGCGCGCCAGGGTCTTGGCCAGCAAGGTCTTACCCGATCCCGTGGGTCCGATGAGAAGAATGTTGCTCTTCTCGATCTCCACGTCGTTGAAGTCGCCCAGATTGGGATCGGCAAAGGCGGTCTGGGAAATCCGCTTGTAGTGATTGTGCACCGCCACGGAGAGGACTTTCTTGGCGAAGTCCTGGCCGATGACGTAGTCGTCCAGGCGGGCGCAGAGTTCTTGCGGACTTGGGATCTCCCAGTCGGGATTGTAGGACTCCTTTTCTCCTAGCTCTTTGTCGAGGATGTCCTTGCAGACATTAATGCAGCTGTCACATATGTAGACGCCCGGGCCAGCGATGAGTTTCTGTACTTCTGAGTGACTCTTTCCGCAAAAAGAGCACATGGTAAGCTTGGAAGCGCGGGCCATAGGAGGGAGTCGGGGTTTCTGTCGGCAGGAGTGGTTGGGAGAACTTACTCCGGATCCGACGATTTGTCGTCCGATGCTTCGCCCTCGTCCTTCTTATCTTTGGAAAGATCCCGCTTATTTTCCAACACTTTATCGACAATCCCGTAATCTGCGGCCTCCTCGGCGGTCATGTAGTAGTCGCGATCGGCGTCTACCTCCACCTGATCCGCCGATTTGCCGGTGTGATTGGCGATGATGGTGTTGAGGCGCTGTTTCAGGCGGTACATGTACTCCACCGTCCGCTCCACGTCGCTCGCCGTGCCCTGGGCGCCGCCCGAGACCTGGTGAATCATGATGTCGGAGTTCGGAAGGGCAAAACGCTTCCCCTTGGTCCCGGCGGCCAGGAGGACCGCACCCATGCTGGCGGCGATACCGATGCAGTAGGTGTTCACGTCGCAGGTGAGAAACTGCATCGTGTCGTAGATCGCGAGGCCGGCGGAGACGGAGCCGCCGGGTGAATTGATGTAGATATTGACGTCCTTTTGCGGGTCCTGCATCTGCAGGAAGAGCAGCTGGGCGATGACGATGTTGGCCACCTGGTCGTCAATCGGGGTCCCGATGAAGACGATGCGATCCTTGAGGAGGCGCGAATAGATATCGTAGCCACGTTCACCCCGGGCATCGGACTCGATGACGTGCGGGATGATGTAGCTCTGGGGACGTTGCCCGTGGTCGGGCGCGGAGAGGTCGGTCGGTCGGTTCATCATGGCTGGCAATGGGGAGGGGTAGAAAATGGAAAGAGAAGAGTGGGCAGAAGCCGGTCCCCGTTATTGGGCGCCCTCCCACATGAGATCGAGAGCGTTTTGGGCTTCGTCGACGCTGACGCTAGCGTTCTCCATCACGAAAGCAAGGGACTTGCCGAAGAGGATCTCTTCCGCGATGGAGTTCAGCTGACGATTCTCACGAAGGATACGCACCGCTTTCTTGGGGCTCATTCGTGAATGGGCCGCCATGAGCGCGATGCGCTCATGCACTTCCCGGTCGTCGACCTTCAGGCCTTCGGCCGTGGCCACCTCATTGAGGATGAATTTGGTCTTCACGTCCCGCCGTCCCATGGCTGAGGCGGCATCCACAATCTCTTGCTCCTGTTCCATCAGGGCGCTGTCGTCGACGCCGCGCCTCTGACTGTCGGTCACGATGCGATTCACGTGCTGCTGCGTCTCCTGCTGGACCATGACGTCCGGGAGTTCGAACTCGAGGAGACCGTGGAGATACTCCAGTGCCTTCTGAGAGCGGAGATTCTCGACAAACTGCTTCATCTCCTTCTCCAGGCGCTCCGTGATGTCCAGGCGGAACTCTTCCACCGTGGAAAACTCCCCCCTGGTCGTCTCCTTGATCTTTTCGTCGGTCAATTCAGGCAGATCCTTGCGCATGATTTGCTTGAGCTTCACCTTGTAGAGGATTTCCTGGCCCCGGAGTTCCTCTTCGGCAAAGTCCTCTGGCAGGGTGAGGGTGAATTCGAACTCCTCCCCGGTCTTGTGGTCCAGGAGTTCGCCGCAGAATCCCGGGAGGAATGATTCCTCGTCCATCCACATCCAGGCGTCGTCACGCTGGAAAAATGCCCGGTACATGGGCGGCGAATCCTCTTTCACGAGACTCTCGCCGTCCTTGGTCCCGATGTAGTCGATGATGCCGTACTGCCCCATTTCGAGGCTGCCGTCTTCGACTTCCTGGTAATCGGCGTTCTGTTCCTTCCAGCGATCGATGAGCTTTTCCACGTGTTCGTCGAGAACTTCCTCCTTCGGCAGGGTGATGGGGATGCCCTTGTATTCGGGCAGCTCGAAGGAGGGTGCCATGAGGAGGTCCGCCTTCACGGTATACGTTTCGTCTACATTGGCAGTGGTCTCGCTGCTGAGGACGGAGAGGATCTGCATGTCCTCTTTCTTCCGGGCTTCTTGCAGGGCCTGTTCCGTCAGGCGTTTCTCCAACTCTTCGCGGATGGGGTTGGCGAAACGTTTGGCGATGAGCTTTTGCGGGACCTTGCCCGGCCGGTAGCCCGGGACCTTGGCGTACTGCACGTATTGCTTGGTCACGCTCTTGCGTTCAGCCGTCACCTTCTCCGCGGGGATCTCGACGGTGAGCACGGCTTGGCACTTTTCGCCTTGGTTGAGATTGATGGTCATGAATGGCTTGGATGTGTTGGGTGAAGGGACATGGATGGGTGTTCAGAGGCTTCCCCGGAGGGAAAGGGCGGCTACCCTAGGAGAACATTTCCGCTTTGACAACGGGGGGAAGAAGGAAATTGAAACGGCCGAAAATCGGGCATTCCGGACTGGTCGGATGCCGCTGAGAACGGATATTTCTGTCCGGTTTTCGCGGTCCAGGGGACAGTTCATGGGTAAGACCGGACCCATGACCACCCTTCACCGCGACACCGAACTCCTGCGCCGCTTTGTTCGCGAGGGCTGTGAGCAGGCATTCGCCACCTTGGTGGATCGCTACAGCGGGCTCGTCTACCACACGGCGAGGCGCCGCAGCGGTGATCCCGAGATTGCCCGGGAGGTGGCCCAGAGTGTGTTTGCCACCCTGGCACGCAAGGCGCCAAACCTGATCCGGGATGGGGCCCTGGCCGGTTGGCTGCATCGCACCGCGCTCCTTCACGCAAGTCAGGCCTGGAGGAAAGAACAACGTCGTCTCGAGCGCATGAAAACTTATCAAGAGAGTCATCGGGCGGAAAGAACAGCCCAATCCGGTAGCGTTCCCTCCCACGTGGAAGCCGAACTCGATGAAGCCCTGGCCGGTCTGCGGCACGCCGATCGCAGGGCCATTCTGTTGCGCTTCTATGACGGTCTCGCTCTGAGAGAGATCGGCGAGCGCCTGGGCAAGAGTGAGGATGCCGCCCGCAAACAGATCCAACGAGGTCTGGCCAAACTTGCCCGCCGCCTGTCTCGGGGCGGCACCGCGGTGAGTGTGGCCGCGCTGACCAGTTACATCACGCTTCAGTTTCAGCAGAGCGCCCCGGCCTCTCTAAGCCGGCACTTGGCGGCAAATGCCCTCCACACTGCGCCCGCATTCTCGCAGTCCACGGGCTTCATTACCCAACTATTCCTAACCATGAGCACGACGAAAACAGCTTTGATTGTTGGATTGTTAGCAATCCTCCCGCTGGGGTGGCAACAAAAGATTCTCTCCCATGAACGCGACGTCTTGCGCGTCCTGCGCCAGGATCATGCCGCGGTCTTGCGAGGAAACGAAGAACGAAACAGCTTGCTCGATGGCGCCCGGCGAAACCCGGTGTCGCGAAAGAATCTCACGGCGCCACTGGATCTGGCGCAGATCGCCCGCGATGCCCAGGCCGCTTCCGAAGGCGACTTTGCCTTGATGGCGAAAAATGCCAGGATCATGCAGGCGCTGCAAGACGAGGGGAGCGAAAGGCTTCAAGAAGTGATTCGCGAGGTCATCCAGCTTGCGGAACCGAGCGCCAGGACCCGGTCGATGCTTGTGAGGCAATTGCTCGAGCGGCTCGCCCGGGTCGATCCCGTGGCCACCGCTGTCCTGGCCGTCGAGGCATCACGGATGGCGGAAGAGGACAGCCAGCGGATC
>JANQJH010000203.1 GCA_028281705.1 Verrucomicrobiales bacterium
TCCTCGCGGAATGCCCGCCACCGACCTCACCACGCCCTACTTCAACTGCGGTTTGGTGGGACGTTCGTCGGCCGGATCAAAAAAACGCATGTTCTTTCCCACCCGGTCGAAGTCCCCAAGATCGTCACGCATCTTTTCCGCCAGACCGAGAAGTCGCGCCACCACTTCCGGGTGGCGGTCGGAAACATCGGTGGTCTCCCCAAGGTCGCTATCCAGGTTCACCAGAAACGGCTTCTCGAACTTCACACGATCCGCGGGGGGAATGTGGCGATTGTCGCGATACGGACCGATCCCACCGTCCCGCTGCTCACCCGGAAGATGCAGCTTCCACTTCCCCTGGCGCACCGCCTGCAGTTCCACGCGAAAGTAGTAGAAGAACGCCTTGTCCTCATCCGCCTCCCCAAACCGTCCATGAAACAGGTGGGTGATATCCTCGCCGTCGATCACACGGTCGGACGGCGGCTCCCCTCCCGCCAAGGCTGCGAAGGTTGGCAACAGATCCAGAGTGCTTGCGATCTTGTCGCAGGATGCCCCGGCCGGCACGGCCTTCGGCCCCCAAAGAATCGCCGGCACCCGCATCCCTCCTTCCCAAGTGGAAACTTTGGCGCTTCGGAGCGGGCCCGCCGATCCTCCCCGGTCACCGCGAAGATGACCGTCCGCATAGTCCTTGTTCTTGCTCAACCACGGACCGTTGTCGCTGGTAAATAAGACGTAGGTGTGCTCCCGCAGCCCCATCTCCTCAACCGCATCGAGGAGACGTCCCGCATTAAAATCGATCTCCTCCACCACATCTCCATACAGACCCCGCTTGCTCTTGCCTTTGAACTCCTCGGTGGCATCAAGCAAAATGTGCGGCATGGTATGGGGGAGATAGACAAAGAACGGGTTCTCCCTGTTCTCTTTCATGAAAGCGATCGCTTCATCGGTATAGCGCTTGGTCAGGGTCGCCATATCGGTCTTCTTCTCGATCAACTCCTCGTTGCGATACAGGTTCACAATAGAATCATTACTACTAGGAGTTCCGTAAAAGTAGTCGAACCCCTGGTGTGTCGGAAGAAGCTCCGGGACAAACCCAACCTGCGAATGCCCGGCCAGGTCCCATTTCCCGAAACAACCGGTCCGGTATCCCCGCGCCTTGAGCACCTCCGCAATCGTGACCTCCTTGTCATGCAACACCGGATGGTGATTCTTGATGTTCTTCTTCTCCGCCACCCGCATCGGGTAGCAACCCGTCATCAAGGCTGCGCGGGAGGGTCCACAGATCGATTGCGCGTAGAAGTCCGTGAACTTCAATCCCTCACGCGCCATCTTGTCCAACCGGGGCGTCCTGATCATGGTCGACCCGAAGCACCCCAAATCGGCATAGCCAAGATCGTCGGCAAAGATCACCACAAAGTTCGGAGGACGATCGTCCGCCAAGGCCTTTGTCAGGGAGGCCGAGGCTATCAGAAAGAAAACCAACAGAGTAGTCTTGGAAGTATTCATGAATTCGAGGTCAGCATACCAGTAAGCGTCGTAGTCCGGCTTCTTTCAGCCGCATCAGAAAAATACCGGACGACCTTCTCGACCGATGCCTTGCGCTCTTGCCGCAACTTCTGCCAACGATGCTGACCGACCACAATCGGAGAGTAGAACTACCTATAATTTTTCGGCGACTCCCCGTTCCGGTATCGAAAACTTCACCTTCGCCATTCATCTAACGCCTCACAAAACTCTCCGATGCCACCAGATCGAGAACGAGATCCCGCAGCTTGTAATCGTTGTTCTTCATTCCCCTGAGCAGGTCTTTGATCTGCTCCCGGTCCCGATAGCGCACTTCCCGGCCCATGGAATAGGCATAGAGCCTCTCAACGAGATTCCGCATCACCTTGTCCTTGTTGGCCATCAGATACTCCTTCACGCCCTTCGGCCCCGGCATCGGCGTGCCATCGGGCGCCTCCGCCGCGGAGTCGATGGGGTCCTTGGTCACCAAGGCAAATCTTCCCTTCTCGTCCTGCACCGGATGGACATAGTCGGTTTTCCATTGGCCGATCACATTGTAGTTCTCCATCGCCAACCCGAAGTCATCGAACTTCACATGGCAGGCGTAACAGGAAGGATCCGTCTTGTGCTTCTCAAGGATCTCCCGCGGCTTGGAGACGTTCTCGAGATTGACCTCGATCGCCGGAACGGTCGCCGGCGCCTCGATCTCGATCCCCAACATACGCCGTGCGATCCAGACTCCCCGAAGAATCGGCTGGGTGTTCTCCCCATCGGTCGTGAGGCTCATGATCGCCGGCATGGTCATCAACCCGCCCCGAATCATGTTCGCATCCTCCGTGACCTTCATCCGGCGAAACACGGTGCGATCTTCATTTTTCTCCCACTTCGGGCTGTGAAACCGAATTCCCTTCGACCCCTTCTGGTAGTGGGAGAGAAGCGGCTGGTTGGCCACAATGAAGTCGGAGTGGATGAAGTTGAGGGCGCTCAAATTTCCATGCAGGATCTCCCGGAAGAACTCGCTCGGCTCCCGCTCCAGATGCGGCTTGAGCCCCTTGAAAGAGACGGTCCTGATGTAGGCCTCGTTTGGAGTGTACTGACCGAACTTATGCAGCCCGAGCCACTGATCGGTGAAATTCGCCACGAAGCGATCGGACTTCTCACGAGCTGCCAACATCCGCACTGCCTGCTCCCGGCGTACTTCTGCATCTCGGAGCTTCCCGGCGGCGGCCAACGCCATGAGTTCCTCGTCGGGAGTACCGTTCCACAGGAAATACGACATCCGGGTCGCAATCATGTAGTTGTCGAACTCCTCTTCACTCCCCTCGTACTTGAAAAGAAAGAAAGGCGAACACAGCATCGAGTTCAGCGTCGCCTTCATTGCCTGATAGCAATTTTTGCTTTCCGAGTACTCCGCCTTGGCAATCGCGTAATAATCCTGGAGTAACACCTCGTCCACCGGCCGCCGAAACAGTTTCCCGGCCACCCTCTTGATGACGGGAAAGCATGTTTCGATCGGATCCGTCCGCCTGATGTCTCCAAACAAACGGACATTAAACGGTGTTTCCGGCTTGTCCAACGGACCCCGAAAAGTAGCTCCTTTGATTCGTAGAAACATCGCCTTGTCCCCGTGCAGCTCCTCCATCAGCTCTTTGCCAAGGGCCTTGAGCGCCGCTCTCTTTTCTTCCTTGGGGAGATCGGACTTCGCTATTTTGACGTAGCGGGGGTCATTTCTGTCATAGCTCTTGAATCCGTTGTGAGGTCCGCGAAAGGACAGAAATTTCATATCTTGGCGCAACACGATCCGGATCGGTTCCTCCATCGAACACAGGTATTGGTTGCCTGACTTCTCGGCCTCTACCGGATTGAGCACCTCGCTGTTGGTACGTCCAGCTTGGTACCTGATCACAGGCGTGTTGATCGGATCTACGATCTCGTGTTTGTCCGGCTCGTAGCGGGGTCCGTAATAGGCATACCAGTCGAACATCAATTCATACACTCCCTCTTCCGCAAAGTTGGTCACCGGACTCCTGAGGATAAAGATCGGCTCGTTACCACCGCCCGCATTGGCTCCCTGCGTGGTTGTGTACCGGCGCCCCACCAGATCCTTGCCGTTTTCGGCTGTGAAAGTCGTCTCCTTCGGCGCCGTCGATTCATGAATCAAATGCTCGTCGAGGTACTCGCGCGCAACCTCATAGTACTTCTTGGCGGCATAGCTGGTGATCACCTGGTGCTCACCCAGCCTTTTCACCTCGTGGTCGGAATCAAAGGGAAGATCCGCCAGCTTCCTCACGGGAAACCCGAACACATCTTCCAGGGTGTCGCTATACTCCCGCGCGGTCAGCCTCTTGTACTTTCCGGCCAGCTGGGCGGAGTCCAAGCCAGCAAGACGCTTCTCCAACCCGGCCATCAATCTGACCTTGTCCTGGCCTATGAGCGCTCTCTTGGCATCACTTGGGGGCATATCCCCATCTTCGAGACGGGCAACCATGTCGTCTATGAGGTCGTAATCGCTCCACTGCTGTTCCCCGAACTGATCGAGACGCAAGTCCCCTTTCTTCTCCTGGTCGTTGTGGCAGGATACGCAGTAGCGATTCAGCAGCTGCCCCGTCTCGTTCGTCACATTGGAACGATCCGACTGGGCCCTCACGGGCATGGTCAGGCACACGATTCCAAGAAATCCCGTCAGGGCGGGCACCCACCGTCTCGGAAGTTGTTTCTTCGGCATAACCGGCTCCTTAGGCTCCTCTTCCACCCCGACCGTTCTAGATGGACAGCGTCTTGGTGCTATTGCCGAAGGCATCAGCCTCAATCCCCATTTTCTGGATGATGCTCAAATACAACTTCGTGTTCTGTTGCAGTTCGTCGAAGTGAGTATAGCGGCCGTGATGCTTCAATCCGCCGCCCGCAAGAATGGCCGGAGCGTTGTTCCCGGTGTGCCCGGCGGCGCTGCCCAACGCCGCCGTCCACACGAATAAGGTTTCATCGAGTAGGCTGTTTCCTCCCGGCATCTTGGTTTCCTTGAACGTGGTCAAGGTCGAGGCAATGGCA
>JANQJH010000205.1 GCA_028281705.1 Verrucomicrobiales bacterium
ACTGACAGTCCAGATGGCGGAGCCCTCCGGAAATAGCGCCTCATGCTCTCGAACCAACTTTCTCAGATTGGACCCTTCGATGACCATTCCGTCAGGGGATACAAGTCGCCACCGTTTCCGAACGCCTCGAACCACTGCCTGCTGGCACTGCGGTGCCCTGCCAAGAGCCGGGTCCCCAGTCAGCTTTGTGGAGGTTTCGGAATCAACACGAAACTTAAGCGTGGCTTCTGGCTTGCGGAGTTGGCATCGTCTACGCGCGATCCACACCGCGCTCTTCCCTGTCTCCAGAGCGAGTTGGCGATTTGGCTTGCGCCAATCCAGGCGTTCCCAGCGGTCCCGGCTCCATTTTTCTTTTGTGCTAGAATTCATCCTATCGCACTCCTCTTGATCTCTATTCAGGATCAGGAATTCCGGCCTTGTGGGCAATCTTGTGAGCGAGTTGTTCCGCTCCATATACGGCCAGGCTGACTGGTTCACCATGGTCGCCCGTTACGATGAGAAGATCCTCTCCCTTTCCCGTAAAATTCTCCAGGTAGTCTACTTTTACAATGCCATCCAGGAGCAAGGCCGTCTTTCCGAGTTCAAGCAGCGAGTCAGAACCTAGAGAGTTTGGTGAGTTTTTCACAATAGATAACGCGGAAAAATTGAGATTTTTTCATCATTTTTTGATCCTCCGTCAGATGTGCTGGCCATTTTGCCGTTCATATGCCCGAAACGAACCAGACCACGAAAAGGAAGCGGCGAAGCTGGGCTTCGACCTCACGAAACAGTCCAAGGGCGAAGTCGCCATTCACGTGGATTCGGGCAATGGCAGTCGCTCCGTCAAAGGCTTCGTCCCCAGTGTGAGCCTCGGTGACTTGGCCATCATCGACTCCACCAAGCGCTCGGCGGATGTGATCGCCGAGAGCGTTTCCACCTGCTACCAGATTCCCGCCAACCGCATCCGGCAACTGGAGAGCGACGACCCGGCACTCTACGCCAAAATCATCCACAACCTCTTTCGCATCAACATTGGTTTTCTCCGGGACAGCACACGCGAACTCGCCGCCTTGAAAGCGAGCGCCAACTAGGAGATTCAAACGGAGCCATTTCTCGTCCTGTGAGTGAGACCGCGGTCGAATCCAAGGCGATCTCCGTAAGCGTTTCCCCAGCAACTGATTGCTGGACGGAGGCGCATTCCGCGTTTCGATTGAACGACTAGCGCTAGGCTGGTTCTAAGCAGAGTCGAAAGGAAAACTATTTGAAACAGAAACTGAACACCCTCCACCAACGCCTGACGGGAACCGTTCTGGGTTCCGAGGAACCCGCTTACCTCATCCTCGTCGCCCTTCTCTCGCGGGGACATGTGCTCATTCAAGGCGCCCCCGGCATCGGAAAGACCTCGCTGGCCAAAACCCTGGCCCAGTCGATCAGCGGCAGCTTCAAACGCATCCAGTTCACGCCCGATCTCCTGCCCGCCGATATCCTGGGTTACTCCATGTATCACCAGGGAACCGGCGAGTTTCACTTCATTGATGGCCCGGTGTTCAGCAATGTCCTCCTGGCGGATGAGATCAACCGGACGAGCCCGAGGATTCAGAGCGCCCTCCTGGAGTGCATGAACGAGGGTCAGGTCTCCATTGATGGCGTCACCCGGAGCCTGCAGAAGCCCTTCATGGTGCTGGCGACGCAGAACAACCGCTACTCCTCCGGCACCTTTCCCCTGCCGGAACCGCAGCTCGACCGCTTTCTCGTCTCCATCAACATGCGCCTCCCCGATGTCGATACTCAGGCCGACATCCTCCGGTTGCACTCCATGGGCGACCCGGAGAACGATCGCCCGCCCATCATCGCGGCGGAGGAACTCAAGACCCTGCAAGAGGCGGTCGAGGGCGTCCTGGTGAACGAAAATGTCTGCCGCTACATCGCCCAGCTGTGTGAGGCCGCCCGGCACCACAAATCCCTCGGCGGCGGCCTTTCCGCCCGGGCCTCCATCGCCCTCATGCGCGCGTCTCAGGCGGTGGCCTTCCTGGAGAACCACCAAGCCGTTCACCCCGACGACGTGAAAAAGATCGCTGTCCCCGTCCTCCAACACCGACTCGGAGGCCGGGACGCCAGTGGGGCAAAGAGCACGCGGGTGGGCCTGGAAGATGTCCTTCTCAACACGCCCGTGACCTAGATTAGATTACACAAACACGCAAGCACGCTCCATGGCGACGCATTTCACCCGACGCGGTCCGCAAAAGACCGGCCCCCGCCTGACGAATCGCGGGATCGTCCTCGTCGCCGTCTCCATCTTTGCCGTCCTCGCCGGAAGCTACCTGCAAGAGGCCGTGGTCACCCAGCTGGGCCTCTTTGGCCTCGCACTCGTTCTCATCGCCGTGGTCCTCTGTTGGCTCAATGTGAAGAAGCTCGAGATCGTTCGCCTGGCGCCCCCGCACACCCATGCGATGGACGATTTCCGGATCGAACTCGTGATCACCAACCAGAAACCCGGGCTCGATAGCTTCGCCCTGGAACTGGAAGACTCGCTCTTGCCCTATGCCAATCGCGGCCTGCTCGCTGGTTGGATTCGCGCCGGCGGCCATTGCCGCATGGCCTTCACCACCCGACTGGTCAAACGGGGCGTGCTGGAACACGCCTCCGTCACCGTAAGTTCCGGCTTTCCCTTCGGCCTCTGTAAGATTTCCGAACGCCGGCGGCTCTCCACCCACGTCGTCGTCTACCCGCGCGCCGTCACCCCGCGGCGGCTGGAACTCCACTACGAGAGCGATTACCTCGAGGGCGTGACGGAAGGACTGGTGACCCGCGATTTTTCGGGCGATCTCCACGGCATTCGCGAGTTTCATCAGGGCGACCCCATGCGCAGCATTCACTGGCCGGCCACGGCCCGCGCCAACCGGCTCATGATCCGGGAGTTCGATCAGCCGATGCCTGAGAAATACTCCATCATCTTTCATTCCTACTGTCCCCAGCGAAGCCTGATCTGGCCGGACGCATTTGAAACGAGCATGGAGTTGTTAGCCGGCCTGCTCTACTACTGCGCCCGCAAACAAGTTCCCATCGATTTCACCGCCTCCTTCAATGGCTGGCAAACCGTCCACGTCCAGGACCCGCGCGACCTTAGCGGCCCCTTGAGCGTCCTGGCCAAGGCGGTGCATCAACCGGAGAAAAGTCTCAACCGCCTCGTCCGAACGATCGAGACCATGCCGGGGAATCACGCTCTGTTTGTCTTCAGCGAGACTCCGGTGAAAATCTGGGCCGGCAAGTTGCCCGCCCTTCCCCGCCCCATCACCTGTCTGGACAACGCCGACGTCCAGCTCCGCCCACCGATCTTCAAGACCGCCTAACGAACCCGGGACCGACTGCCTCCTTCACCGTGCACGCCTCACCTCGCCTACCCATTCTCCTGACACTCCTTCTGTTGTTAGGCGCCGGCTTGCTGATGTCCCTCCTGGGCACGGTCCTCCCGCTTCTGGCCGCGACCACGGCCATCATCCTCGCAGGCCTCGTGGGACAGAGGTCGGGCGGAGGCCATGCCTCTTCCTGGGTGAGCAGCGCCGGTGCCATCGCCATCTTCTTCTCCGGCACGCCCATTGCCGGTTCGCCCTCTGAAGGCCTGCTCATTACCGCCGTCATGGCGATCTATTTCGTTTGCTGGGCGCAGCAGATCAAGCTCACGTCCCTCAGTGCCTTTGCCCCCACCGGCCCCTTCACCCTGGCATTTTACGCCTCACTCCTGCTCGGCTACCTTCTCCTCAGCTCACGGCTCTTTCCCATTCCTTACATTGTGAGCATCTTTCTCGCGGTGGTGTTCATTCTCACCAGCCTCGCCCTCTGGGAAATGGAGCGGCGCAGCCGACTAACACAAGCCGCTCAGGTGCAAAGTCCATCGCTCCCTGATTGGTTAGGCCGTTTCTGCGTCCTCCTGGCGGTGATCCTCTTCACCTTTCTTCTTTTCCGGATGCCGCTTCCCTGGCTGGCTCACGCCACCTTGGATGTCGCCGAGACCTTGCAGTTTACCGCAGACCCGCCCTCGCCCTCCGGCGACCGCCAGCGGTCGGATCGCCATGGCCCACGCGACGGGAAGGGATCGGTCCCGAGGAATGCCGAAGGGACCGGGGCCCAGCCGGACGGCATTCCCGGCAAAGGGGGGGAAGGTAATCCCGCCGGCGAGAGCGCGGACTTGCCCGGGCGACGAGGTCAACTCCCCCAGGAGGCGGA
>JANQJH010000497.1 GCA_028281705.1 Verrucomicrobiales bacterium
AGCCCGGAGGTCGACAGCGCCAGGTCGGTTTTGTCAGAACGCATTCTCAAGATCGATCCGGAGAGCGCCTTTGCCTGGGCGAGCGCCGTGCATGACGAAGCCGCACGATCCACCCTGCAGAGAACACTCGTGGCTCGTTGGCGGGAGCGCGATCCCGACGGTGTCGATGCCCATCTCCGCGCGGCGGGCCTTCCGGCGGAACAGCTCAATGCGCTTCTCGCCGTGCCGCCTGAACGGGATCCGTATGCTCACGGCTCTTCACCGGTGCACGCCACGCGCACCGGCGGTGCGCAATCCGCGCGCAAGCGCTAGTGGCGGTTCATGGGCGTCATCCCCTTGCGGGAAGAACGAGCGCGACCCAGTCCAGATCTTGCTCGCTCGAGGGGTGGCCGAGCGCGGTCTTCCCACCTCCCTCAAGGCTTTTCACCGAACCATCCTGGAGAGCGCCGCCTTCACGAGGATCGTACCATTGCAGCGTCCAGTCTCCCGATTCACCGGAGAGATCGAGAGTCGCCTTCTTGCTCGCGTTTTTGAGGAACACGAGATAGACTGTGTTTTTCTGATAGAGACAATAAGCGTCCTCGTGGGACACGAGGGCATTCTTGTTCGTCATGTCCCAGAAAGGGATCTCGTGATCTCGAAAGAATTCCAAAGCAATGCGGCTCTGTTTCCACATCTTGGCGCGCGTGCGATAGTCCTGGCAGGTGAGGTCACTGTGAGGGTGTTTGTAGCCGAAGTACCACTCCACCCCGGCGCCACCGGCCATGAGATTGCCCCAGAGGGCGTTCTGACGCGCGTGGTTCCGAGTCGGGTCTTCGTCGTCGGGAACGAGGGAGTGCTGGGCGTCACCTGGTTCGTCGCAGGCCACGACCCAGGGCTTTCCGGCCTTCACCGAGCGCCGGAGGTAGTTGAGGGTGGCGGCATGCACGCGGCTGAAATCCGGCCTGTTCGTCTGCAAGGAGAATCCTGTGAGGTGAGATCCTCCGCGATCCGCCGGACCAAGCATGTCATAGTGGTTGTTGCCGTTGTGGATCACCATGTGGTGATGATAGGGATCGTGTTTGGCGAAATAAGCGGCCCAGTCTTTCTTGTCCTGGGTTTCGACCTTGTTCTTGTAGCCAACCTCTTCGCCGAGGTTCCAGTTCAGTGCCAAGTGATGGCCGAAGCGGGCGATCAGTTCGCGATAGTAGAGAGCGCGCTGTGGTCCCATCTTGCCGCCGTCGAGGAGGAGGGTGTTTTCCGCTTCCAGGGTTTTGAAATGGAGGTACATCCCTTTTTGCGCCGCGTGTTGGAAAAGGATTTCCCATTGATCCAGGCGCGAGCAGTCGAGGTGTTCACGCGCGTCGTAAGTCGTGTAGGGGAACACGTTCCGGTCATCGCCGATGATGTTGAGGGTCAAGAAGGAGAAGACGTTCATGCCCTCGGAAGCGAGGTAATTGACTGCCCCGATGATGCCCTTGCCCTTGCCGTTTTGCCAGTTGGGATCCCCTTCTTTCCAATCCCTCTCGTGGGGTCCCCACGTTTTCACCAGTTGATCCTTGTGGCCGTCCGTCTTGAAGTCGCCATCGAAACCTGCGTAGGCCAGGAAATTCTCCGGGGCATCGGCGCCGGCCTTCAAGAAGTACTCACCCGATCCGGCGAATCGGAGGTGATGTTTTCCCACATAGGTCAATCGGCCCTTTGCCCGCAGATTCCGCCCACTCTTGTCGCTTTCGGTCACGCGGAAGTCGCCGGTTACTTGATGACGCACCGTCCGCTCCGCGTTGGCATCGACGGCCGCGTTGGATCCGGCGGCCAGGGTCACTTCATAGGTCCATTTGCCAGTTTTATCCGGACTGAGGTGTGCGCGCCACTTGGTCCCGGACTGTGCGGATGTTTCCGCAGCATCTCCATCGGCAGCGAAGTAGCCGGGGACCGTGTAGGAAGGGCTGCCCGATTCGTGGGTGAACACCGCCTCGAGAACAAGATCGGTGAACGGGTTCGGATCCGTATCCATTTCATGCGCGTAGGGCCCATCGAGCGTTAGGGTGACCTTGTGCCATTGCTTCAATTCGCCGCTGACCTCTATCGAACCGTCGCCATCCGGTTGGTGTTCGCCGGTTTGCGAGGGATTGGCCATCGCTGCCGTCGCGATCAGGCAGAGAAGCAGCGTACAATGAGGTTGTTTCATGGTTTTGAGATTGGGAATGGATTTGATGTGGAAGAAGTGATCTGTGGAGGAACTTAGGCAAACGCAGGCTGAACACCATGTGCGATTCCACATTTTACTTGTGATTTTACAGCAGTGCTTTTCGGTTAGCTGGCAAACAGATCGTCTAGTCCGAGAATCTGGACTTTGACCTTTTTCGCTCTCTTTCTCAAGGAAGCCGAAGCGTCACTCGACAGTAGCAGGTGGTAACTGATGATCCACCCCTTGGGCGGTGAATATCCTTTGCCCCGGACCTGATCAAGGTAGCCCGAACTCAGATCCGCTCTTCCAGAGATCCACTTCAGTTCCAGGAGCCGGCTTTCGCGATCGGATTCGTTTTCCAGGATCAGATCCACTTGGGTTTCTCCTTCGACCCAATGGTGTTCAATCCGATAGTCATCTTCCTGAAGGTGCAATTTCTGCAAGAGCTTCTCCTCTCCGGCGGGGCTGAGTTCCTGACGCAATACCCATTCGGTGAGCAGCTCGAAGGCTTTGCCCGAGAAATTCTCGATATAGTAGCCTTCCTTCGATCCGATGCATTCGCGAAAGAGGTTGGCCCGCGTGTTCTTTCTGATGCGCGGTGCCCGGGCTTTCAGCACCTGAAAGTAAAAGTTGAGGAACGGATCCTTGAGATAGTACTTGCTGCCGCGGCGATTTGCCTTTGCTATACCGGCTTGGGTCTTCTCCACGACTATTTCGAACTCGAGCAATTGATCGATTATGGTTCGAACCGTCGATTCGCTCGCAACACCGCTCGTCTTGCGAATGTTTTCCATGGTCGATCCATCCTGCCCCAACGAAGCCATGATCTTCTCTGCCGTGCGAGCCGAACCCTTGGAGAATTCCAAGTTGATCACCTCCCGGAACTCATCGAGAAAGATCGTGTCACGGGTAAAGAATGCCCGATTGATGCTCCGGATGAAATTGTCTTGGCGCGGAATGCGCTCCAGATAGTAGGGCACGCCGCCGGTCATCATGAAAACCAGGCAGATTTGCTCTTTGGGCCAGTGTGGAAAGTAGTGCTTCTGGATTTCTGATAGGCTGAAGGGCATGACCCAGAGATCGGCCACCGTGCGCACACGGTGCAGGATCGATGTCTCGGACATGGTCTTGCTGACAAAGAATCGTTGAGAAGAGCCGCAGATGATGATCTTCACATTTCCCAGTAGTTCCCAGTCGACCCAAGCTTCTTTCAAATGACTGAGGAATCCGGATCTCCGCTTTGCGATCCATTGGATCTCATCCAGCACGACCACGTGTTGACGATTTCGCTTCGTCCGGAAATGCTCCGTCATCACGCGGAACACGCGGGCCCAATGCAGGTCTACGACTCGAATGATGGACAGGGAGTCGTCCCCTGAGTATTGAGTCCACTCTTGGGCAAACTTTCGGATCAGCGTCTGAGATGAACTGTCTTGATCACCCTGAAAAGAGAAAGCGGCAACGCGGCGGGCAAATCGGTTGAGAAGCCACGATTTTCCAATCCGGCGCCGGCCACGCACCACCATGAACCCGGAGCCGGTGGAATCGACAAAGGCCTGCAACCGAGCCAGCTCCGTCTTCCGTCCGAAAAATGCGTCAGGCATCGGCTTGAGTAAAACCGCGAACTTATGGAAGTCAAGATAAGTCCGCGGTTTTATTGAAAACCGCGAATTTATGTGGCTTGAAATAAATCCGCGGTTTTATCGGAAACCGCGAACTTTTGCACGATCCGGTATCGACGCGGTTTCACCCCGCGCAGCTCGAGAGCTGTTTCGTAGATCGATCTATCTATCTTTTGACGATGATGTGAATGGTGGCGTTGAAGAAGTCGACGGGGACGCCGGTGTTGTTCTGATAACGCACGCTTACCGTATCTGCGGCGCTGACGTAGGCGTAGAGAATCACCCCCTTGGTATCGATGTCCATGGAGGCCAAGGCGTGATCGGAGAGCACGGCGCCGGGTACGTCGACTGTGGTGGTGTGGCTTTCGCCGTGGTCCAGTGGCGGGATGTTCTCCACTTTGGTGGCTCGAAGATCGGGGACAAAATTGCTGAGTAAGGCGGGATCACTGCTAGCCACTTCTGCGACTCCCGCCGTCATTTGGCGGGAATACATGGCGACATAGGTTCCGTTGGCCTCCGTGCCGTGGTAACCGTTGGAGGTTTTGCCGGTGAAGGTGTCCTCGATGGCGGCTCCTCCACCATGCAGATTGGGAGGGGCCGATTGCGTGATGCTCTTACAGAAATAAGCTCCTTTGGCTGACTCGAGGAGCAACGTGCGGAACTTGGTCTCGGAACCGGTGGGTGCCGGTGCCGCCGTCAGGTAATTGATCTCTTCAAAGCTCAAGCGGTCCGCATTGGCGGGGTCGAATGGATTGCGGATACCGATCCCGGTTTCGTTGTCGCGGTGTGCTTGCTCGATATGAATGGTGGACCAAGAAGCGCCTTGTTGAGAGCCTGTGAGAATCGCGGGCACGGTCACTCCGCCAAAGATATTTTCCCGCCCGTGATCGATGGTGACATTTTGAACGCGGAAGCTTTTACCGAAAATGCACATGGGGATCGCATCCCGGAAAACGGGGGCATACATCCAGAGGTTGCTAAAAAGAACCTGGTTGACCTGAGGGTAGGAAGTGCCCCGATCGGGGTTGTTGTGCGAATTGACTTGGTGGTGCGGACCGCCAAAGGCATAGCCGCCAAATTGTTCTACGGTGACCCATTCCACCCGTGTCTGCTCTTGCAGGGCGCTCTCCCACATCACGCCAGAGATCCGCCTGGTGGCTTGGACGGCGGGGCAGGTGACCGTGAGTTCGACGACGCCACCCATGAAGCCTTGCTCGATATTGGGATTGGCGTCGGGGTTCGCGGCATTGGGATCGGGCTGCTGTTCTTCATACCCGATCTCGATCATGGGGGTGGAGCCGTCGTCGTAGTCTTCGGTGAGGATAAAGTGATCCGTTTTGAAAGTGAAATCTATGCCCTCGCCGATGAGCTTGGTCGCATTGACACCCTGGCCGCGCAGGCGGCAACGCAGACCATCGAGGCGAACGGTGCGGTGGATGCTAATCTCGCCGGCGGGAAGAACGACATTGAGCTGAGCACCTGCGAGATTCTGTGTCCGGGCCGACATGGCCGCTGCCGCGATGGCGTCACTATTGCGTTGGGCGTTTGTTTCGGATTCTTTGCGCGCATTAAAGCTGGTCGTGAGTCCCCACCATTGGGGATTGCGCTCGTTGTCACCCCCAAAGCTTCCGAAGATGTTGGTGCCCAGACCGGTCCACCGCTCCGGGTATTTTTCGATGACTTCATAACCCTTGAAGATCTGGCGATTGGAGTGGTTCGTGATCGGGATATTGATGACCACGAATGTTCGGGGCTTGTCCTCGGGAGTGGCCGGCATGGAGAGGCAACCGTCGTCCGTGAAAATCAAGTGACCCTTGCTCAAGGTCTCGGTGGAGTCCACGGCGATTTCAGACGTGATACGAACATCCTCACCGTCATCCAAGGCCTGCACCACTTCGATCCACGTGGTGGGGTGGGAAAGAAAGCCGCTCAAGGAAGCCTCGACGGTATCCAGGCGGCTATCCCGAACTTGCTGGCCGGCTTCGAGACCATCGAGCCTGGACCCGTGACCATCGGTGACCTCGGTGACTTTGATCTCAAGCGCTGTACAGCAACTCTGACAGACGATATTCGTGAGGTGGCTCAAGACGAGGGTGGTGAGGCCTGCCGGGAGATCGGCGTCGTCTATCTGGATGTTGTAAGTGTTCCCCGCGACCAAATCGTTGGTCAATGGATCAGGAACTTCCGCGGCTGGGGTGATCCCGACGATCTTTCCCCGGATTGGATTGACGAACCCGGCAAATATATGGGTGTTGAGGTGGAGATCCGCCAGATCGCCGAGGATGACGGGGCGATGTTCACAGGGCAGGCTGGAAGGAATATCGAAGGTAACGGTGATGAGTGCCATGAGTCAATGATAGGTGAGGTTGCTTTCTCCGGTGGCGGTAGCCGTTCGTTCCGGAGGTCAGATGGCGCTTGTTCGGAAGACAAAACTGGGCGACACCCGAATCTCCAGCGGCGAGTCGAATGAGAGAGTGTTGCTCTCCCGCCAGCCAGTTCCAGCTCCATCCGTCCCATTGATCCACCAGAGCGGGAAGTTCGGCCATTTGTCAAAGCCCGCCATGTGAAACTCAGTGTGCTCGAATGCGCGAGAGATGGCAATTCTTTAACGAATGGTAACCGAAGATGCGGGGCCCTTGGAGCGGTGCAGTCTAACTCCGGTGAAAGAGGACGCTTCGCAAGGTCAGCAAAACGCCAAGGAGCATCGAGATGGCTCCGAGAGGAACGAGGAGAATCCCCAATCCGGGATCGCTTCCGTAAAGCCACAGGCCTCCGAAGAGGAAGCCTAACGGCATGAGGATCAATGCCCAGGTGAGGCAATGCGAGGCGGCTTGCAGCCGTGAGCTGACCAGCCTCGATGCCGTGAGGGCGAAGGCGAGATGCACGAGGGAAAAGAGGGTGCCGTGTGCGTGTGCCAAGGTCCACATGAGTCTGCGGGTGGAGTTTCTCACATCGAGATAGAGATCCAGCTTCAGGCCGTGGAGAATTTCCAGGATGATTCCCAGGCTGAGGAAGACGGACAATCCCGCCCATCCGATGACGAGATGCCTGCGCTCCAAGTTGGTCGATGAATCGTCCTTGGTCTGCTGCTGCTTTTTTCCCATGTCTCCTATTCCTTGATGTCTACCGGCCTGTTGTCGCGTTCCTCAAGTAGACGCTGAACTTCCGCAGTGATGACGGATCCGTCGTCGAGCAACAACACGGCGTCACCTTGCCGGCTGAGACTTGGCGGCCGCTGCGAAATCCAGCGCTGGATCGCTTCGACGGCCTTGGCATCTGCGGTCTCGCCTTCCGCGAGAAAGTCATAGTCGAAATCGGAGAAGCCCGGCAGCGTTTTCAGGCTACGGTGGGCCACGTAGCGTACGACGCCGTAGGGATCTTTCAACAGATGCGCTTGAAAAGGGGCCAGCCAATCGGAACCGGAGGTGGCTTGCGCCGCCTGCCATCCGACGTGCCAGGCGACGATGACGCGTTGGGCCGCATGGCCTTTGAGGAGCCACAAGAGAGCGGCCGAATAGGTTTTCTGTTCCGCTGAAAGATCGACCGGCTGGTGGCCGTAGTTGGCTGCCAGGTGCTGCTGAGTCCACTGCAGCGTTTTATCTAAATGACAGAGATTGCAGGCATTGGGCACGCCTAACCTGGCACTGCTAGTCACATTGGGAGAGCGAATGGAATGACTGCGAATTGCATTGAACAAGGCGTAACTTGTGTGGGGCATGTGGCAATTGAGGCAATTGCTGCCCGTGGAATCGGGGGCATGAAAGGTGTGCTGGCGAATTGCCTCATTGTATTTTGGCTCGGTGTGACAGCTGGTGCACGAACGCGAATCGCCTCCCTCGGGTTTGAGCTGATCGACAGGATGGCTGGCGTGCATCGAGTGGCAGGATAGGCAGGACATCTTCCCGCGCTGGAAACAGGCCGAATCTGAGATCGCGGTGTATTCTCTCCCTCCCGCCAGGATGGTCCCGTCGTCCCACCAACGTTCGCGGAAGAAACTCGGGTTGTTCCGGTAATCCTCCCAGCGTTCCTCGGGTGAGCTTTCGTTGGGAAAGGAGATGTAAAAACGCAGGGCATGGAGGTCATCGCCGGGCCGATACTGCACACCCTCGGTGGCATACCGCATCCCCTCGGCATCGTGGCGGATATAGACCCCGTGACACTGACCACAGACCTGACTGGAGCGCCGATGGTCCAGGTCATCCGGATTGACGATGGTCGGATCCGGTTTCCTCGCTTGATGCAAGTGAAAGCGTCGCCACGGATTCTGGTTGGCACGAATATGCTCTTCGGCTGGTCCATGACAGGCTTCGCAGGAGATCCCCAGCTCTCCCACCTCCGTTTGAAAACCCCCTTCCTTCGTGTTCGTCTGCAGTCCCGGGTTTTGACCGGTGCTGTGGCAACTGATGCAGTGGTTGTTCCATTGCGTGATCATGCGCGGCGCTTCAGGAGCACGCATGAATCCTTCTTCGCGCGGAATCCAGCGTTGATCCTTGATTAGATAGATCAATGGCAGGGTTTGCAGCAGGTTGCCATACTTGGGATCACCCGTCACCCAGTAGGTCTGATAGTGGTGCGAACCGGTGCACATGACGACGCGCCGGTGGACGCGCGGGATATCCTCGAGTTTTGTCGGTTTTCCGCCCTGCACGACGTACATCATTTCTTTCGGGTCCGGCATTTCCGCCCAGAACTCCTCATCCTTGCGGTAAACCCGATAGGCCAAGCCTTCCGATAGAATGGTGGTGTCGTCGAAGCTCCCCAAGACCGTTTCCGGCGTTGCCGGCTGGGTCATCGTGCGATGAAACGTCCGGTGCCATGAAGCATACTCGCCGGGGTGACAAGACTGACACTTGTTGGAGGAGACGTAGTGATCGTCCCGCGACTTGGGTAGGAATTTGGAAAGCGAGGCCGAGTTCTTCGCGCGCTCGTGGGACATCAGTACTGCCCAGACCGATGAAATGGCAATGGCGCCTCCCAAAACCAGGATGCTTCCGATTAGGCCACGAGTGAACTTGGTCTCACTGCTCATCGATCGATCAGGGTGAGGCGGCCGTTGTTTTTTTGGTTTACCATTTCCTGATGGCAACGGCTCGGGGTGCATCATGCATTGATTTCTCCTGAGAGTCCAGACTCGTAATTCTCTCTCACAAGAAATCTTCCACAGTGCCCATGCTTGCGGCCGGGAATGTTCTTGCCTGAAATTCGCTGTCTTGTTATTCAAAGAAGTGAGGGATGCCCGAGTGAATCTGAGATTGGGGACGCTCCATAACGTGAACTCTCTACTGACTATGAATGCTGCCAGAATCGCCTTGTTTTTCATGTTGCTTACCTCCTTCAACGGCCTCGGCCAAGGACCGCTGTTCTCGGAGGATTTCGAAGGCTTGACCTTGGGTCCCAATGTGGACGAGGGCGTTGGCGGCGAGATGGTATGGACCAATGAGCCGCCGGCGGAATGGACCATCGACAATAGCGAACTCTTCGGTGCTGACGAAGATGGCGTGGGCGTGACGGAATGGAAAGGTTGGTCCTTTGCCAGCAAGGACTGGTGGGTTGAGGCGGCGGGAGACCAGCGTCGCTCCGAGTGGTCCGGCGGCACCGACACCGTGGCCATTGCCGATCCCGATGAATGGGATGACATCGGTGGTCCCGGAGGGCAGCAACAAGGGGGCTACAATACCTACCTGAGTACGCCGGCCATCGATATCAGCGGCATCGATGCCGGTTCCGCGGTGCTGAGCTTCGATTCGAGTTGGCGCCCGGAGTTCGATGATAACTATCATCAATCGGGCAATCTGCGAGTGTCCTTCGATGGCGGCGAGCCGGTGGAACTGTTTGAATGGCTGTCGGATTCGAGTTCGCCTAACTACAAGGATGAGGCGATCGATGAGCGGGTGACCGTGCCCTTGAACAATCCCGAGGGAGCCCAGGAGATGGTCATCACGTTTGGCATGTTCGACGCCGGCAACGACTGGTGGTGGGCCATCGATAACATTGAAGTCAAGACGGGGGCGGTGATCACGCGTTTGGTCGCTCGGCCGAGTTCCTTGACTATGGATTTGGCGGATACGGGATCAAGCAAGATCGACACCAACACGCTCGAGCTCGAGATCGATGGCGAGCCGGTGTCGGCGGCGGTGACCCGGGTGGAGGATCTGGTGATTCGGATCGTGCACACGCCGTCGCCTCCTTTTGCCGCGGAATCGACCCATGCCTATGTCATCAACGCCAATGATGAGGCCGGCCAGCCGGTGCAGTTTGAGGGGACGTTTGAGATCTTGCCGACGAATATTTTCGCCGGCGGATTTTTCACCACGCGTCAGGTTTGGGCCGACGGAGACCAGATCACGGATTCGGGATCCGCTGAGGCCGCGCTGAGCGGGGAACTCAACCTGCAGGGCGATGTCACGGTGCGGCATCCCATCGCGCACTTCCACGACAACTCCGGGCCGGCCATCCAGCCGGATCTCTCCATACCCTATCCGCTGTGGACGGAGCCGGATCAATTGGCGGAGGCCAACATCCTGGCGGGCGAGAGACTTGGCGGTGGTCTGGGTGACCGCGACCACTTTGCTACCGAGACGACAGGAGAATTCTTTCTCCGTGAGGGGGGGAACATCCTATTCGTCGTCAGCGTGGCCTACGGTTTTACGCTGGAGATCGACGGCGCCGTCGTTGGGGAGGATACGCATCGCTTTCGCAGCAACACGGTGATGGATGTCGATCTCGAAGCGGGCAAGCACACCCTTCGGCTGCTGCATTGGGCGGACACGGGGGCGGCCGGTGTCAGTCTCTTTGTCAGCCGGGCCCCGGATCTTGGCGCAGCGGATGAAGTGGTGGTCGACATCGACAGCTATGAAGTCCTGGCCGGCTTCAACATCCATGACGTGATCACGGGAGACACGGATGGCGATGGGATGGACGATTTCAAAGAGAACTTTTTCTTTGGCGATCTGAGCAAAGACGGCAGTGGGGACACGGACGATGATGGGCTTACCGATGGACAGGAGCTGGCCTCGCGTGCGGACCCGACGGTCAAAGATAGCGATGGTGACGGCTTGGAAGACGGCAACGAAGTCAATGATCTGAGCACGGATCCGGCAAACGCCGACTCCGACGGCGACAGCCTAACGGATGGCAATGAAGTGAACGATCTGAATACCGATCCTAACAAGGCGGATACGGATGACGACACCTTCGATGATCATGTGGAGGTCGCTCTGGGCAACGACCCCCTGGACGGTGCCGATAAGCCGGATGCGATCATTGCGGTGAACCGAGGCGCCTGGAATGACGGCGCCACGTGGTCAGACGGGTTGGCGCCGAGTGCGGGGAAGCATTACGTCGCGGTGAGCACGGTGTCTTCGAGGCTGCTCAGTGCGGCGGGAGCATTTGCTGGGGACTCCCTCACGCTCATTGGACCGGACATGAATCTGGATCTCGTGCATGCGGGTGACGCCTCGGCAAACCTCATTCTGAACAATGCCAGCATCAACGCGAAGGGGGACCTTGGACTGGATGGGGCCCTGGACATCCGAGGAGATGTGTTGGTCGCCGTGGGCGCCAATGATCTGGAGCTCAAGTCCCGGTTAATGGGAACGGGGAATCTGACCTTCCAGGGCGGGAACGAAATCGATTTTCAGGGGAGCATTGCCTTGACGGGGGCGGGGAGCACGTTTGCCGGTCCCGTCGACGTCATTGGCACGGACGTGGCGGGGATCACGGCGGGTTCGTTGGGCACGGGGTCGTTGCTGACGGCGAGCGGGGGCATCGACTTCGGCTACAATTATGCGAGTCCTACGGCCCTTCTGAAGATTCAAGGAGACAACTTTCGCCTTGTCCTGGGTGGCGAGATCACCATGGCGGACATTGTCGGTGTGGGGACCGACGGCGGTGTGCTCTTCAGTTTGCGTGAACTCGCGGGCGACGGTCCTTACACGGCGGAGAATTTGCTGGAGGTCTTTCAGTTAGACGAGGGCATTACCGGTGAGGGATCGATTGCATTGTTAGGCAGCGACAGCGATACGGATCTTGACGGTCTTCTGGACGCTTGGGAGAACGAGCACTTCGGAGACCTCGAGGCCACACCGGAGGGTGATCCCGACGGTGACGGCTTGGCTAACCTGACGGAACAGAACGCGGGAACGGATCCCAACGAAGGGGATTCCGACGGGGACACCCTGACAGACGGCGAGGAATTCAACACGCACGGTTCAGATCCGTCCAAGGCGGACACCGATGGCGATGGGTTGGATGACGCGGCAGAAGTGGCCGCGGGGACGGACCCGCGAAGCGCAGATACGGATGGCGACGGGGTGAACGATGGCGAAGATGCGGATCCCCTACAGTTTGACGCGGGGAACACCCTGATCGTACACTACGACTTCAACGAGGGGAGCGGGACCACTATCGGAAACGCCGGGTCGGGTCCTGATGGTGTGTTGGTCAATGCCCATGGGGGCGCCTGGGTTGCCAGTGGATCGCCCGATGGCAGTGGTTACCTCAATTTCACCGCGGATGGCGCCACGGGAGCGGAGGCGCAACATGTCGCGACCGGCTTGGATGCCAGTGCCATTCCCGTCTCCGGTGAGGTGGATTATACCATGATGGCCTGGGTCCGTGCGGGTTCGACGGCGGGGGACAACATGATTTTCGGCCAATTGAGCGAAGACAACGTCTTGCACAATGGTATCCGTGGAGCGGCCTACCACCAGGGACACTGGGGGAATGACATCACCGTGGGTTCGGTCGTGGTGGATGAGTGGCACCATGTGACCTGGCTCTATCAAGGTGGGGAGCAGAGCATCCTGGTGGACGGCGTGGAGGTCGGCAGCGGGGCTAGAGGCAGCCTCGCGGTCGAGAGCGAAATCGTTATTGGGGCGACGCGAGGCGACCAGGATCGGGATTTCGAAGGTGATCTGGACGATGTGAGGATCTACGCGGCGGCTCTCCCTGCTAGCGAAATTGCCAGGATCGCCGCCGGCGGTGGGGGGGACGTCTCTCCCGGTGATCGGCCGGGGACGATCAGCGACGTGGTGAAAGCCGACGGCGGTGTCGGCGCCATTTCGTTTGGCTTCCCAGTGGGAACGACATTTGATGTCGAGTATTCGACGGACTTGCAGACGTGGACGGTGATCGCTACCGATGTGACGGGTAACTTTGAGGACGGCGATGCCGGCCGGATCGGCAGCTCGGCGGGTTACTACCGTGGAGTGGCCAAGTGAGCCTGCTTGACGTGCGGAATCCCTCGGTCGGTAAGTAGCCGGCGGGAGAGACAGACAGAGTTGTTGTTTTTCGGATTTTGCGCTTTAGTGACGGGATGTCGGTTGCTGTTCAAGGGCGGAAATACCTCTCGCCGGAGGAATACCTGGAGATGGAGCGGGCCGCGGAATTCAAGAGTGAATACGCGGATGGGGAGGTGTTTGCCATGTCGGGAGGAACGCTGCCGCATAGCGTAATCGCGGGGAATCTCTTATCGAACGTCCATCAGAGGCTAGTCGGGCGGCCTTGCCTGGTGCTTAACAGTGGCATGAAAGTCTGGATTGCGGAGGCGGACAAATTTGCCTATCCGGACATGTCGGCGCTCTGTGGGGAGCCGGAGTTTACGATGATACCCGTGAGGTGATCACCAATCCAAGTTTCATCGCCGAGGTCCTCTCTCCTTCGACGGAGCTGTATGATCGGGGCGAGAAATTTCGGAAGTACCAACGGCTTGGCTCCTTGCAGGAGTACCTGCTGCTCTCGCAATCCGAGATGCTGGCGGAGCTTTACCGGCGCCAAGAAGATGGTACCTGGAACCTCCGGGTTGCGGACCGGTCGGAAGACTTGCTGGTGTTACCCTCGATCGGCTGCGAGATCAACTTGGGTGCCCTCTACGAGAAGGTGGTGTTTGAGTCCGAGAACAAGCCGCGTGGGGAGTGAGCGCTCTGAGGAGAGCGGAGTCGTCTCTCGGAGTTCAAGTTTTTGGGCGGAACAGGAGGCCGGTGGCGGGGCGGGTCAAGACTTCGAGCTGCCAGGCGAGGATGCCGAGGGCGCCGAGCAAGATGGCAGGCATGAACCGAGCGGGCACCTCAAATGGAACGGGATTGCCGAACCAATGGAGAAGGGCTGTGGAGCCGTTCACGGCGAGAGCGGCGAACACGAGGAAGAGCAGCGCAAGGAGGATGGTTTCGGCGATTGCCACCCAGCGAGCCAAGGGGGAACCGAGTAACATCCCGACGGCGACGAAAAGGCTCACGGCGCCGAGATTGACGGAGAGGACATCGCGTGAGTGGGCAATGATCATTTCCACCACGGCGACGGTGCCATGGACAAAAAACAGGGCGACGACGATGGCCAGGGAGACGGGAAATCGAACCCGGTCTGGCGGTGAGAGAGACGAGTCTGGAGTTTCCATGCCAACTCACTTTGACCACCAATCGATCGCCGCGTTCAATCACGGCTACAGCGACGGCATGGGATCTCTACTCGAGAGGCTGAGCCAGTACTTGGCGCAAGGTTGTCAGGATCGTGGTATTGGTGATCGTGTCATCATCGACATCGTCGATAAATCGTTTGACGGTCTCCTCGGCTCCTTGCCAGAGACGGCCCAAGGGAGGCTGAAAAGCATCGGCCAAATCCTTGGGTTCGGGGAAGCCTTCGCGGATGGAAAGCATCCTGGCCGCGTGGGTGATGGCCTCGATCAAGGCTGCCCGGGCCTCGACTGAGAATCCGCCTCCATCTAGCAGGTGAGCCATTTTGACCTTCTTCCGAGCCTCCTCCATCTCCTGTTTGGCGCGGGCGAGTTCCCCTGCCCCGAGCCCGCGCTGTTCCGAGCCGAGCTCCGAGGTGAGGTGGCGGATGGCCCGCGTGGTGGATTGGAGAAGGCCGGACTTCTCCAACTGTTGAATGGCTTCGGCAGTATGCTCATCAATGATCTGCAGCGTCGTTGGTTGAGCACCGGAATTCGGTCCACTCTGCAGCAGCGCTTGATGCTTCCGCTTGATTTGTTCTTCCACTTGCGGCGTGAGTTGCTTGACGATCACGATGAGTACGGAAGGCTCGTCAGATTGCAGAAAATGTTCTTCACACCGGACGAATTCCTTGGTGAGGGATTCCGCACAGGAACTGGCAAAGGCCAGTATGGGATCCTTGGCGAGTAAGGATGCCTTCTTCTTGGCGGCCTTTTGCTTCTTCTCCTTGGCCTTGAGTGTTTCGACCTTGGTCAGGACTTGATCGAGCTTTTCAACAAAAGCACGACCGCCGCCTTTGAGAGTGATCTTGTCGAGATCACCTTCAAGATCGAGAACGCCTTGCGCCAAATCGCGCTTGGCTTCCAGTGTTCCCAGCATCCCATGTTCAATGGTGTTCCGGGAGACGAGATTGATCACCGAAACGGCCCGTTTTTGGTGCTTACGCCAGGCCCGCGCGATCCTTTGTTCCAGTTTGGCGGGATTCCAGGGGAGATCGCAATTGATGACGACACTGGCATTCTGTAAATTGAGCCCCACGCCGCCTGACTCGGAACAGAGGAAAACCCGGCAATCCGGGTCCGACTTGAAAGCGCGAATTTCCTCGCGCC
Source organism: Verrucomicrobiales bacterium (assembly GCA_028281705.1). Classification (GTDB taxonomy): domain Bacteria; phylum Verrucomicrobiota; class Verrucomicrobiia; order Verrucomicrobiales; family DEV007; genus JAACDM01. The sequence goes on from JANQJH010000497.1 coordinate 15,350, forward strand.
GTTTTGGCTGAGGAACACTCCCGGTGTGCCAGGCGTACCCGATGCCCTTTTTGATGACGCGTTCACGAATCAGTTCCAGCATGCGCACCCATTCGGAGAAAATCAGGATTTTGACCTCCGGTTCACTGAGGTATTCGTCGAGGATGTGGTCGAGTTCCTCGAGCTTGGGGCAGGTTTTATCTTTGTCGTCGAGGATGTAGCAGGTGTCGCAGAGCATCCGCATCATGGCGAGTTCCCGCATCAGCCGCTCTTGTTCCTCCTTTCGCAAAGGGCGCGACTGGGCGATTCGTGTCAGTTTGGCCACGATTTCCGAGTGATAGGCGTAGGAGGATTGTTGCGTTTTGCTCATCTCCACGAAGTGATTCCGATCCGTTCTCTCGGGTAGTTCCGCCTCCACATCGCGTTTGAGCCGGCGGAGCATCACGGGCTTCACCCGTTCGTGGAGTTCGCCGAGATTGCAGTAGTCACTTGGCCGACCTCGATCATCAAACTCGTAGTACCTCCGGTTGAAGCGGAAGAGCGGTCCCAGGACGGAGGGATCGAGAAAATCGACGATGGAGTAGAGTTCATCGATGCGGTTCTCAATCGGCGTGCCTGTGAGGACGAACGCGTAGCGGCTCTTGAGGCGCTTTACTGAGCGGGCAGTCAGCGTGTTCCAATTCTTGATCCGTTGAGCCTCATCAAGGACGACGATATCCGCTTGCAAGTATTCGTTGATGTCAAGGGCGTCGGGCCGGATCTGCTCATAATTGACCAGGGTGAAGAAAGGACTGCGATTTTGATAGGCGGATAGTCTCTTCAGTTTGGGGCCGTATACGATTTGATAGCTCAGATCGGTGAATTGCGTGATTTGTTCCTCCCACTCAGTTTTGAGGGACGCCGGCGCGACGATGAGAACGCGGTTCGCTTGACCCAAACGATGGAGGAGAGCGCAGGCGGCGATCGCTTGAATGGTTTTTCCCAGGCCCATCTCGTCGGCCACCATGGCGCGTTCTCCAAAGGCGAGATGGAGCATGCCTTCCCGCTGATAGGGATAGAGGGGGACTTTGGTTTCTTGCCCGGAGTATTTGCCTCGTTGCACTCTCTGTTCATAGGAACGGCGTAGCGCGAGGTTTTCTTCGCTGCGGTGATGATGTTCGTACCAGTCTGACACTTGCCTCGAGATGCGAAGGCCCTTAACCTTGCAACTGGCAAGGGTTTCCAGGGCCTCTTCAATGGAGATATCGGTGGCCAGACGCCGATCGGTGCCAAAGAGGCGCCCCAAGACTCCTCTCAGCGATCTCCGCGAATCGACCTGGAGCGTCTGTCGATCGAAATCGACGATGACGTCGACCCGGTCGGATCCCGCGTCGACGGCACTATTGTATGCCCGTTTTCGCAGCCTGGATTGAAGGTAGAGAATGACAGCCTCCACATGCTTGCAGGTGCCCAACCCGTTGATTCGGAAATCCGTACAGGTGCAGTAGGTGCGGCGCGGTTCGATCGAGCGGAGTTCCACTTCATAAGTCATGCCGCTTGGGGACTGGACGTCGAAGTTGGAGTAGACCGGGTGTTCAGGCGTGAGGTTCTTGATCTTCGGTTTTTCATCCAGGGCCCTCAGGAGCCGCCGGTTCCTTTCGTCACTGTCACTCGTGCGCCAATCGGTGGCCGCGGGCAGCTTGATCTCGTCTTGAGGGCGAGCAATTTTCTTCTTGGTCTTCGGCTTTCGTTGGCGCTTGGTCTTGGCGGGCATGAAGCGACTCTGGATCAGGGTGGAGCGGTGGAACAAGCCAATTCATGGCTCGCTACCATGGCTGAATATCACGAGATCTTGTCGTTGTTACCAACCAAAGCGAGGCCGGTGACCCTTGATGGTGAAGGCACCTTATCGGGGCGGACGAGAGTGTCCGCATCACTGGGGGCTTCTACTCCCGGTTGATCTTCAAACGGAGGAAATCCGAATTGCCGGGCTCAATCTCGAAGCGAATGGTGACTGCTTCGTAAGCGTCGTCGTCTGCAAGAGGTTGAACCGTTTCCGTCGCTCCGGACAAGGCGCTCCAGGATTCGAGATCGCCGGAGATCTCCGGGGTGACGGTGAGGCCTTCTTCCACGGCGCGCTCGAAACTGAGGATCAAATTGGTTTCTCCTTGCAGCGTCACTTCCAATCCTCGGACGGCTTGGGCTTCGCCCAGTTGGGGATCTGCGGTGGAGGTGACGGTGATCTCACCACGTCCCACGGGGGCAAAGATGGAGCCGGTACTTCCGAGAACGTCGACGCCTTGGAGGGTGAACACGTTTTCTCCGGGCTGAAGCGTTAGGTTGATTCTCCATGTCTCGAGATCGAGCCACTCGGGTGTGTATTTGTCTCCGGTCTCCACGTGAATCAAGCGATGCAAATTCAGGGCGCCAGTCCCTTCAACTTCAGCGGATAGGGTATCGACGACAAAGTCGGGGCCGCCTTCGGTGAGGATCTTGAAAGAGGTCTGGGGCGCCATGCGGTTGACCTGTGACTTGGCGTTCTTGGAACGGGTAATGACGTAGTTGAGGTGGGCGTTGAAATTCTGGCCGGGCAAGAGTTCGCCAAAGTGGTTCGCCCACCGGGTCATGTAGGTTTCGTTGAAGGTCGTGGCAATGATGTTATGCACATGCGCCAGATACATGCGTTCGTAGGCCGGGTTTTGCAGAATCTTTCGCAGATCGGTATTCTCCGTGATGGAACGCGAGGCGTTGTGGGCAAAGTCCAGATCATGAGGGAAAAAGATGAACTTTCCGTCCGGGCGCTGGTAAAACATGCCGTTGTGCTGGCTGTTGGCTCCGTACTGGTCGCCCGAACCCGAGAGTAGCGCCAGGGCCATGCCTTGAAGCCAGCGGTCGACATCGACCAAGTCCGGCAGGGCTTCATGGAAGGCGTCGTTGCTCTTGGAAAACAACTTGGCGTATTCCATGATGGGGGCGAAATTGTCGCGTTTGCGGTTGTTCTTCAGGAGAAAGAGCCAGCGATAGTCCTCTTGATCGTCGCCCTGGTCACGCACTCCGGAACCAACGACGGAATCGGGTTGGGGACGCTTGTAGCCATCGGCATCGTCGGTCGTGGGATAATAGATCAATTCGTATTCGTAGAGGTCTCCCTCACTGCCATCTTCGAATTGGGAGTCGAGAAAGATATCTCCGTAGCGGGCTAACTGAAGCTCGGCCGCACCGGTATGCCGGTCCTGAGGGCTGATGACGTGAATGAGGTCGTTGTACTCGGCGGGGATGGCTCCGGAATGGGTCATCATCTGATTGAAAAGGATCTCGAACTGACCAAAGTTCACCCCCTCGGAGCGATCGATGGCGACCGTGCGGTGTGTTCCCCGGAAGCGTTGTTGGGTGGGAAACTTTACATTGAATCCCAGTCGCGGCGTGGTCACGCGGCCCCGTTCACTTCCCTTGAGCCGCACGCCGGCGTTGTAAAAGATCTCCTTCTCTTTGTAGATCACGGTTGCGGGAAGCCGGTCATTGCTCATCAGATTGATCGTTTCATGCAGCCATTCGGTGTGGCTCGGTGTCATGATGATGCGCATTGGATTCAAGCGTCCCTCGTCCAGGCGATCCGGTTGGAGAACCTGATAAAGGGCGCCCGATTCGAATCCCTCCTTGGGATAATGCGAGACCGCGCCCTGGCCATCGGAGGCTTCGACATAGAATTGGACCACGGCATCAGCATCCTGCGGGGGGACGGAAGCGGTGTAGACGCGGCCATCGTCGGTGGCCATGGGCTGTTCGCTGAAATCGCTCCCATTGAGAGACCAGAATAGCTTGAGGCCGGTCACACCGTCCGGATCCGCCGCCTGCACGCTGATGACGCAGGGTTCGTCGGCTGTCGGGACGGCCGGTGCATGGGCCATGGCAGAGAGGGTGGGGCCGATGTTGTCGACCAGGCGCGAGTTCGGCGCTCCCGGTGTCCCCGTGGAGCTTGGCGTCTCCAGGATGGTCGTCTTGGCCAGGCGATTGAAATAGAGACGCGTCAATACCTGAGGAGAACCCCCGACAGGACGCGCGCGATAGCTGATCTCATAGGTCTCTCCATTGGTCACCCGGCCGCCTCCGGAAAAGGTGATCTCCACATGGTTATGCATGTGTTCCGTGCCCCCGGTGGCCACGAGGCGCAGTACATTGTTATCCGGGTCCTCGGGATCAGGGACGATCTCACTGTGCCGGTGATTGCCTCGTAGCCGCCAATTGCGGAGCGGCCCGCCACCGAAGATACTGGACTGAAAGGCGCTGTTGTTGATGAGCGAAATTTTTCGGCCGTCGGGGTCTTCCACCACGCGGATATCGTCGATCAAGATCTCGCCTCGATCGAGGAGGCCGACGATAAACTCGCGCCACTGGTTGTCTGGGCCCACACGGCTGCGCTCGGCCACGCCACGATACCGGATCTCCTGCCATTGGGTTCGCGCACTCTCATCGCTCGGTGCCCAGGCCTGGGAATTGGCATTGTCGGCCCGAGGGTCTCGCAGTTCGAGACTCGATCCGCCGCCGTCAGCGACTTTGGGCCAATCGCCGTCATCGAAGTAGGAAACTTCGTCCACGATATTGCCATGGGCATCCACGAGTTCCACGTGACCGGATCCGTTAGGCAAGTTATCGTCGAAGCCGGTTTCGCCGTTCCCGCTCTCGATGACGACATACGCTCCCGGGTTCAGCATGGTGCCTTGGGGAAAAACGTAACTGATGTCGCCGTCTAATTCCCATCCGCTGAGATCGACCGGCGTGTCGCCGCGATGATAGAGTTCGATCCATTCCTCGTCGTTCTCCTTGAAGGGGAGGTCGTCCGTGCGGTACTGGGGGCGGTGATGGTAGAGGATCTCATTGATCACCACATCGTCGTGGAAGGCCAAGACGTTGGGAGCGTTGGGCGTCTCCTCGGAGGTGAAGACGAGATCGCCGTTGCCATCGGGGAATCGCCCGCGGGAACGCGTTTTCACTTCGATGGCGTCGACGAGCGACTTTTTGTCAGGACTGTAGAGAAAGAGGAGATCGCCGCTGGCAGCGCCGCCCGGGAATGTCTCGGCTCCGAGCAGGAGCGTGGCTCCAGATCCCAGGGAACCCGCGTCCAACACATGCTCGACCCCGGTGGTGGATTGGAGGAGGACATGCCCCTCCAGGCTGAGTTCGGCGTCGCCCGCGTTGACGAGTTCGATCCAGAAACCGGCTTCACTCTCTCCGGCAGCCTCATTGATCCGTAGGTCTCGGTAAGGAACGGTGTCCTTGGGGAAGTTCACCGCGCCCGGCGTTCCGCCGGTTTCGGCGCTCCAGGACCAGTTGGCGGCGTCGGGGGCGGCGCTGTCACGATGCACCTTTGCCAGTGTCGCTCCCGAGCCATCGGGGCCCACCGGCCAGTCGCCGCCATCTCGATAGCGCAGGCGGTTCATCAGGCGATCGCTAGCGCTTTTCAAGCGCAACGTCTCGCCCCCGTTGTCCAGGCGGCCGGTGAAGGGGCCCAGAGCATTCTCCACCGCATCGGGATTGGCCGCGATGACGAGATAACCGCCACCGGGGATGATCGTGCCTTCGGGAAAATCGAAGTCGACCCCGCCCTCGAGGCTCCAACGTGAGAGATCGATGTCGACCGCCATCTGGTTGTGCAGTTCGATCCATTCACTTTCCTCATCGGAAGCGGGATGGTACATGATCTCGTTGAAGACGACCACACTATCCGATGAAGCAAGGCAGGGTGAGAGAAAGAGAAGGCTGAGCCCGAGGAGACGGTAGAGGTTCATGGAAAGGGGATTGAGTTCCTGCCTGCCGGTCTTATTTCACGCGAACCCGAATATACCCAGAGGGGTCCTCGGGCCGAGTCTGTCGAATGACCGTGATCGCACCTTCCGAGGCCACATCGTCCACCGTGACCTCCCAGTTGATCAGATCCGTGGAGAATTCCGCGGCGTAGGTTTGGTTAGGCTGAGATACCACTTCGACGCGAATGTTTCCGCCGGCGCCAATGCGTACATTGGTGATGGCGAATTCGACGTCCGTCGGTGGCATTTCGCCGGGGTCTCCATCATCGCCACCGAAGCCACCAAGCATGATCCCCGCCACTTCGTCAGCGGTGACCGCACGATTGAGAAGCATGACATCGTCGAGAAAGCCGTTCATTGGCGTGAAAAGATCCGCGCGCGAGCCGATGTAGAGGGGGTTGGCATTGGTGGGGAATTCGTCCACGCCGATGATGCCCTCCAGAGTCTCGCTGAGTTCGCCGTTGATGTAGAAATTCACGTCACCGCTGTCGGTGTCTCCCGTGACCACGATGTGCGTCCAGACGTCCGGTTCGATGACTGAACTGGTCCCCTGATGAAAGGCGGTGTCATTGGCGCCCCCTTGCTGGTGGAGAAAATGGAGGTGCCGTCCGCCGTTCTCGATCCGGAGTTCGAAATTTCCCGCATGGTTGTCGTTGGAGTCCTCGCTCGGGTTTTTTGCCAGGATGCCGTCCCAGCCTATTTCGCCCACTGGCTTGACCCAGGCGGCCATGGTGATGGCGGTGGTGATGTCCAAGCTATCCGCGTCCTCGACCTCGAGATGTCCGTCCTCACTGATTTCCATGACGCCGCCCCGTTCGGGATCGTTGACCCAGACAGCGCCGAGAACTTCGGCATCGTTGCCGTTCCCGGACGCGTCCGGCTGCACTTCGGCATCGGCGTCAAAGGTCCACAGACCCACCGTTCCGGCGGGAACGGCCGAAGCGTCGCTTCCGTCGTGGGGATCCGAGCCGGCGATCACTTCCACACCGTCAGAGCCGCCATCGCCGTCCGTGTCCCGGTTATTCGGATCCGTCCCCGTGTCGGTGTCCGAGACAAAGGTGCCCGAATTGTTCTCCACGCCGTCCGGAAGGCCATCCGCGTCGGTGTCCGCTGCGCGAGGATTCGTGCCCGTGTCTTCCGCACTGACATAGACGCCAGTATTTGTCTCCACCTTGTCGGAGAGTCCGTCTCCGTCGGTGTCGGCCAGGGTGGGATCACTGTCCCGCGTATCGATTTCTTCGGCATCGGTGAGTCCGTCGTCGTCGCTGTCCGCCTCCTGTGGAAGCGTTCCGAAGAGAAACTCGCGATCGTTGGTCAGGCCGTCCTCATCGCTGTCCCCGTCCCCCGATTCCGCTAGGTTGCCAAACATCTCCTCTTCCCAGACGTCGGGGAGGCCATCGCCATCCGAGTCGCCCCCGACGACTAACAAGCCTCCACCATCGACGAAAATGGGCTGCAGCCCGCCGTCAAAGACGACCCCCAGGGCGGCAAAGTCGTAGACTCCTGCGGGAACTTCGAGCGCCCCGTTGTTGATCGTGAGCTGACCGAAGGCGAGGGTCTGATCGAGAAAGATCCGGCTGTCCTCGCCCGAGATGTCCATGCTTCCATCGACGTTATTCAGATTGTAATCGAGGTCGAAGGTGGCGTTGAGGAGAAAGACATCGCCGCTGCCGAGCGAGTCCACGGCGGCTCCCTTGAGCGTGACATTCTCCAAATGCCAGTTTCCGGAGAATGCGCCGTTACCGGCGGCGAGTTCCAAAGTGGAGTTGGAGGCGATGGCTTCATTTCCCGAGGTCTTCACCGTGAGATCGCTCGTTCCCGTGATGGTGGATCCGATGTTGAGCGTCCCGGAGTCTTGCAGGTCGATGGTACTCGGCTGCGTGATTGTCAGGGTATCCCCTGCGGATCCCAGCCCGGCGGCTCCGCGACGATCCTTGGCCAGGGTGCCTCCGTCAATACCCAGTTCGTTCACCCGGGCCGTGCCGGAGTGAAGCAAGATGAGCTGGGTTTCGGCGCCGATGAGGTTGAGCCGGTCCCCGGCAAAAACGGGGTCCGCCGAAGCCGGGCTCTCCAAGATGGGCGCCACGCTGCTGACCACAAGGTAGTTCTTCCCCGCCGCAGGAGCCTGGCCATCCGTCCAGGCCGTGGGCACATCCCAAGCCTCGTTCGACTCCGCCAGCACAATGCCATCGGGTTGGCTGGCTGCGTCCAGAGGATCGCTTCCCAGGGTGACCTCGACGAAGTCTCCAAAGGTGTCTTCGTCAGTATCCACCAGCACCGGGCTGGTTCCGGGATCGTCTGCACTGACAAAGTTGCCGGAATTCGATTCCACGCCGTCGGCCAGTCCGTCACCATCGGTGTCGGCTCTCGTCGGGTCCGTTCCCGTATCGGAGGCACTGGCATAGACGCCGGTGTTGGTTTCCACCCCATCCGTCAGTCCATCACCATCCGTGTCATCGCTCTCCAGATTGGTCCGGGCGGCGAACTCCTCGGCATTGGTCAAACCATCGCCGTCTTCGTCGGCTGCGCCGTCGTCGGCGTTGTTAGGGTCGAGAAAGGCGAAGCGCTCCTCGAAGAAATCGGGGATGCCGTCACCATCGGCATCCGGCGCGCCCTCGAGGCTGGCCGGTCCGGTGGCTAACAAGGCGATCTGGTCGGCATCGAGGGCTTCGTTCCAGAGGGAGAGCTCGTCCATCAGGCCGTCGAAGCCCGTGAAGAGATCCGCTCGAGATCCGATGTAGAGCGGGTTTTCATTCACGGGGAACTCGTCCACTGAAATGACCCCTTCCAGGGTTTCGATGAGTTCGCCGTTGATGTAGAAATGGACATTGCCCGACTCCACATCGGCGGTGATGGCGACGTGGCTCCAGACATCCGATTCGACCACGGCGGAGGTGCCCTGGTGAAAGGCGGTGTCGTTGGCGCCGCCCTGTTGGTGGAGAAAATGGAGGTGCCGGCCGCCGTTTTCAATGCGGAGTTCGTAGTTGCCCGCATGGTTGTCGTTGGAATCTTCGCTAGGGTTTTTGGCGATGATGCCCTCCCACTGATTCTCGCCTGGCTTGACGAAGGCACTGATAGTGATGGCCTCGGTGATGGAGAGCGCATCGGTATGCGGAACCTCGATATGGCCGCCTTCGAGGGAGAGCGACTGTCCCGTAAGCACGTCGGGCGTGTCGTCGCTGAACGTGGCATCCATGAGTTCGCCATCGTGTCCCATTCCGGAACTATCGGTGGCGTCGCCATCAAACTTCCACACGCCGATGAGTTCGGCCGGAGCGGGGGAACCAAGCGCCAACACCCAGAAGAGAGCCGCGCCTGCCAACAGGAATCTTGCAGGGGGAATTTCCATGAGGGCTCAACTTAGCGTGGATGGCCTTTGGGAGGCAAGATCCGGCTGGCAGGCTCCTGCTATGCCGTTCTGAGCCGTTTCAACACGAGGTAAACGACATACCCCAGGACCAACGTTCCGACCCCGGCAAGACCTTCCCAGGGATTGAGACGGGCCCCGAGCACGGCGGAAACGAGCGTCATGAAGACGTAGATCGACGCGGCGACCAACTGATAGCGGTGCACGGTGGCGAGCCGGCGGCGGTGGACGCACCAGAGGCTGGCCACGGCGCAGGCGCTGGAGATGGACAGGGTGAATCCGAGGTAGCTGAGTAGCTCGCGGATGGAGGAAACCCAGACCAGGAGGATGGCGAGGATGGCCTGGAGAAAGATGGCGCCCCGTGGTGGCGAGGCGGCTTCGCCGCGCAGGCGGAGCGAGGCGGGAAGCCATCCATCGCGGGCCATCTGGGCATAGACACGCGGCCCGGCGAGCATCATGGCGGAGACGGAGGTGAAGAGTGCGAGGGGGATGACGACGCGAGTGAGCCCTTCGAGAAAACGGCCGCCCAGGGCCTTCGCGGCCAGAGCCGCGACATCACGCTGCCCCGCGATGGCTCCCGGGTCGGCATAGACGAAGACCGCGTTGAGTCCCACGTAGAGGAGCATGGTGAGGGTGGTCCCCAGGAGCAGTGCTTTAGGCACGAGGGAGGCCTCTCTGGCCTCGCCGGCGACGTAGACGGCGGCATTGAATCCAGCGTAACTGAGAGAGATCCACATCAAGGATTCGGCAAACCTCTCCAGAGAAAAGGGGGACGATGGAAGACCCGGTGCGGGATTCATCGGGGCGGACTGATTCCCCAGGGAGAAACAAGCCACGGCGACGAAAGCGCCTAACAAGATGAGTTTGCCCGCCACGACCAGGTTCTGGACCCAGGCGCCGGGGGCTTTCCGGATCCCGTGCAAGAGCGCGCAGAGCAGAATGGCGCCGGAGGCGAGCCATCCATCCATCGAGTGGAGGTAGGACTCCAGGGTCAAGGCGGCCAGGGCGATGGCCCCGGTGAAACCGGCCAGGAGGGAGACCCAGCCGGCGAGAAAACCCACGGCGGGATGCACCCAGCGCGAAAGGAAAAGGTACTCCCCGCCGGATTCCTGGAGCACACTGGCAAGCGCTCCGTAAGCGATGGCGCCGCAGAGGGCGATGCCGCCGCCGATGATCCACGCCGCCACCACGCGCTCCGGTGTGTGCAAATCTGCCAGGGCAAATCCGGAGGTCGTGAAGACTCCGGCCCCGACCATGTTGCCGATGACAACGGCGGTCAGCGTTGTCAGACCGTAGGTCGCCAGCGAAGGCCCTCGCTTAATCACGCCGATGGTTTGCGGAAGATGACAAAGTAGTTCTCTTTGAATCCCGCCAGGGTCAGTTCTTTCACTTTCTCAAATCCGGCGTCCTCGATCTCCTTGACGAAGACGTCCTTGCCCGCGCGGACGTGGTCCAAGAGCCACTCGCGGGTCACGCCGGGAATCCGCTCGAAGTCGATGAGGGCCAGACGGGCCCCCGGCTTGAGGGCGGCATGGAGCGAGGCCAGGGTGGACTTGGGATACTCGAAATGGTGGTAGGTGTCGCAGATAAAGGCCAGATCGACACTCGATTCCGGCAAGTTGACGGAATCTTCGGCTCCGTGGACCACCTCCACCTGGTCGAGCTTCAGTTTGTCGGCACGCTTGCGGAGGTGCTTGAGAAAGACCTTCGATATCTCGACCGCATAGACTTTTCCCTCTTTTCCCGCGGCTTCGGCGAAGGGTTGGAGATAGAGCCCGGTTCCGGCACCGATGTCGGCCACGGCCATGCCGGGCTCGATTTTCAACTGGGCCACAACCTCGTCCCGGCAATGGAAGACCTCGCGGCTCTCCACCTCGAAGCGTCCCAGCCAGTCTCCGACGACCAGGTTGGGATCGAGAAAATTCTTGTTGATGCCCGGCTTGACGCTGGCTTCCCTTTTCTCCGCTGGATTCTGGGCGAGCAAGAGCGTCCCGCCAAGGACGGCTAACAAGACCGGCATGAGGCGGGGTGAGAGTATGGAGGTGATCTTCATGGTTCTTGGAGGACGGATTCGGCGTGAACTCACTCAGGGGTCTCCCAGTCCTGGGGGCGGACCAGTTTTCCCGGAGACCCTGCGGGCCAGGGAGCGCCCTGGTCAATCCATTTTCTAACGAGCCCTAACTGGTACTCCCAGAGCCGGTCCGGTGAAGGCGGCATGAAGAGGGGATGGGTGTTCTCCACCGCCAGGACACGGTAGAGCACGCTCTGGCGGCCGTTTCCCGGAAGGATCACCGGCGCATGATCACCCGTGGTGAGCGCCGATTCCCGGGATTCCAGGTTGAGGTTCGCGTTGTCGGCAGCGTTGACCGGGTTGTGGCATTCGAGGCAGCGGTTTTCCAGGATGGGGCGAATATGCTCCTGAAAATCGATCACCTCGGGCGTCTTCGAAGAGTAGGTTTGGCAACCGATCGCGAGGAGGAGGGCGCCGGAGGCGAAGATGAGAGAGGCCGGAAGACGCTTCACGGCGCAAGCTAGCACAAGTTTTACCGCGTTGGCCGGCGAAGGTGAGAAATTCCAGTTTCCGCGGCAAGGAATGCTTCACTTCGTCCAAGAGCCGCGCAATCGTTCGGAAAACCCTTGCCTTGGAAAAACCCGCTTGTGATGGTTTGGTGACGATTTGAACCCCTGCCTGCCGGAACTCCTATGATACGTTTTTTCGCGATCGCCACCGTCATCACGTTGGCTGCCTGTGGATCCAAGAAAGACAACTCGACATCGCGAAACGCGGGTTCGTCGGAGAGTAGTTCGGCGGGAACGGTCGTTTCCACCCCGCTGGGCTCCCGCTCCGAGGGCGGGGAAGCCCTCTTCACCCGGCTCGATCCCGGAGTCACCGGGGTGGATTTCGTTAATCCCGTCAAGGAACCGAGGAGCCATCCCATGCGTCGGCTCTACGCCTCGTCCATGGTCACTGGCGGTGTCGCCGTGGGCGATGTCGATGGCGATGGCCGTCCCGATCTCTTTTTTGCCAACGGTCCCACGGAAAACGGGCTCTACCGGCAGACGGAAGCCTTTCAATTTGAGAACATCACGGAGAAAGCCGGCGTCGGCGGCGGGAATCACTGGGGTGTCGGTGTCGCCATGGTGGACATCGAAAACGACGGCGATCTGGATATCTACGTGTGCAACCACGGCACGCCCAACCAGCTTTTTCTCAACAACGGTCAGGCGGTGTTCTCCGAGGCGGCCAAGAGCTACGGCCTCGATCTGCTAGAGGCGAGTCACACGCCGGCTTTCTGTGACTACAATCTGGACGGCAATCTCGATCTCTTTCTGCTGACAAACAAATACTACCATCCCGAAGGCAAGTTTCCCGAAAACGCTCCCGTGGCCACCATGGTAAACGGCAAGGTTGTTCCTAAACCGGAGTACGCGCGCTATGTGAGGATCAAAGGTGTTCGGCGGGATCCCCGCGGCAATGTGATTGCCGATTGGGAAGACTGGGGCCGGCCGGATCATCTTTACCGCAACAATGGCGATGCCACCTTCACCGATGTCACCACGCAAGTGGGGATCAATAGCAGCGGATGGGGCCTCTCGGCCACCTGGTGGGATTACAACGACGATGGTTACCCCGATCTCTACGTGGGCAACGATTTCAACAGTCCGGACTATTTCTACCGCAACAATGGCGACGGTACCTTCACCAACATCGTGGAAGCCATGGTGCCGCACACGACCTGGTTCTCCATGGGAGCGGATTTCGGCGACCTCAATCAGGATGGCTGGTTCGATTTCCTCATCGCCGACATGTCCGGGACGAACCATTACAAGCAGAAAACCGCCATGGGGGCCATGTCTGACAGTGCGGAGTTCCTCGCCACGGCGGTTCCCCGACAGTACATGAGGAATGCGCTCTTTTTGGGCACGGGGCGGGAACGGTTCATGGAGGGCGCCTATCTCGGGGGCTTTTCGGGAACGGATTGGACGTGGACGGTCAAGCTTTGTGACTTTGACAATGATGGTAGGGACGACGTCTATTTTACCAACGGCATGTCCAAGAACTACAATGAATCGGACAACCAGGCGGCCGTGGAGGTCAAGGTGGGAGAGACCCAATGGGATCGCCATGTGCGCGCGGGCACGCCTGAACTCCGGGAACAGAATCTCGCCTACCGTAATCTGGGTGACCTTCATTTCGAGGACGTCAGTCAGACTTGGGGTCTCGATCATGTCGGGATGAGTTTTAGCTCGGTGCATTCGGATCTGGATCGCGATGGAGATCTGGATCTCGTGGTGGTGAATCTGGACGAGCCGGCGAGTGTCTATCGAAATGATAGTCAAACCGGTAATCGCGTCTTGATCAGTCTCGAGGGCACGGCGAGCAATCCCCAGGGCATTGGAGCCCGGGTATCGCTCGAGGCCGCCGGTCAGACTCAGCGTCGCCAGAACATCACCATGCGCGGCTACATGGCTTCGCATGAGCCCATCCTCCATTTTGGGGTGGGAGAGGCCACCGCCATTGAACGTCTGGTGATCGACTGGCCCAGTGGGCATCGGCAGGAGCTGAGGGACCTCGCAGTCAACCATCACCACCGGCTGACCGAGCCCGAGGGCAAGCCGCCGGTGCGGCCGCACAAACGCGAACCCGAGAAGCCTTTGTTCAAGCAGAGCAAGGTTGTCGACGCTTTCAAGCATGTGGAGAACGACTACGATGACTTTGTCGATCAGCCGCTCTTGCCTAACAAACAATCGCAGTACGGGCCGGGGCTGGCGCTGGGAGATATTGACGGCGATGGTGCGGAGGATTTTGTTCTCTCCAGCGCGGCATCGCAGCACCTTCTCTTCGGAAAGAAGAACAGCGATGGTTCGTTCACGAGGCAGTCTCCCTTTGAGAAGAATCCTCCGACACAAAACTATCATTACGTTGAAGAGCTTGGTCTCCTCCTCTTTGAGGCGGACGGCGACGGCGATCTCGATCTCTACGTCGTGAGTGGCGGTTATGAGTGGAAGATCGGCACCAAGTACCAGGTCCTATTGCAGGACCGCCTCTACAAGAACGACGGCCAGGGGCAATTCACCCTCGATCGCGAGGGGCTTCCTCCAATGGTCTCGAGTGGGGGCACGGTGATCGCGGCCGATTGGGATCGTGATGGTGATCTCGATCTCTTTGTCGGTGGCCGGGTGGTTGGTGGGAAGTATCCCACGACTCCGAGGAGCTATCTCTTGGGCAATGAGGGTGGACGATTCCGCGATGTGACGGAAATGGCGGCTCCCGAATTGCAATCCACGGGGATGGTGACGAGTGCGCTCGCGACCGATGTGGACAACGATGGCTACCTCGACTTGTTAGTGGCGCACGAATGGGGTCCGGTGAAATACTATCGAAACCAAGAGGGTAGAGCCTTTCAAGATGAGACGGAGGCTGCCGGATTGGCGGAACTCACGGGCTGGTGGAACAGTTTGGCCGGCGCTGACTTTGATCGTGACGGCGATCTCGATTACGTCGTGGGGAATTTCGGACACAACACGAAGTATCACGCCAGCAAAGAGAAGCCCACGCTCTTGTACTATGGCGATTTTGAGAAATCGGGCAGCCCGCAAATTGTGGAGGCGGAGTTTGAGAACGAGATTCTTTACCCGGTGCGGGGTCGGAGTTGTTCCACCAATGCCATGCCTCATTTGGCGAACAAGTTCACCTCCTACCACGACTGGGGATTGGCGCCGTTGAACGAAATCTACGAGGAGAAGGAACTCGTGGAGTCGCTGCTCATGAAAGCCACCACCTTGGATAGCGGCGTGCTCATCAACGAGGGGGGAAGCTTCACCTTCCGTCCCCTCCCACACATCGCGCAGATCGCACCTGTTTTCGGGGTCGTGGCCCAGGAGATCGATGGCGACGGATTTCCCGACCTCTATCTCGTGCAGAACTTCTACGGACCGCAGGTGGAGACCGGCCACATGGATGGGGGCGTGAGCCTGTTTCTCCGGGGGCGGGGCGATGGCACCTTTGAGCCGGTTTGGCCCGATAAGAGTGGGCTTATCGTACCGGGTGACGCCATGAGCTTGGCCGTGACGGATCTCAACGGCGATGCCCGGCCGGACTTCCTCATCGGGCGCAACCAGGATACCATGATGGCCTTCGAGAATCACACTTCGGCGGGGAAGACGGTGATGGTGCATTTGCAAGGCCCGAAGAAGAATCCTTCGGCCATCGGTGCGCGGGTGAGCCTCAAAGCTTCGGACGGCGCCGTACAGACAGCCGAGGTCTTCGGTGGTTCGGGCTATCTTTCGCAGTCCACGCCGGCCTTGACCTTCGGCCTGGGCCAAAGCGAGACCCCGATTTCGATCACCGTTCGATGGCCCGACGGCCAGTCCAAGGTGTATTCCAGCGGGCTTACCGGTCCCGTGATCACTCTGAGCCCCTGACCGCTGAGGTAGCCAAGAACTAGAGAAACCCGATGATCAAATCGAAGCGCTCGCTCTACGCCTATAGCTTGGGCGCCCTGGTCTTCACCGTGCCCTGGTTTTTCACTCCGCAGGAGCGCCTGCCCCACACGATTCTTGGATTTCCTACTTGGGCCTTTTACGCGGTGGTGGCATCGATCCTCTATGCCAGTTTCATTGCCTACTGTCTGCAACGCCATTGGGACCTCTCCGCCAGCGGGGACGACAACGAAGAATAGGAAGACCGCGACGAGTCAGCGGTTGGTTAGCGCGCGGACCATCCTTCTTGGTATCGTGATGGGTGGTGCCGTCGTGAGCGGCCGTGCCGAGGAAGCGATCCCCAACGTGGCCATGCCGGGTCAGTATCCCTACGCGGATCTCGAGGGTGGGCGTGCTCCGTATCGATTGGCGCATGAGACGGTCAACGAGGCCCGTCTCTACGATTTCTACCAGCGCCAGGCCGACTACTACATGGCCAAACCAGCAAACGAGGTGCCCGATCTCTTGCCGGCATACCCGGGACTCGATGGAGGCGAGCACGGGCATTGGGGAAAACACAGCCAGAACCAGCACGAGGACGGCCGGTGGAACGGGATCGATCACGGCTCGATGCTGACCCAAGTTTTTCGCGTGCCCGACGAGGACCTCGTGGTCCTCAAAGGCATCTCCGTGAAATTGGGTAACGGCGTCTCCACTTGTTTTGATCCCCAAACTCTGACCTATCGCACCGTGTGGTCCGGTGGCTTCATCTCCTTTCACCCCTTCCGCTGGGGAACTTCACGCAATGCCCAACCTGTGGGCGATCCGTGGTACCTCGATCGGAATACCGGGCTCGAGACGGGCAGTGAAGGCACCTACTTGGGACTCTATCGTCATGGCGAACGCGTTCTTTTCCACTATCAAATAGGCCAAACGGAGATTCTCGATACGCCCGGGCTCACGCCCTCGGGGGCCTTTCGGCGGACGCTCCGTTTTGCCAAGGGCAATGCTAGTGGAGGAGAGATTCGCCTGTCTGCCGGCTTTGCGGGTCATGTGCGCCTCATCGGTCACGCCGGTTTCGAGGGGCGGATCGATACCCGGGGAGAGCGGCATTGGTTGGCGGTGGAAAAGGCTGAGCCGGGAGCCATGGCTTCACTGATCTATGTCAGGGATCCCGAAGACGATGTCGGTGAGGCCCCGCAACCGCCGGCATTTTCCGAACTGATCCAGGGCGGCGCCCCGGCCTGGCCCCAGACGGTGACGACAGCCGGCACGCTGGGTGAAGTGATAGAGGGTTCGGCCTACATCACGGACACGCTAACCGTTCCCTACGAGAATCCTTTCCAATCAATCATGCAATTGAGCGGGATCGCTTTCGCCCCGTCCGGCGTGGCCTATGTCACCACGTTGGCAGGCGAAGTTTGGTCTGTTTCCGGCATTGATGATGATCTCGATGAACTGGTATGGAAACGCTTTGCCTCGGGCTTCAATCAACCGGTCGGCATTCGCATCGATCCCGACGGGATGTATGTCCTCGATCGGGGACAGATCACGCGCTTGCACGATCTCAATCGGGATGGTGAAGCCGACTATTACGAGAACTACGCCAATGATTTCGGCGGTTACAACCGCAGCCACAGCCATACCTTCGGTTTGCACCGGACGAAGGATGGGGCCTTTCATTTCACGCAACGGGAGAGTATCCTGCGGACGGGGCCCGATCGAAAAACCGAGGTTCAGGCTTCAGGCGTGCGCAACTGCATGGGTATCGGAGGCTCGGACACCTTCTTTTGGGTAGGCCCGCAGGAGGGTTCCTGGACGCCGGCGTCTTCCATCATCGAAGTCCATCCCCGTGAATTTTACGGTTTGCCTAACCGGGATGCCAAAATGGGCACCAGCATCGCTTCGGCGCTCTGCTACATCCCGCGGGGCGTGGAGAACTCCGTCGGCGGCATGGTGGAGATTGCGAGTGACCAATGGGGGCCTTTCAAAGGGACTCATGTTGGATTGAGCTATGGTTCCGGTCTGCATTATTTGATTCTCCGCGATGCCAGCAATCAACGGCCTCAAGGAGCGGTCGTGCCCTTGGAAGGGGAATTCCTCGCCGGCGCGGTTCGCGGGGCGTTTCATCCCCAGGATGGCCAGCTCTATGTCGCCGGTCTCGATGGCTGGGGCGATTATTCGATTGAGGATGGTTGCCTGCATCGCGTCCGTTATCACGGGGGTCCGGTTTACAAACCGTCAGGGTTTCGCGTCTATGCCAACGGACTGCGGGTCGACTTTCCCGTGGCCTTGGAGTCTGAGAGCGTTGCCAACCATTCCCGGAACATCTTTGCCCACGCCTGGAACTACGAATACGCCAAGCGTTATGGTTCGCCCGAGTTCTCTGCCAGGCGGCCGGATTCGCTGGGTCATGATAGAATACCCGTGCGCTCGGTGGCCTTGTTAGAGAACGGTCGATCGATTTTTGTCGAAATGCCCGCGATGGAACCCGTGATGCAACTGCATCTCCGGATGCATCTCGTGGCGGCGGACGGTACGCCCTTCAAGACGGATCTCTTTGCCTCTCCCATGTATTTCGGCGAACACTTTCAGCATCCGGAATTGGCCCCGCCGGTTCCGGGCAAGCCCACCGCGATCGCACTTCGGGTGGAAGGTCCGCAGGAAGCCATTCCCGATGAATCCGGGGAGCCCGTCGAGGGCGGGCGCGAGCTCCTCGTGGAGGCAGCCGGTGGCCTGCTGTTCAAGCAAACGCGCCTCGAAGCCCGCCCGGGCGGAGCCTTGGCCCTGCGCTTGAAGAACACGGACGTCATGCCGCACAACCTGGTCTTGGTGCAGACCGGTGAGGCCCAGAAAGTCGGCATGGCCTCATTCGCCATGCTCAACGATCCCGAAGCGGGAAAGAAGCACTACGTGCCCGACCTCGACGAGGTCATCGCCCACACACCCGTCATCGAGGCGGGGAAAGAGCATCTCTTGCACTTTCGCGCTCCGCAGAAATCAGGCGAGTACCCTTACATCTGCACCTTTCCCGGTCACTGGCAGGCCATGCAGGGGGTGCTGGTCGTGAAGTGATTTAATTTTGATAGGCAGGAGACGATTCGGCGATCCGTACATCCGGCAGGCTCACGAGGAGGCCGATCGTGGCCCAGGCTGATCCCAGATAGATGGACGTCGGGATCGCCTCCGTCTTGTTCTTTGCCTTGGTGCTCTTGACCAGCCACGATCCGTTGGGGCGTTGGGTGGAGACGAGGTATTGCTGGGCGCGTGGCACGGCCGGGTGATCGGTGGGCTGGCCCACTTCCATGAGACCGTAAAGTGCCAGGCCGGTAGCCAGGGCGTCGCTGGGATCTCCCATGATCCAGGCCCAGCCACCGTCACTGTTTTGCCGGCTGAGGAGGTCGTTGGTCGCCTCCTCGAGCTTCACCGATGGGGCGTTATCCTGGCGATGGGCGCGCATCATGGTGAGGGCTGACCACTCGGTACTGAGTCCCGATTCCTGAGAGGTTGCTAGGGCACTCTCTGCTTTTGCGCGACTCTGCTCGATACGCGGATGCTCGCCCGGTTCACGGGCGAAGTCGTCCAAGGCCAGCAGGGCCCACATGGTGGAGACGGAGACGGTTTCATCGAGTGGACGTTTCTGTGAGGGTAACTGTCCGTTGGCGCCCCACAGGCCATCGGCGCGCTGCCCATCGAGGAGCATGTCCTTGAAGCGCTCGAAGATGGGGGTTTCGTCTTTGGCCACCGGCATATGACGACTCCCGAGGACGAGTTGACTCAAGCCCTCAAGGTTGCGTGAGCCCACCGGGTCCCCGTCTTCGCGCAGCGAGAGTTGTTTCGTCAGGGACCAGTCGCGCCAGAGCGCCAGGCGGTCGCCATCCACTTGGAAGCCGCGTCGGGCCGCCTCTTCGTGACTCCAGAGAAGGAGCGCCGTGTGATGACAGGAAACACATTTCTTTCTCCCCATCCACCAAACACCCTTCTCTTCCAGGAAGGGCAGGCTCTTCTCCACCGCTCGACGGATCTCGGTCTGAGCTTTGGATTCCGCGGCGGAGATGGCGAGGCATGCGACAATAAGACAGAGGAGTAGCGCAAGCGGGCGCTGTGGTGATGAAAGGCGGCAGGTCATGGCGATCAATCATTTTGTTCGTTTGGAATCGGCAGGTTCAGCATCAGTGCCTTGACGAACTGAACGGGAGGCGAGCCGAAGGAGAGGGCCTTGTCGTGGTAGGTCTTCAGTTTGAAATCGTCACCCCAAGCCTTCTCCACTTCGCGACGCAGATCCCAGTGTTCCTGCGTTCCCACGAAATAGGTGCTGAGCTGAACGGAGGTGAGCTGAGCCCGGGTCCACTTGCCGGCCGCTTCGCGCTCTTCCTGAAACCCTCCTTCAATCATGAGGCGCATGGCCTCGTCTTCCGTCATCCCGTCGACGTGGATGGCCTGGTCGATCATGGCATTGGTGATCCCACGCAGGTACCATTTGAGATTGATCAATCGCATGCGATCATCCCCGTCGAGGTAACCGGCATCGACCATCACGCGTTCGCTGTAGACGGCCCAGCCTTCGACGAAGGTGCCCGAGGATAGGATCGCCCTCACGGGCGAGGGATACTGATTGGAATGGGCTAACTGAAGATAGTGACCGGGAATGGCTTCATGCATGCTGAGATCGTGCATGGACCAGGTGTTGTATTCTCTGAGGAAGGAATTGACCTGCTTTTCATCCCATTCCTCGGGAATGGGCGATACCGCGTAGTACGTCTTCAAGCCGCGATCCAGGGGGCCAGGGGAATCGCAGTAGGCAAAAGACACGCCTCGCCGGAACTCCGGCATGAGGATGATCTCCAGGGGCTCTGTCGCCGGTGTCACGATTTCGTGATCGACGATGAACTGGTTGGCATACGCCACCTGCTCCCGGGCCGCTTGCACAATCTCGTCCCGGCCCGGAGCATCGAGGTAGGTGACCTCGAGGGCCGCGCGGATGATGGCCTGTTGGTAGGCTTCGGAAGGAGTGTCGGGAAACGAAGCCAGAGGATACTGTTTTTGGTAGATCCGCTTGCTCACGGTATACATCTCCCGGCGCACGCGACGAAACTCGCTCTCGGCGCGCTCCTTGATCTCTTGGCGGGTCAACGGAGTCAATAAGGTGAACCTGAGCTTCTCGTCAAAGAGATCCGCGTTGATGCGAAAGTCCGCCTTGGCGACCGGGAGCACTTTTTCCACAAGCCAGGCCTCGTGGTTTTCCACCTCGCGCCGGGCCACGGTCATGGCGTCTTCCAGTGCCTGCCGATCCGCCTCATCGAGTTTGCCTAACTGAGGCACAACCATGTCGTCCAGGATTGAGAGCAGTCCCCGATTCTGCCGCACCGCCGTTTCG
>JANQJH010000638.1 GCA_028281705.1 Verrucomicrobiales bacterium
CGGTGAACCAGGGCGGCAAACGGCGCGGGTCCGGTTGCGCCTATCTAGAGACCTGGCACAACGACATTTTCGACTTCCTCGAATTGCGCAAGAACACGGGCGACGACCGCCGCCGGACGCATGACATGAACACAGCCAATTGGATCCCCGATCTGTTCATGAAACGCATGGAAGATCGTCAGATGTGGACGCTCTTCCGCAGCAACGAAACGCCCGACTTGCACGAACTCTACGGCAAGGCCTTCGAACAACGCTATCTCGAGTATGAACAGATGGCCAAACGTGGTGAAATCTTCGGCCGGGAAGTCGCGGCCATCGAGGTGTGGAAGGGCATGCTGAAAATGCTCTTTGAAACCGGTCATCCGTGGATCACCTTCAAGGATCCCTGCAACTTGCGTAGTCCCCAGGATCACGCAGGCGTCATTCACAGTTCCAATCTCTGCACGGAGATCACTCTCAACACGGGCGAAGACGAAACCGCGGTGTGCAATTTGGGCTCCGTGGTCATCGAGTCCCACCTCGACGAAGCGGGCAATATCGATCACGCCAAACTGCGAGAAACCATCCGCGTCGCCGTCGAGGCCCTGGATAATGTCATCGATATCAACTTCTACCCCACGCCCCCTGCGAGGAATTCCAATTTGCGGCATCGCCCCATTGGTCTCGGGGTCATGGGATTGCAGAACGCCCTCTATGTCAAAGGCATCCCATTTGCCTCGGATGAGGCGGTGGAATTCAACGACGAAATGATGGAGGCCATTGCCTATTACGCCTTCGAGGCATCGAGCGATCTCGCAGCCACTCGGGGTACCTATTCCTCCTACAAGGGATCCAAGTGGGACCGTGGTCTGCTCCCCCAGGACACCCTCGATCTCTTGGAAAAAGAACGCGGCCGCGAGGTCGAAGTGCCCCGAACCGCCAGGATGGACTGGGCTCCTCTCCGCGAAAAAATCGCCAAACAGGGCATGCGCAACAGCAATGTTCTCGCCATCGCTCCCACAGCGACCATTTCCAACATCATGGGGAGCATGCCTTGCATTGAACCCGCCTACCGAAATCTCTACGTCAAGAGCAACCTCTCGGGAGATTTCATCGTCCTCTGTCAGCACCTCGTCCGCGATCTCAAGGAACGCAAGCTCTGGAGTCAATCGATGATCGATCAGCTGAAGTACTTTGATGGCGAGTTGGCCGATATCCCCGAGATCCCGGATGATCTCAAACGCAAGTACGCCACGGCCTTTAGTGTTCCCTCGGACTTCTTGATCAAAGCGGCGGCCCGCCGTCAGAAATGGATTGATCAATCACAGTCGGTGAACCTCTTCCTCGCCACGCCCAACATGAAATCCATGTCGCACATGTATCGCGCGGCGTGGAGTTCCGGGCTCAAAACGACCTATTACCTCCGCTCTCTCGGAGCTTCCAATATCGAGAAGGCCACTGTCACGGTGCAGAAAGAGCGACGCGGTGTCGTCGCCGGCGAAGCCGGAGCCGGAGCCGCCGCACCAGCGCCGGCCGAGAAAAAAGAATACACGGAAGAGGAAAAGGCCGCCTGCAGCATCGATGCCATGCTCAACGGCGGCACCTGTGAAGCTTGTCAGTAGGTGAGGCATCCTATCAAAAGAACGATCGTAGTCTCACGCAAAGACGCCAAGTCGCAAAGTCCTTCAAAATAAGTGGAACTCTGTGATGCGGACACTCCTGTCCGCCCCGTTCTGCTCCCTTATATTGTAATTTACTTTTGACTCTAACAAACCAAAATTCTGGCTCGTTTCTCCACGACTCGATTAGCGAGCCCGGTTGATTCTTGGCCCCAATGGGGTCTGGCGGACACGAGTCCAGCGGGCTTTGGGTCTTGGCGACTTTGTGTGAGCCACACAGAGGGGAGACCGGTGAACTCCAATTCATCCAATAGCCCATAGCAATCACCGAAACGCAATCGGGGCGGACAGGAGTGTCCGCATCACTTGGCTCTACTGGCCGTTGCGTACTGGTTATAGAGCACTCTCCATTCGCTGATCGCCCGGACCAGTTTCTTGAACTGCAGTTTCGCCGTTGCTGTTTGCTTGTTCTTCACCCGGCAAAAAGGGAGGGCGTGCTTCTCCAAAAAGTGTTCCAGAGCCGTCGCCAGCGGTTTGGTCCGCGGATCCAATTTGGAGCGCATGGCACGCAGTCGATCGACCGCTTTGAGGCCCAGTTCCTCCTTGAACCTTGGCGTGTAGGCCGCGGGCCGCAGAGGGGTGACTTTATCGGCGATGGCGTCTAACCAAGCGAGAGAGGCCCCCACCGAGGCGTGGAGTTCTCCTGAGAGATGCGCATAAGTCCACAAGGCCGCGGCGGATTCATGAGACGGCATGAGTTGGGTCATCTTCTGCAGGCGAGAGTAGACTCGCCGATCTTCCACCAGTCGCCGTGGTGTCAGCAGGCGCCCGCCGCCGAGGTAGCGGCGGCACTCGCGAAAGAGCGCACGGGCCTCTTGAAACTCCGCATTCTCGCCCGCATGCCAGCGGGTGACATCATCGGCAGACCCCGCCGTGATGAATTCCGTGGCCACCACCCGATGCATCTGCTCCAGCGCCATCCAGTCGCGAAAGAAAACGCCGGGATTTCCCCGTCGCGGGATCATGATCACCCGAGCCTCACGCGTATCGCCCCGCCGCAGGTGCTTATCCAGACGGTTCAAGAGATCGGGGAACGGAGGAGCTCCGGCGAGCCCCACACCGCAGAGGGCGAGACTGGCGTCCCATTCCCAGCCGTCCACTAGCTGCCCTATCAGAAGTTCGAGAAGCGTGTCGCGCTCTCTTCCAGCCGCGGAATCCGTTCCTGTGCCCTCCACTTCCATATGCAAGCGGGGGAGCACGTAGGGATAACGCTCTTCAAGCTTCTCCCGGATGGACGGGGCAAGAAACTGCATCATCGAAGCCTTGGGCCCCTGGATCCGTGGCTGCCTCATGGGTTCATCCAACAGTTGCCCCTTGGCGCGCCACAATTGCCACGCTCCTTCCGCATCGATAAACGCGACTTCGGCCGTCTCCCGGGCAAGTGGTCGAGGAGGAGGCGCCACCGTCCTTAGCCAGGCCAAGCCCTTCGACAGTTCCCGCCCGAGCAGTTCGTCCAAGACATCGGTGAGCAAGCGATTCAAACGATCGTCCTTCCCGGCCTCCACCCTGCGGGAAAGCGTTTTTTCTAACAAAGAAATGACATTGGCCTTCTCCCGGTAGTGCGCCGTCGGCGTGGGAGGAATGCCTCGCCTGAGAAAATAGTTAGCCACCACGGCATCGCGATCCTCGGGTTGCAAATGCCAGGCGAGCAAGACGCCCATGGCTTTGACGCGAGAAGACACCTCGGGGTCGTCGGGAAAATTCCTGCCCAGAGCGGTCAGGGCGCGCGTCAAGTCCTCCCTCGTTGAGGAATTGAGATCCAGCGAGGCCCCGTCCAGAAGAGCCGTCTTGAAATCGGGTTCCCGATAGGGCTCTTGCGACCAGAGCGAGATCCAACCCAGGGCCCAACAAAAGATAACGATGGGGCTCAATCCCTTCACAAGCCTGAAGGATGATCGATAAACAGATGCGGCAGTCCGTGCCGCTCGGCCAGATGCGCCGCCAGAGCCTTGACGCCAAAAGTCTCCGTGGCGTAGTGCCCCGCGTAGAACAGATTCACCCCCACTTCCTCAGCCAAGGCGTAACTGTGATGCGGTCCCTCGCCGGTGATGAAAGTGTCGATCCCCTCCTCCGCAACTGCGGCCACCTCGGCGCCGGCGCCCCCCGTGATGATCCCAATCTCACGCACTTCATCGGGTCCGCCGGGGGCACAGTGCACCGGCACACCGAGCGTTTCTTGCAGTCGGCGATGCAATTCGTCCCGCGACCAATCGGACACCGAGGCCCGGCGGCCTAGCAAGATCCCCTTCCAGGGAAAGAACGGCACCGTCTCCTCCAACCCGAGCGCCGCCGCCAAGAGCACGTTGTTCCCGTACTCTTCGTGCACATCGAGCGGGATGTGCACGCTGAGGATGGCCAGGTTGTGTTCCATGGCGAGCTTCAGCTTTTCATAATAGGCGCCCTTGATGGCCTGCACCCCTCCCCAAAAAAGACCGTGGTGTACCACGAGCAGGTCCACCTCTTCCTCGACCGCTTGTTCGACCACGGGCAAACAGGCATCCACGGCCGCACCGATCTTCCCCACAAAACCATCATTGGTCAGCTGCAAGCCATTGTGCGCCGGCGGGTAGTCGGGTGTCTCCCCGATACGCAAGCATTCGTCCACATCGGCGATGATTGAGGCGAGTTCGGCCATGCCCTACCTTAGGAACGATCGCCACTCTGGCAAGTGAGGCTCGCCGGACGACTGCGGCAGCGTCCGAACTACTCGGACGCCTCATCGCCGCCCCAGTCCGCCTCCAAGATGAACGGATCCAAGGAGAAGTCGCTGCTCCCCTTCTTCACGTTGTGCCCTTCAATGGCGAGGACATTGTCGCCCGTTCGAAACCAACCGGCGAACGGTGCCAAGGGAAACGCCTTGTATTTTTTCTTCACTTCGATCGAGCGAATATCGCTCGCCTCTTCTCCCCGGCCTTTCTCGACGTTCTCCCGAATGATCTCATGCCCGTTGAGATAGGCGATGAAGCCGTCATCCCAACGCATCGCCAGGGCCACTCGCTTGAATTGACTGGGCTCCGCCAGTTTGAAAACCTTGCGCACATACACCGCCGTGTAGGCATCCTTCATCTCGTCGAGTTCGGTCTCATCATCGTCGTCGCCATAGCCCAGGCCGACCTTCCCCTCGAGCCACGAAGAGGCGTCAAACTCCAGTGAGTTCCACTGTTCCGGAGGTTTGCCACCCGCCTGATAACGCCACAGCGCATGTTGGGGCACGAGCGCCGTCCATTTCTCCGGAAGGTCTTCCGCCTCGGTAGACGGTTTGATCCGAATTAACATCGGATCAACCACAAAATCCCCACTGCCCAGAGTGTGGTTGTGTCCTTCGATCGCCAAGGTGTTTTCCTCTCCCACCTTCCATAGGGCCAGAGCGTGATCTAGGGGAAAGAATCCGTACCGGGCCCCGCCCACATTGTAGATCTCCCTGGCCTTTCTCCCACTGCCCGACTCCACACCCACGCGGAGAATCTCTTCGCCATTCAGGTAGGCAATGAAGGCGTCATCCCACGCGATGAACAATCCAGTGCCCGTGCGATCCTCGGCCGAATCGAGGGTAAACGTCTTCTTCAAATAAACGCGCTGAAACCGGTCTCGCATGCCCCTCAGTTCGGTTTGGAGATTGCGATAGGCGTAACCGATGGGAGTGCGCTTCGAAACCCAACCCTCTCCTCCCTCGCCCACGGTCCAACCCTCATCGGGATCGTCGTCCAACAGAATGTCCCAGTTCGCATCTCTGGGGATGATCTCGTCGAAATCCTTGGGAACTCTCTCCCAACTCCGAGGCCAGTGTTTTTCCACGGTGGGATCGATGTAGTAATCGCTACTGTCCTTGGACTGGTTGTGTCCCTCGATGGCGATGAGATTGGGGCCGACCTTGAGGTGTTCCTCGACCCATTTGAGAGGGAAATACCGCATGGATGGCCGGCCGGTCTTCCCCAGCCCCAGGGCGTCCTCCCCGGATCCCCTCGCGACCCCGCCTCGTCCAATTTCGTGCCCGTTGACATAGGCAATGAAGCCATCGTCCCAAGTCACTTGCAGGCCCAGTTTCTCAATCTGATCCCGGTGTGCGATGGTGAACTTGCGTCGCAGCCGCACGCGAGTCATTGTATCCTGCATGTCTTCCAGCGAGGTCGTGACTCGCAGCCCGTAGCCCATCGGAGTGCGATCCCGCTCCCAGGCCGAATCATCGAAGCCAGGTTTCTCCCAGCCCTCTTCAAAAGACTGCGCCAAGCTGTATCGCCAGAGGGCGCCCGACGGCACGTAGGTCTTGACTAACAAGGGCGGCGCCTCTCCCTCCGCCTTGTCGGATTCCAGTTTCTCGATGAGAAAGGGATCGAGCATGAAATCGGGATTGTCCGGGGCAAACGAGTGGGCTTCGATGGCAATCACATTGACACCATCGGTGAGGTGCTTGGCCGCGCCTTTCAACGAGAAGTACTCGAGCTCTTCCCCGAGATCGTGTTCCGAGAGTGCCCTCGCAGAAGCCCCTCTGCCCTCGCCCACCCCGTGCCGAATGATCTCGTGGCCGTTGACGTAGGCGATGAAATTGTCATCATAGCGAATCCCAAGGCCTAACTGTTCGGGCTTCGTGCGCTCCGGAAGCGTGAAGGCGTGGCGCACATAAACTTGGGCTCGTTCTCCGGCCGCGACCGGCAACGATCCTTCCCCCTCGCCCGGGGCAAAACCCGCCTTCCCACGCGCCCAGGAACCGTCGTCAAAATCGACACCGGTCCAGGAATCGGGAAGC
Organism: Verrucomicrobiales bacterium; assembly: GCA_028281705.1. Lineage (GTDB taxonomy): Bacteria > Verrucomicrobiota > Verrucomicrobiia > Verrucomicrobiales > DEV007 > JAACDM01. The sequence goes on from JANQJH010000638.1 coordinate 6,403, forward strand.
GTCTCCGCATCGGTGAAATACGCCCAGGTATCGTTCCGGGGAATCAGCTCCACGTAATCCCGCGGCAGGGCGTCACCCGCCGGGACGTAGGGTGGAAGCACCCGTGGATTCTCCACCCGCGTCACGATCACCCCCGGCTCCTTGCGCAACTGGAATCGATCGCGCTCCTCCCCCTGGAAATTGATCATGACCCCGTCCAGGACGTCGCCCTTGATGGAAATCAGGACCGAGCCGTTCTCCACCAGCACCCGCTTCATCACCGGCATCGTCGCCATGCGCTCCACGTCCGTGCCACCGTTCCCCGCCACTACTTGCACCGTCCCCTGATGCGCTTCCAGGCCGGGAAGCTTGCGATAGGGACCATCACCTGCCGGATCTCCGTCACCGTCGTCGAGGATGACCCCCTCGACCGTCGTCGGCGTGTCGTAAGCGCCATCCATGAGCATGGAGCGCTCGTAGATGTGACTATGCCCCGTCAACACCAGATCGACCCCGTGCGATTCGAGAATGGGCATGATCTGGGAACGCATTTCAATACTATCATCTTCAATGTCCGTATCGTGCGACCCCTTGGAATAAGGTGGATGATGCCAGTAGGCGACTAACCAATTCGCGCGCACTCGACCCAGGTCCTCCTTGAGCCACGACGCCATGGCGCCGTCGTCCGTCCGGTTCACATCGAAGGAATTGAGAACGACGAAGTGAATGTCACCGTAGTCGAAAGAGTAGTAGCTCTCGTTCCCGGAACCGACACCGCCGGACTCGCCTCGCGTGGGACAGAGATAGGCATCAAAATACACTCCCAGACCGACCTTCCCATTGGCGGAGCGCCCTTCGTGATTTCCCATTGCGGGCCAGACCACCGTCTGTCGCAAAGTGGTCTCGTACATGTCGAAAAAGTGTTCTTGGAACTGTTTGTCGGTCCCGTTCTCATAGGCCATGTCGCCCACATGGAGCACGAAATCGATTGGGCGATCGATCTTCTCCGTGTAGTCGAGCATCGCCTGGTGCACTTCGGACTGACGCTTTTCACCCGTCCCCGAATCGCCCACGACCCAGAAAAACGCATCCTTGCTTTCACCGGGCGCCGGGCTCGTGTGAAAATGATAGCTAGCATCCTCCGGCGTGAGACGTTTCTCGCCGTCATAGATCGCATAGTAGTACGTGGTATCGGATTCCAGGCCCGCGATCTCCGCTTCATATTGCCGGGTCCCTCGCGGTCCGGCGACGATGTACTTCTCCGGCTGCCAAACTTCGTCTCTGTGCCCGGCAATGCGGCGCACGCGAATCGCCTCCTCCTCCACCTCCTGGGTCAGCTTCTCCACATCCACACCGTAGCGCACCCGAGCATCGATCCCCTCCACCGTCCTCCAAAGCACATGCATCCCGGTGGGCGTCGCCTGTTGCACATAGGGCGCTCGGGAAAACCCGAGTTCATCCACCACCTTGTCCTCTTCGCGATCCCGATCGCGATCACGCTGACCTGAAGCCGCCAGAGGAATGAGTAGGAGAGCGGCGCCGGCGAACCGGCTGGCGAACTTTTCGATTCGATAGAGAGGCCGAAACATAGCCAACTTTAACCAGTGATGACCCAAAGGCAATGCCTGCCGCCAACGGGAGAAATCACTTTGGAAGCTTGTAGATCTCCGTCTCCGGATAGAACTGCTTCCAGGCCTTGGCAAAGGAAGGGATGGCCGGCAGTTCCCGCAGCTCGATTCCCTTGAGCACTCCCTCCACACAGCGTCCCTCCTCACTCCACACCGAACGCGTCTCCCGATCGGTCAACTTCCCCTTCCCGCGCTCAAACTGCAGGGTGCGATCCTCGTTCTTCACCTTCACCCGTCGATCGAAGGCCCGGCCCCCGGTGCCGTCGGGATCGTAGACCAAGAGAACGGCATCCTCCCCAAAGGTATCGTTGATCACCGGTTGCGCTATCAATGCCTCAAACGGATAGGCCTTGGCCCGGTGGAGCAAGCGAAGCCCGAGGACGAAGCGGCCCGGCTGCTCGTGGAACTCCTTGACGAACTCCCGAGCCGTCCGGCTCATGACCAACACGCTGGTCTTTGGCTGAGCCTCCTTCCAGGCCTTCCAGGTCGTGATCACCCCCGGAAGCGTCTCCAAGGTGGTCCCTTTCAAGGTGCCGTCCATGGCCTTCCCCAGGAGATGACTCCACAACGATTTCGTCTCGCGATCGATCATGATCAGGCTGCGCCGCCAGAGCATCCCGGACACGGAGAAGTTGAGTTCCTGGTCGTTGACCTTGCGGGCATACACGATGCCGTTGTGACAGAGATGTCACCACGTGGCGGCGATGGAACGCCCCCCGAGCCGATCGTTGATGATCTCGCGCCTCGGCCCCGTGAGTGTGTTGATCGGGTAGGCCCTGGCCTCACGACCGACGACGACGCCCAGCACCAGCTCCTCGTCCTTGACCACCTTCCCGTCGGCCTCCTCCAGGGTGCCAATTTCGGGATCGACAATCGGGGCGAACGGCTTGGGAATCACCACGCGTGGATTGAATTCCTCCTCCGAAAAGACGGCACTTAGAGAACCGAGCCCAATGAAGAGGAATAAGAAGGGCATTCGACGCATCATCGTGGGCATCATCATCATCATCATCGCGAGTTGTTTCGGAATTCGGTGAATCTTGACCTTCACACGGAGTTCCGGGAAGCTCGTTTATTCCAAATCTCATCCATGAAATTGCCGCTTCGCCATTTGCTCCTCTCCATGACCGCCTTGACTTCGATCGCCACCGCCGCACCCAGTTGGAAAGTCGGTGAGCCATTTCCCGCGCTCAGCCTGCCCACCATTTCGGGTGACGATTCCTTTGGCGTGGCCAAGTTTCGCGGCCAGAAAGTCATGCTCCACGTGTTTGCCTCCTGGTGAGCGGGCTGCCGCAAGCACGTGCCCGGGTGGCACGCCAAGACGAAAGACCTCGCTCAGGCAGGGAAACTGCAAGTCCTCGGAATCACTCAGGAACAGCACCCGGACAGGACCGCACTCTTCATGCAATGGCAGGAAATGCCCTGGCCCGTGCTCTTGGATTCGCTCAATCTCCTGGGCTGCAAAGGGATTCCTTTCACCCTCCTCATCGATGAACATGGAATCGTCCGCTTCCAGAATCCCAAGGACGACGATCTCGAGACCTTTCTCGGCTCCACCTTCGAGCCGGTGAAAGACGCACCCGAGGAAAAACCGTGGCCCGCCCGGGAATCTCCAGAGGGAGCGGTTCTCTGGGGCGGCGACGATGCTATTGGCAGTGCCGTCTCTCAGTTTGAGCACCGGGTGAAGAACAACCCCAGCGATGGCAAAGCCCATTTCCGGCTCGGAGTGGCCTACCGCAAGCGCTACGATTCGCCAAAGCGCCAGGACGGCGACTTCGGAAAGGCCATTGCCTCCTGGAAGAAGGCCCTGGAGCAAGACCCCAGCCAGTACATCTGGCGCCGCCGCATCCAGCAGTACGGTCCACGACTGGACAAGCCCTATTCCTTCTATGATTGGGTCCACGAAGCACGCCGAGCTATTGTCGCACGGGGCGCCACGCCGGTCGCCCTCGTCGCCGAACCCAGTGGAGCGGAGTTTGCCCGCCCGGGAGAATCGGCCGCCAATGCCAGTACAGCAGGCGAAGAACACCCCGATCCCAAGGGCAAGGTCCCGGCCGACACCCGAAAGCTCGTCACCGTGGAAGCCACCGCCGTCCCCTCGACCAAGAATGCCTCACCGGCTTATCGCGTCCACCTGAAATTCTCTCCCAACGCCTTCAGCGAGGTGCACTGGACCAACGACGCGGGCCCCCTCTCGTTTTTCCCCGACGCCGGTGATGCCTATGTCATCAAACATTTCCAGAAGTCGCCGGTCCCGAAGAACGCGCTGACATCGACCGAAACCCGCCACGTGGAGTTCGAACTCCGGCCCAGCGAGAAGAACGCCAAGGGAGCGTTTCCCCAGGCCCTGAAGGGCACGGCTTACTACTACGTCTGCGAAGATGTGAATGGCCAATGCCTCTTCCTCCGCCAGCCGGTCACCATTCCCCTGGAGTAATCATCATCTCCGGGCTCTTCCAGCAAACGACCCTTTGATGATCCACCGACCGGAGCGGCCGCGCGTTCTATGTTGCGGACCCAACAAAACGGGAACGGCTTCCCTCTCCAACGCCCTCGAGCAGCTCGGCTACCCGACCCTGCACAACCCTTACACCTTCAACAAGGCCGTTTCCCGGGCTCTGGGTGAAGGTGTCCCCTTGCTCACCTACCTCAGAGACTACGACGCCTTCACCGATGTGCTCTTTCCTCACGGGACCTTCGCCACGCACGAACGCCTCCACTACGCTCAGATCGATCTCTTGTTAGAAACATGGGTCGAGCAATACCCGCGGACCTACTTCATCTTCAACCGGCGCGAGATCGAGAGCTGGATCGTCAGCCGGTCCCAGCACGTGGCGCGCAACCGAGCCAATCGAGGTTACAATGGCCCCTGGACGACCTTGGAACCAGAGGCGTGGAGGGAAGAAATGGCCCTCATCTCCCGCAAGGTGACCTCATTTTTCAAAGGGCGGACCGAACCCTTCATCGAGATCGACGTCTGCGCCGGTGACGGGTGGGAAAAGCTCTGTCCCTTCCTGAAAAAAGAAGTTCCCGAGGAAGATTTTCCCCTGCGCAACACCGCCGCCTCCAAGCGACGGGCTGGGAACGGGCAGCAACGGTAGCCGCCGTTCGTCAATGATTTACTTGTGATCGCCCTCGGCCGGTTTGGCCTCGCCGTCATCGCCATGGGCTTCGTGTTTCAAATGAAGCGCCCGCGTTTCCTCCCAGCTCTGGCGTTCACAGGCGGTGTAACCCAGAACCAGACCCACGGCGCTCACGAGGAAGAAAATCGCTTTCATACGCCGTTCCATAGACCGCCTCTTGCGGATTGCAAGAAGGATCCCACCAAAGAAAAAACCCCCGCCCGGCAGCGCGGGCGAGGGTTGAGAGAGACTTCAGATTCAGATCGATATTCAGTGTGAAGGACTCAGGAAGCCTTCTTCTTTTTTGAATCCTCCTTTTTCTTGGCGAAGGTCTTGACCTTGTAGCGATCCGCCTTGCTTCCCAAGGACTTGATCGCCTGCTTCTTCGTCAACTTATCGGACGAGGAAACGACCAGGACTTTCTGAGTTCCAGGCTTGTCACCATTTTGGATGTCGATCTTGGTGACACCCTCGAGCTTTTTGAACGCCGCACGGACGTCCGCTTTACAGCCAGCTCAAGTAACTCCCGTCATGCCGACGACATAAGAAGTCGCCTTATCATCCGCGGCCATGCCGGTCATCAGACCGAGGGCCAACGTCAATGCCATAATGAAATTTCTCATAATTTATTAGTAGTCGTCGAATTTGGTGTGTCTCTCTTCTTGTCTTGCTATACGACAGAAACCCAGCGATGGGCAACATGTGTTGCCAACTTAGAGGTCCTATCTAAAACGAAATTCCGCGAAAAATCGCCATTTCCCGTAAAAATCTTCAAATTTCGCCGAAAAAGACCCCCAAATCACTCTTTACCACCTCGCTGACTTCCAAATCCGCTCCTTTTACCATGGCTACCCGCTCTCCGACACCCGGCTGCTTCATCGGAATCGCAGGTCTCGTCGTCTTCGGCCTCATCACCATCTGGACGGTTTACACCGGCTACACACAGAACAAGAAAATCGAGCAATTCACCTCCTACGAGCAGGCCGATCTCGGGGTGGAGTACCGGGATGAGGACACCATCATCGGCCTGCGGCACCGCGTGCGTGAATTTGGCAAGGATCCGGCGGGCACGCTGGAGCTGTCAGTCGCCGATCTCAATGACCTCATCGGCCACGAAGATCGCCTCTTCGACTTCCGGAAAATGATCGCCATCCAGGAGATCGGGGAGACCGTGACGGCGCGGATCGCCTTCCCCATGCAGACCCTCTTCCAGGGGGGAAAGCTCCGCTATCTCAACGGCACCGCCGAACTCGATCCCAGGATGGAAGACGGTCAGCTCATGCTCAAGATCGTCGACCTCAAGCCCGATGTTGGCGGCGAAGTGCCCGAGGGCTTCCTCAACTTCATCTCCGGCAACGTCAATCTCATCGCCCCCTTCCGGGATGACAAACAGATGGGCCCCGTCCTCAAGCGCCTGCAATCCGTCAGCACGGAAAACGGCCGCGTCGTCGTACGGCTAGCGCGCTGATTGAGTCGAGGTCGAGAAGGCTTGATGGCTGAGCCCGGCGGACGCGCCTCATCCACGCATTTCTCCGGTTGCAGGACACTGCAGTCGCCACTAGGGAGCGGGACATATTTCCAAACGATGAGTTCGCCCATCAAGCTCTACAACCCGGGTCCGATCAATGTGTCGGACAAGACCTACGAAGCGATGGCGGAGCCCATGATCGGGCACCGTGGCAAGGATTTCCAGGCGCTCTACGCCGACTGCCAACCGCTCTTGAAATCGTTCTTCCAGACGGAGAACCCGGTTTTCCTCAGCACCTCTTCCGCCTGGGGGGTGATGGAGGGATCGATCCGGAATCTCGTGGGCAAAAAAGTGCTCAACTGCTGCTGTGGAGCCTTTTCCGACAAGTGGCTCGACGTTTCCAAACGCTGCGGCAAGGAGGCCGAAGCCCTTCGGGTGGAATGGGGGCAACCCATCGATCCCGCTGAGCTCGACGCCAAACTGGCCACGGGAGAGTTCGATACCGTCACCCTGGTGCACAGTGAGACTTCCACCGGCGTGTTGAACAACCTGGAAAAGCTCGCCGCCGTTCTAGCGAAATACCCGGACGTCTGCAGCGTCGTCGACACCGTCTCCTCCTTTTCCACCGTGCCCACGCCGGTGGATGCACTGGGGATCGACGTCATGCTCACGGGATCGCAAAAGGCGCTCGCACTGCCTCCCGGGCTCGCCCTCTTCACCTGTTCTCAGCGCGCCCTCGACCGGGCCGCCCAGCAAAACGATCGCGGTTACTATTTCGATTTTCACGAGTTCAAGAAGAACCACGACAAGGACATGACGCCGAGCACGCCCTGCATTTCCCTGATCTATGGCCTGCGTGCCAAGCTCCGGGAGATCGAAGCCGAGGGCATTGAGAATCGCTACGCCCGCCACGAGCGTCTCAACGCCAAGGTCCACGCCTGGGTGGAGAAACATGGCTACGAATTCTTCGCCCCCGAAGGCTTCCGCTCCAAGGCCTTGACCTGTGTGCGCAACAACAAGGAGACCGATCTCCCCAAATTGATCCAGTTACTCCGGAAGAATCACGCGCTCATCATCGATGGCGGCTACGGCAAAGTGAAAGGGAAGACCTTCCGCATTTCCAACATGGGCGACGAGACCGATGCCACCATGGACGTGGTGCTCAACGCTCTGGACGACTCTCTGGCGAAGCTCTAGGCTTCGCCGTATGCGGTACCTTCTTCGCTCGCTCTTACTCGCCCTCTCCTGGCCGATCCTGACCCTCGCCGGCCATGGCCAGGATCGGCCTAACATCCTCTTTGTCCAGACGGATGATCAGGCGCCGTGGGCCCTGGGCCTGGATCATCCCGAGGCCTCCACACCCCACATGGACCGGCTCTTCTCTGAGGGACTGAGACTCACCCAGTGCTTCACCGTCACGCCGGTGTGCAGCCCCTCGCGGGCCAGCTTGATGACAAGCCGATACGGCTCCGAACTGGGGATCACCGATTGGATCAACCGCCGAAAGGAACCGCAATTGGGGCTCGACCCCGATCTTCCCAATTGGGTCCGCATCCTGCGAAGCCACGGTTACCACACCGCACTCATCGGCAAATGGCATCTCGGGACCGAAGACCGCTTCCACCCCCTCCACCAGGGCTTCGACCACTTCATGGGCCACCGTGAGGGTGGCTGGGCCACCAGCGACCCCGTCTTGGAAAAGGACGGGATCGATGTCAAACGACCTGGGCTCACGACGGATATTCTGGCCGATGAGGTCATCGACTATCTCGAGGCACACGATCCTTCAGAGCCTTTTCTCCTCTGCTGGCACACCCGCGCCCCCCACACCCGCTGGCTTCCCGTCGCCGAGGAGGACTGGGCACCTTTCGAGAATCTCGATCCCGCTGTTCCCCATCCCGATTTTCCCCAGCTCGACGTCAATCGCGTCAAACGCATGACGCGCGAGTATCTCGCCAGCGTCAAGGGCGTGGATCGCAACCTCGGCCGTGTCCTGCAATCACTCGATCAGTTAGGCCTGCGCGACAACACGGTCGTCATCTTCACCTCAGATCACGGTTACAGCATGGGACACAACGGGATCTGGCATAAGGGCAACGGGCACTGGGTTCTGACCAATCCCCCGGCAGCCACGGAGAACATCCCGCGGAACCAGCGTCCCAATCTCTACGATCACTCGCTCCGCGTCCCCACTGCCATTCGTTGGCCCGGCGCCATCTCTGCGGGAGGCACTTACGACGGGATGGTGAGCAATCTCGACTGGTTCCCCACCATCCTCGACATGGCGGGCATCGAACTGCCTGGCGAAATTCTCATCCGCGGCCGCAAGATCCCCTACCGCGACGCCGACCGGACAAAGCCACAGGAAAATCCCCGGTCCTTGTTCGCTCAATACTCCACGCATCACCAAAGCCGCACCCGGATGCGCGGGCTGAGGACAGCCTCATGGAAACTCATTCGCGACTTTCTCGATCCCGAGCGGGACGAGCTCTATCACTTGGCTGAAGACCCCGAGGAACGCACCAATCTCATCACCTCCACCAAGCCCGAAATCGCCGCCGTGCGGGACCGCCTTCACGCCCGGCTTCTCGAGCGCATGCAGGCGATCCAGGACCCGGCAACTCCGGACCGCTACGAAATCATCACCTTGGCTGGGACCGGAACGGCCGGTTATTCCGGCGACGGAGGCCCGGCGGCGGAGGCCCAGCTAAACAACCCCTTCGGCCTCGTTCGCGGGCCTGACCATTGCCTCTATCTCTGCGACACCGGGAATCACGTCATCCGAAAGATCGACGGCGAGGGCATCATCTCTACCGTGGCCGGCAATGGAACCCAGGGCTACTCCGGCGACGATGGTCCCGCCACGGAGGCGCAGTTGTTCGAGCCCTACGAGCTGCGCTTCGATGACGCGGGCGATCTCTACTTCGTCGAAATGCAAAACCATCTCATCCGCAAAGTCGACCGGGAAACGGGAGTGATCTCCACCATCGCCGGCACGGGAAAACAGGGGTTTTCCGGCGACGGCGGCCCGGCAAAGGAAGCCGCCTTTTCCCGTCCTCACAGCATTCAATTCGGCCCCCACGGTGATCTCTATGTCTGCGATATTGGCAACCATCGCCTGCGGAAGATCGACATGAAAACGGGCATCATCGAAACTGTTTCCGGTACCGGTGAGAAGAAGCTTCCGCAAGACGGTCAAGCATTTGCCGCCGCTCCCTTGTTAGGCCCCAGAGCCATCGACTTCGACGCCGAGGGCAATCTCTGGCTCGCCCTCCGCGAGGGTAATCGCCTCTACCAGTTCCGCTCGGCCACCGGGACCCTTCACTGGATGGCGGGCACGGGCAAAAAGGGATTCAGCGGCAACGGTGGCCCGGGGAAAAAGGCCAGTCTGTCAGGCCCCAAAGGGGTCAGCATCGGACCAGACCGGAAGATCTATCTCGCGGACACCGAGAGCCATAGCGTCCGAGTCTACGACCCCAAGACCGGCCTCCTGACTCTCCTGGCAGGAACGGGAGAAAAGGGCGATGGCCCCTCCGGCGATCCCCTTTCCTGTCGTATGGCCAGACTTCATGGCGTCCACGCCGATCCCGACGGCAGCGTCTATATCGGCGACAGCGAGGCCCACCGGATCCGCGTGGTCAAGCTGCGCTAGTTAGGTCCCCAACCCCGCAGATCTCACTCCGGAGGCCACTTTCTTGGAATGTAGGAGGGACTTCAGTCCCTCGGCTATTTGGCCGTCGCCTCAAGCCACTTGGCCACTCCATAGGCGCCTCGCTTGGCTCTTTCAAGGACGAGTAGGAGTCGGTTTCCCTTTTCGGAGACCCTCTAGAATTGTTAGCCCCGCAACCCTGTCGACCTCACTCTGAAAAAACGAAGGGACTAAAGTCCCTGCCACTTGCTTGGAATGTGGGAGGGACTTCAGTCCCTCGGCTAATTGGACGTCGCCTCAAGCCACTGGATCACTCGGTGGTGCTGCGCGGATTGGAATCGGTTGATGTCGTCGGGCGCCTCAAACGTCAGAGCCGGATGCGCTCCCTTCACCTGCTCGATACAGGCTCGGACATCCGCGATGGAGGCGTGCCAATCGTGCTCGGGAGACACGACGAGCAAGGGACGCGGGCCGATCGCCGCCATCAGTTCGTCGTAATCATAGGGAATGGCGGCCTCCTTGCCGTGAAAGAGCCCAAGCTTGGGCAGGAGAGCATGCCATTCCCACCAACGGCGGATTCCCCCTGTCTTGCTCTGATCTGTATCGCTACGAAAGGGCGTGAATCCCGAGAAAACAACCACTCTCGCGATCCGATCGTCCAGTAGGACCGAAAGTTGAGGCCATTTTCCCATTGACGCCGGCCCAAAATTCGATAATTCCATAATAATGGAATTAAATGAAGCGGTCACTGCCCTGGCGGCCCTGGCGCAACCTTCGCGGCTCGAGGTCTTCCGCCTCCTCGTCAAGTCGAGCACGCGGCTCTGCGCTGGCGAAATCGCGAAAGCCCTTCAGGTGCCCAAGCCCACCCTTTCTTTCCACCTCAAGGAGCTCACCCACGCGGGCCTCCTCGAGGCGGAGCGTGATGGGCGATCGATCTACTACCAGATCCGAAGTGACGGGATGCGCGATCTCATGGATTTCCTCACCGAGGATTGCTGCCAGGGACGGCCGGAGCTCTGCATGCCACACCAGCCCAACGACTGCTGCCAAGAAAATCCTGTTTAACACAACCATCAACTTAAACTGATCCTGAAGTGTGAGTGTAAGTTTAAGTTTTTTTCTCCCCATATCATGAAAACGCGAGTAGGTATCAACGGCTTCGGCCGCATGGGGCGCCTGGGATTCCGGGCCGCATGGGATGACGACACTCTTGACATTGTCCACGTCAACGAGATCAAAGGGGGCGCTCAGCTGGCGGCTCATTTGTTAGAATTCGACACCGTTCACGGCCATTGGGACCGGAACATCGAATCCGATGATCAAGGATTCAGCGTCGAGGGCCAACAGGTAACATTTAGTGAAAAGGCCACGCCCGGAGAAATCGATTGGGCTTCCATGGGAATCGATCTAGTGATCGATAGCTCGGGTCGCTTTCGCACTCCCCAGTTGCTTCAGCCCTATTTCGATTGTGGCGTTTCCAAGGTCATCGTCGCCGCCCCCGTGAAGGAGGGCGCTCTCAATGTGGTCATGGGCTGCAATGACGACCTTTACAATCCGGAGGAGCATCACCTGCTCACGGCGGCCTCGTGCACGACCAATTGCCTCGCGCCGGTGGTCAAGGTGATTCACGAGAAACTGGGGATCGAGCACGGCCTCATCACCACCCTGCACGACGTGACCAACACGCAGGTGATCGTCGACGCCCCGCACAAGGATTTCCGCCGTGCGCGATCCGCCCTCAACTCTCTCATCCCTACGACAACGGGATCGGCCACCGCGATCACGATGATCTACCCCGAACTCAAGGGGAAGCTCAACGGAGTGGCCGTGCGTATCCCCCTCCTCAACGCCAGTCTCACGGACTGCGTTTTCGAACTCGCTCGGGAAACGAATGCCGAAGAAATCAACCGCCTGTTGAGAGAGGCTTCCCAGACCTACCTCGATGGCATCCTGGGTTACGAAGAGAGACCTCTGGTCTCAGCGGACTACGTCAACGATCGCCGCTCCGGGATCGTCGACGGCCTTTCCACCATGGTAAACGATGGCACTCAGGCCAAGATCCTCATCTGGTACGATAACGAAATGGGCTATGCCTGCCGCTTGATGGAACTCGCCGCCAAAGTCGCCCGGTCCCTGCCCGGCAAACAAGCCTAGCGTAGCCTCGCTCAATTGATCATGGATGCCCGCAACTACGTCATCGTCACCGCGGCCTACTGGGGATTCACACTCACAGACGGCGCGTTACGCATGTTAGTGCTACTGCACTTTCACACCCTGGGTTACTCGCCCGTGCAGCTCGCCTTTCTCTTTTTGCTCTACGAGTTCTGCGGCATTGTGACCAATCTCTTCGGCGGCTGGATCGGATCCCGGGTGGGGCTCAAGATCACCCTCTTCGCCGGACTGGCCACTCAGATCGCCGCTTTGACCATGCTGTCCTTCGTGCAGACGAGCTGGGCGCCGGTGATGTCGGTCGCCTACGTCATGGCCGCTCAAGCCCTTTCCGGCGTGGCCAAAGACCTCACGAAAATGAGTTCCAAGAGCGCGGTCAAGCTCCTCGTGCCCGAAGGTGGGGCGGCGGGCCACTCTGAACGCCAGCTCTTCAAGTGGGTCGCCATCCTCACGGGCTCGAAGAACGCACTCAAGGGCGCGGGATTTCTCCTCGGTGGCGTCTTGTTAGGCTCCATCGGCTTCGCCCCCTCCCTCTGGGCCATGGCCGGGGGGCTCTTTCTCATTCTCCTCAGCGGACTCATCTGCCTGCGCCAAGACCTCGGCCGTTCCAAGAAAAAGGTGCGATTCACCCAGCTCTTCTCCAAGAGCCGGGAGATCAATCTGCTCTCGGCCGCGCGCTTCTTTCTCTTTGCCTCGAGAGACATTTGGTTTGTTGTTGGATTGCCAGTGTTCCTCAAGGAAGTCCTCGGATGGAGCTTTGCCAGCGTGGGCGGATTCCTCGCCCTCTGGGTCATCGCCTACGGTTTCGTCCAGGCATCCGCCCCCGGCTTCGTCCGTCGCGGCGGCGCCGAGGGAGGCGCCCATGCCGCGCTCGTCTGGGGAACGCTTCTCGTCCTCGTCACCGCCACCATCGCCCTCGCCGTCCAGCTCGACTACTATCCCACCATTGCCATCCTCTGTGGACTCGGCGTCTTCGGCATCGTCTTCGCCGTCAACTCCGCCGTCCATTCCTACCTCATCCTCGCCTATACCAACGCCGACCAAGTGGCGCTCAACGTGGGCTTCTACTACATGGCCAATGCCTGCGGGCGACTCGTCGGGACGCTGCTCTCCGGTCTCCTCTATGTCATGGCCGGCCTTCCCGGATGCCTCTGGGGCAGCACCGCCTTTGTCCTCGGCGCCGCCATCCTTACCATCGCCTTGCCCCGGCGCGCACCATCCCTCGCTTGATCATCGTTCATCAATCCACCCGACGCGAATCCCAAGCTCCCGCGCCACCTCGGCAAGATTCTCCACCACATCCCGGGGCAAGGCGATCCCGTGTTTCTCCGCCTCCGCACGGCAGTTCCATTCCCGCTCCCCTGGCACCATCAGGCGCTCCGTTCCCTCGGCCGTCGGCACCTGGTGGATCTGATCGATCAAGGCATCGAGCCGTTCCTGAAAGACATTCCTCGCCATCATGGCCGACACGTCAATGGCGACAAACGAGGCCCCGTGATTGGTCGGGCTCGTCTGGTCGCCGAAGAGATAACTTCCCACGCCCCAAGTGATCCCGGCTCCCGGCAGCACGCCTGACAAAATCTCATTCATCAGCGCCAACCCGTAGCCCTTGTGCCCCCCCATGGTGGCGAGAAAGGCTTTGTCAGGAAAAGCGCCGGCGTCTGCCGTGCCGTGGCCGTCAAACCCAATGAGCCAATCCTCGGGAATTGATTGACCACGCTGCTGGGCGGCAAACACCTTGCCTCCGGCAACTGTGCTCAGGGCCATGTCGAGAACGATGGGCGGGTGCAAACCCGCGGGCGCGGCGAAGGCGAACGGATTGGTGCCAAACACGGCCTGGGTGGCTCCGGGCGGTCCCATTCCGGGAATGTCATTGGCCGTTACCTGGCCAATCATCCCCTCCCGAGCGGCCAACCAGGCGTAGTAACCGGCAGCGCCAAAATGGCAGGAATTCCGCACCCCAGCAAACCCGATCCCGCAGGCCCGCGCCTTCTCCATGGCACAGCCCATGGCAAAATGCGAGGTCACCTGCCCCAAGACCGATTCACCATCGATCACCGCCCAGGCAGGTCCCTGGGACACCACGCGAGGTTGCCCATTCAGGCGCAAGCCGCCTTCCCGCAATCTCCTGAGGTAACCCCCGAGCAACTTCGTGCCGTGGGTAAAGACGCCCCAGGAATCCGTCGTCACCAAGACATCCGCCGCGATCTCCGCGTGATTCGGAGGCACATGGGTACGCCGAAGGGCCTCCAATGTGAAGTCCCGCAAGGCCTCCAGAGAAACGCGTCTCATTGTATTCAGTTCAGTTCAGTTCAGTTCACTACCATTCAGACGTTCTCCAGCGCCTTCAAGCCGGTCGAGCAGCCCGGCTCTTGCGGCAATTGATAGGCGCCATCTCGAACCACCGCAGGCGTGGTGAAGTGTTTCCGGAGATGCGGGATGTACTCCAGAAACTGGACCTCATGTCCCAGCGCAATGTGATTGAAGAAAACCAAGTGATGATGCATTTGCCCCATGTCCCCCACATGAGGAATGACCTTCACCGGGTATTTCGTTGCCAAGATGGCCACCGCCAGGTACTCACTGATCCCCGCGAGCCGCGTGCAGTCGGCCTGCACGATTCCCACCGCGCCGGCCTGTAGAAAATTCTTCCACAACACCCGATTGGACACCGTTTCCCCAACGGCAACCGGCACCGGCGCAATGGCCTGGGCAATCGTCCGGTGTCCTAACACATCATCGGGTTGTGTCGGTTCTTCCACCCAGCCAAGCTTCACCGGGGCCAGCCGTTGGCAGACCTCGAGTGCCAGGGGAACGCTCCAGGCCTGATTGGCATCCACCATCAGATTGACATCCTCTCCCACCGCCTGGCGCACGAGAACAGCCCGACGCACGTCGTCCTCCGGGTTGGGAGACCCCACCTTCAATTTCATCGCGGTGAAGCCGGCATCGACCGCGCGCCTGGCATTTTCCACAATCATTTCATCGCTGTAGGCGAACCACCCGACCGAGGTGTCATACCCCGGATAACCACGCTGCAGCACTTCTTCGCGTAAACCGCGGCTCCCTACCTTTTCTCTGAGGATGGCGCAGGCTTCATCCCGTGTCAGGACGTCGTCAAGATAACTGAAATCGACCAGCCGCACCACTTCCTCCGGGGACAAATCCAGGAGCAGTTTCCACAAGGGCACGCCGCGCGCCTTGGCCCAGAGATCAAAACAGGCGTTGGTGATGGAAGCCAGCGCCAGATGAATGACGCCCTTGTGCGGTCCGAGCCAGCGAACCTGGCCGTGTTCGGCAATGCTCCGTTGGAAGGCGCCGAAATCGGCCATCAGCTCCTCGATTTCGCGGCCGACGAGCGGCTCGGCCAAGAGAGTGATGGCCTCCGTCACGAGTTGCGTCCCGCCACCGAGTGTGTAGGCGATACCGGTCCCGCTGAGCGATCCCTCCGTCTCCAGGTGGGTGGCGCCGTAGCCATACTGGGGATTCCGATGCACCGCATCACTCCCCGCACCTTCGCCAAGTTTGTAGCGAAAATCGTGGGCGGTGATCCTGGTAATGACAGTCGCCATGCCGGCGGAGGCTGCCAGAATCCCGGGGACGAGGAAACCCTAGAATTCTCGTGTGGTCGGCGCGCCGGATTTGGTAGTTTCCCGCCAGCATGGGTTTCAGACGAAACGCTTTCTTCTCGGCTGTCTTAGTCTGCCTCGTCGTCTTTGCCCTCTCAAAGGCTCGAGCAGAGGAAGAGGAGCAGACCCTTGCCCATTGGGCCTTCGTCCCCCCGGTCAAGCCGCCTCTGCCGGCGTCCGCCCCGGTTTTCGCTATGGCGCCACGGACGAATTCGGATATCACGCCATCGAGGACCGCTGCACCATCCATGACCTTCACGCCACCATCCTCTACTTGTTAGGTCTCGATCATGAAGAACTGACCTACGAGTACACCGGCCGGAAATTCCGGCTCACTGATGTCTACGGTAATGTCGCGCATAAGATCGTTGCCTAGCCACCGACTTGCTCCAATATGATCTCGTTCATGAAAGCCCACCGATCCCTTTCTCTCGTTTCCACGCTTCTTCTCCTTTCCGTGCTCCTCGCGCCTTCTTCCCGGTCCGAGCTCACCTCCGCACCTTCACTGGATTTCTTTGCCGGCAACTACCGCATCGTCGGCGTGGATCCGGACTTCCAGAGGCCTTTTCAAGGCACCTGTTCCATTCGCGTGCTGGGAAAGACGCTGCTCATGACACGCCGCATTCAGGGACGCAAAGTCGAGGCCGTGGGACGTTTGGAGACCGCTGTCGACGGCATCCCCGTTCTCCGAGCTCGCTTCAGCCAAGATGGCATCCGCTACGAGATCACCTACCTCATCGATACCGATCTCGACAACTACGCGAGGCTGAGCGGCAATTTCTACCGGCGCCCCGGCGGAAGTGACCGCCCGCGGGGCCTGGAGAGCCTCTTCCACTTCGCCCCCAGTGAGGAAGCCCTCGAGGCCAGCAAAGAGGACCTGGCGCGGAGTGGAAAACGGGCCGCCGCGGTGAAGCCCTTGTTTGCCGAGATCGAAAGGCAGATGAACGAACGGCCCAATGCGGAACTGGAATTCTTTCGGAAACACCTCAGCGACCAGTGGAAGGAGAAGCGATTCTTGGAGCAATACATGCTTCGGGCCCGGGATCAAAAGAGCTATCGGGAATTGGAGGCCCTGGCCCTGCTTGCCCTCAATGCGGGGATGGTCGATGCCGGTTTCTCCACCCTCGACGTCCTCTACGTCACCGAGCGGCTGCGCCCATCCAATCAAGCCCTGCGTCGTATTCCCGGCGAGTTCAATCGACCGGACAAGAGAGCCGCGCGCACCGGCTGGCATGGTGTCTGGCTCCTGCGGGGAACGTCTCCCGTCACCGATAACAACACCCGCCTCGGCCTGGAAAAACTGCGCTACGCCGCCCGCCAAGGCCACAGCCACTCCAAGAAATGGTGCGAAGTCATGGGGATCGGATTCTGACGACCCTTCGTCCCTGATCGCCGGAGCCGAGTGATGCGGAAAGTGATGCGGACACTCCTGTCCGCCCCATGTGTGTTGTTAGGGACTAAGGCCGGCGGACGAGAGTATCCGCATCACAGGCTCTCCACATAGGACTTCAGTCCACCCTCCCCGTACAATTGCTGCCAGCCGTCATCCAGGCAGGAGACGAGATCTTCCGTCACATGCCCGATGAGGGAGTCAGTGAGTGTCAAGACGGTGGCGTCATCCGGCCGGCTATCATTTGCCTCAAGGGCGATCTGGACCACAGATTGTGCCGGCCCACCCCAAGGCGGGACGACCTGGGCGACGTATGCCAGATGCTTCTGCGGCTGAAAGGAAATGACGTGGCCCCAGACAAAGCCACCGCCCTCGCCGTCCAGGTCTTCATAGAGTAGTCCTCCAATCCGAGGCTCCAATCGCATCCCGCGCGACCCCTCACAGACCAAAAAATCGCCTCGCCACCACTGCGCGATCTCATCGATCATCGAATGCCAGGTGGTCGCCAGCGGCGCCTCGATCTCAATCTTGACCGTCACGTTCGCGGCGGCCGCCGTCATCAATGTTGTCTCCTTCTTGCTCATGTCTCGTCTTGTGGTTATTCGCTAGTTTGATCGCCTTCGTTCTCGCGCCGCGCTGATCGGGACTCGGCCAGGCGCTTGAGCCGGCCCAGATTCTCGCTGTGCACCCGGGCCCGTTTCTCCAGCCAGTGAAGCGCTTTCTCCAGCGGCGCAGGCTCAAAATGGTTGTACCGCGTCCGGCCCACGCGCTCCACCCGAACAAGATTGGCCGCCGTCAGAATATCGAGATGTTTCATCACCGCCGTCCTCACCAACCGGCCGGAGAACTGCTCCACCACCCCCCCGGTCGTGACGGGCGATCCCTCGAGATTCTCGAGAATCATCCGCCGGGTCGGATCCGCCAGAGCCTTCCAAACGGCATCGTCATCAACAGTCTCGTGCATTATGTCACCATTTAGTGACATTTTTGAAGAAAGGCAACCAAAATCGTTCCTGATCTGCCCAATGTGATGCGGAACGCCTCCTGTCTGCCTGATGTGCGGTCACTATCTGCCGCGTGCAACCAAGTGATGGCCCGCCTAACTATGGTGCGCCCCCATCCTTCTAAATCACGGGACCGATCGCCTTGGCGAATTTGTAGCCGTTTCCCTGATCGTAGTTGACAGCCCAAGTCATCGCTCCTCCAAACTTCGCCTTCCCCCGTATGGATCGGTACTGTGATGCCATGTCTGAGTAGATGGAGGGGCCGTTTGACGAGCCGTGGAAGACCGAGCAAGGGCCAGCAGCAGGCCCGGTGGCGGCGGGTTCGCCGATCGTGATCAGTGTCCCGTCAGGAACGATCGTGGTCAGGTAATCGAAGGCGGCTGAGATAAACGCGACGTCCTTTTCGGTGTGACCACTGATATCAAACGAACACGTGTTGTAGGCCTGGACAAAGAGGTAGTCGAAGAGGCCCGCGTTCAGGGCCGCATTGTAGTCCGTCGAGGTCCCCGTGGAAACGAATTGCACCGAGCTGCCCACCAAGTTGAGCTGCGGTGCTGCGGTCACGATCAGTGAGCTGTCACCCGCTTTGATCTCACTGATCAGTTGTTTTAAGTAGTCACCGCTTGTCTGGATCTCGATATCGAAATCGCAGCCAGTGAACCCCGATGTCTGGAGAAACTTCACGATCGCTGCAGCAAGGGTTTTCGCGTCTGCGTTGCCGGGGACGTAGGTGTTATTATGGCCTCCAAATGAGAGAAGCACTTGCTTTGCGCCAGCGTCCTTCGCCCCCTTGATGTCTGCGCTCAACTTGTCAAGATCGACTCTACCAGTCGACGGGTCATTGTCCGGGGGAAACGAATCTTCAAAGATACCGACCGTGGTACCCGCGATCGACCCGAAGGCCAAGATGATGCAATCGTAGCCGGCCTGTGCCGCCTCGGTGATACTCACAGATTCCCAGCTAGGCAAGTAGCCGGCCAATAGCGCCGTCGATTCGTTGGAAGCCATAGCAAAACATGACGCTGAGATCGCTCGGCTCAAGCGAGAGCATCTATCGGAGAGCGACATTGGTTTCGAATAGCCGCCTCATGGCGGACACTGTTCCGATCTTGATGGATCCAGTAAATCCGATTGCCTTGGGAATCGATTGTGGGGATCTTGGAAGGCATGCAACGTCGACATGCCTTGAAAGCTCTTGCCGCCATTGGGATTGGGAATGCCGTCTTCCAACGTGCCCTGGCAGCCGAAGTCAGCAACGGGACACCGATTTCGGCTGAAGCCTTGCGGGAAGCCGAATGGATTTCGGGCATTGCCCTGAGTGCGGAAGATCGTGAGCAGTTGGTGAGTAAGATGGATCGACTCACAGAGCGGCTTGAGGACCTCCGTGGGTACGATCTGGATGGGCAGGTGGTCCCCGCCATGCAGTTCCGGGTGGCTCGCGATTCTTCTACTGAAACTGCGTCCGCGGGCCGAGGTGAAGTCGCCGTTTCCGAGTCGCACCCGCCAGTGCGTCCCGGGAGCGATGAAGCTTTGGCCTTTCTTCCGGTGAGCGAACTTGCCGGATTGATCCGGACCAAGCAGGTGAGTTCGGTTGAGTTGACCGAACTCTATCTCAGACGGCTCAAGACCTACGATGAGCGCTTGAAGTGTGTCGTTCATCTGACAGAGGACCTCGCCTTGAAGCAGGCGGCCCGGATGGATCGGGAGATGGCTGCAGGCCACTATCGCGGTCCCTTGCACGGG
>JANQJH010000667.1 GCA_028281705.1 Verrucomicrobiales bacterium
CGCTCCCCACCGTGAAGTGGCAACACGGAAGCCCCTACCGTGGCCTGGAACCCTTTGCCCGGGAACATGCAGAAGTCTTTTTCGGGCGCACCGCTGCTGTCGAAAATGTTCTCAACGCCGTGCGCCGCCAAAATGAAGCGGGAACGGGTTTCGTCCTCGTGCTCGGCGCCAGCGGATCCGGCAAGAGTTCCCTCGTCTTCGCCGGGGTTCTCCCGATGCTGACCACGCCGGGCGTGCTCGAGGGCATCGGCCTCTGGCGGGAGGCCACGATGCGCCCCGGGCATCACGGAGGCGACCTCTTCACCGGTCTCGCCGCCGCTTTGCTTGACGAGGGCGCTCTCCCGGAACTCGCCGATCCTGAGGCCGCAGATGCAAGAGCCGACCTGGCCCAGTCCCTGGAGAAACATCCCGATGCCGCGGCGCAGAGCGTCCGGCTGGTGCTCAACGAGGCCGCTCGAGCCTATCAGAGCGAGCAAGAGCACCGCCGTCGGGAAAAATGCCGCGAACTCGAAGCGGCCAATCGGATGGAGGCCGCCGCCGCCATCTCCAAGCGCATCGGCGACCGTCCCCCGCCCCGGGCCCGACTGGTCCTGGTGCTCGATCAATTGGAAGAACTCTTTACCGGTGACGCCAGTGACGAACAACGTCAGCATTTTGTCAGCGTCATCGCCGCGCTCGCCCGTAGCGGTCGCGTGGTGATCCTCACCACCTTGCGCAGCGATTTCTATCATCACTTCCAGGAGACACCGGGATTGATCGAACTCCCCGGCGAGAGCGGCAAGGTTGACGTGCTGCCGCCCCAGAGACATGAGATCGGACAGATCATCCGCGAGCCGGCGCGCATGGCCGGCCTGGTATTCGAAAAGGACGCCACCACCGGCGAGACGCTCGACGAAGTCTTGCGCGACGCCGCTCTGGACCACCCCGAGGCATTACCTCTGTTAGAACACGCCCTCGATCAGCTGTACTCTTATCAGGCAGAGCGCGGTGATCGCGTGCTGCGTTTTGCCGACTACGAGGAGATCGGAAAGCTCGACGGCGCCCTCGCGCGACACGCCGATGCGGCCTTTGCCGAACTGGACGCCGCCTCACGCGCGGCTTTCGATCATGTCTTCCGTGCTCTGGTCACGCTCGGCCGCGAGGATCGTATCCCCGTCCGTCGCACCGCACTCCGTTCCAGCCTAACCAACGACGATGGCGCGGAGGGCCTGGTCCAAGCTTTTGTCAGGCAGCGCCTCTTCACCACTGGCCAGACACCCGCCGGCGAGCCCGTGGTCTCCGTGGCCCACGAGGCTCTCCTACGCACTTGGGGACGTGCCCGGGACTGGATCGAGGCCAATGAAGATTTTCTCGGGATCCGCTCACGGGTGACCGCGGCCTGCGCCCAATGGCACGCCTCCTCCAACGATCCCAGCTTTCTCCTTCAAGCCGGCCGCCAACTGGCCGAGGCCCGGGAAGGTCTCGAAGGTCACCCCGATGCCTTCTCCACCGAGGAGCAGGCCTTCATCAAGGCCTCACAACACCGCCTAACCGAAATCGAGGGCCGCGCCCGGAGACGTCGCATGGTCATCATGACCTCGATGGCCCTGCTCACCGCCCTCGCGGTCTATGGGTTTTTCGACGCCCAGCACCGCCGCAAACTCGAGGCCGAATCGCGCCAGCAAAAAGAGACCACCTTGAATGCCGCCGCCGGATTCCTGGGCGAACTCTTGGGACCCAGCGAATGGTCACGCCGGCTCCAGGAACAAGATCTCGTTTTGGCCAGCGAGTTCCTTGGAAGTTCCAATGCCTTCATCGCCAATCTCCGTCTCGATGACAAGCCGCTTCCCGTACTCGACGCCTGGAAGCGCGCTCAGTCCGCTCTCACCACGACCCTGATGAGCCTCGGCCGAACTGACGAAGCCATCGAAGTACAAGCGCGCACCATCAGTGCCCAACAGGAGCTGGTCGACGAAGTACCTGACAATGTCATCGCCCAGAAACATCTGGCCATGCACTGGTACGCTCTCGGGCAGCTCTTCTTCACCACCGGAAATCCAGACATGGCGATCAAAGCCTATCGCAAGGGATTGAGCAAACTTGACGAAGCCATGGGCCGGCTGGGTCCCGATCGCCTCCGAAGCACGTGGTTGAGCCTGCAAAACGCTCTCTCGAGAACAGAGACCCAGTATGGAGAGGCCGAAGAAGGGAACGCCCTCTTCACCGAAGCGATCAATCAGCTAACCGGATGGGCAGCAGACAACGTAGGCGAGGGAGAAGAGGATTGGAACGCCTTGCTCGTCGATACCTGGATCCGCCGGGCCGATGTCTTCGTCATGATCAACGCCAACGAACAGGCCGACGAAGCGCTGCAAGAGGCCGAGGCCTCCCTGGTCCGCGTCTCTCAAAGCGACCAGCGACGGGCGATGAAGGAAAGGCTCTTGAAGGCCTGGGGATTCCTCGACACTAACCGCGGCGAATTCGCCCAGGCCTCCGCCCATTACCAGGCCCTCCTGGACATGTGGGGAGATCCCCCGGCCGCAGGCGACGATCCCAACGTTCTGACAGAACGCTGCAACATCTTGGGATCGCTCATCGATACACTAACAAGAGAAGGCAAGACTAAAGAGGCCATCGCTGCGGCTGAACAGGCTCTCCAATTGACCGATGCCCTCTTGACCATCGATTCCAACCACGCTGGCTACCTTCAGCAGAGGAGCAGCGCGCTAGCCTCCCTCGCATGGTCACACGAACTCCGAGGCGAGTGGCGTCCCAGCGAACAATGGTATGAAAAAGCCTATACGTCTGCGGAAAAGCTCGCTGCGGTTTCCCCCAATGGCCACAACCTCGCCCGACTGCTCGATCTGGCCAATGGACGCAACCGGGCCTTCTCCAATCTCAAGGAATTCGGTCACGCACTCCAGGCCGCCGAAAAGGCCATCGAACCCGCCCAAACATTCGAGAATCTCATCGAGACGTCGGCCGAACACCCCTCCGTTGGCTTGTGGAAACGTCAGCTAGCGCTCTTCCAATCACAACTCGCCTCCGCCTATACCTTCCAGCTTCCCCCGAAGACTGAGGAAGCCATCGGCGCCTATCAATCGGCCATCAAGTGGTCCGAGGGAAGCGAAGCGCTCGCCTCCTTTAGAGAGCAATGGATCCAACGACTGCAGCAATTGACATCCACGCCCTCGCCCGTGCCGGGCCCGGCGCCCGCAACGACCGATTCTCCCTGAACCGTCCTCCCTCAACCGCGTTTCTTCGCCGCTTTGTGAGGCACGGTTGAACGCCACTCCAACAATTCCGCCAACAACAACGCCTCCGTCCGTATCACGCCATCGACGATCGTGGCCGGCGTTCGAAGCTCTTCCAGCTCCTCTTTGATGCGCTCCAGTTGCTCCGCCATCTCCGGATACCGTCGCGCCCGGCGCCTGGCGTCGAATGCCGAACTGAGTGCCGCCGCCGTCCCCGAGATCAGGGGAAAGAGCACGGGCACGAGCCCGATGAGAATGGCGCCTAACAAGGTCTTCTGCCACATCCAGCTGACGTCGAGGTAGCGAAAGAGCTTGTTGAGAAAAACGATCCCAATGCAAAGCGGAGCCGCCAAGGCCGCGAGGTCGCCGAATCGCGTCAGCCGTCTCTCCACATGCGAAGCGCGGCCACCATAGGAGTTGAAATGCTCGATCTGACCGTCCAATCGCTCCTCGATGTAGCGTCTGCGAAAGTGCTCGATCTCCTCCTTGGGAAGTGAGCGTCGCGCCAAGAGCGAGGCGCTCAGAGCAAAACGGGCCCACTCAGGAGCACGCTGCCGCACCATGGGATGCAGAGGATCGAGCACCGGCCGGGTTCGATCCGGACAAACGGCGACAACACGGTCAGCAGAAGCTCCACCGCGTCCGCCCGGCCACGAGCCGGCTCACCCGCACCCTGAT
>JANQJH010000669.1 GCA_028281705.1 Verrucomicrobiales bacterium
AATCCGAGATCGGTTTGTTTCCACGACTGTTGGGGGCCGCGTTCGAAGGTCCACAGGGTCTTGGGCGTCTTGGTGCTGTAGCGGAAGCCGCCGTCGGTGCCGAGGACTTCGATGAACCAGGTGTTGGTTTGCCCGGGCGCGAGGCGTTTCATTTCGAGGCGCATGGGCACGGGGTGATCGCCCACCATAGCCCAGGTGTGGAGGGTCGCGTTGTCCCAGGTGTCACAGATGACATCGGCTTCGCCGTTGGGCCCTGGACGGTGCGGGTAACCCTTTGCAACTGGGCGGAGACCGTCTCCGGTCGCCAACCGAGGCGCAGGGGCAGATGGAGAACATGCATGCCGAGGTCACCGAGAACGCCGATATCGCCGCAAACGGAGGCGAGGCGTTTCCAGTTGGCCGGTTTGCTGGGGTCGAGGTCGCTGGCGTGGTGGAAGCCGGCATTGACTTCGAGCACGCGTCCAAGAGAGGAGATGTCCCGGCAGGCTTTGTAGATCGCATTGGCCCCGGGGAAGAAGGGAAACTCCGAACTGCAGCGGACAAAGGATTGGGAAGTCCGGATGGCGGCCACGATGCGCTCGGCCGCGGCCAGATCGACACCAAAGGGTTTCTCTGCCAGGAGATCTTTGCCGGCGCCGATGACGTCGGTGTAGATCTGTTCGTGGAAGGTGTGAGGCACAGCGACGTAGCAGACATCGATCTCCGGGAGGGCCAGGAGTTCGTGATAGTCGGTGACGCGGGTGGTGACGGAGGGGATCTTTTCAAACCAGCCGAGGACATCGGCATTGGTATCGGCCACGGCCACCAGCTGGGGCCGCATGGGGAGATCCTGGAGGGCGCACCAGCGGCCAAAGGCGCTCGCCATTTCGCGGCCCATGAGACCGCCGCCGATGATGCCGATGTTTACTGTGTCCATGATGGGTTCTTGTTGCTCTTCTTCGCGATGGTGGGCGCCGGTCTAACAAACTACACAGAGCTAACCGAGCAATCGCAGGGCTTCCTCGGCCGAGACGCCCTCGTGGACCACGGCCATGAGAGCCTTGGTGATGCCGGCGGGCTGGGTGTGTTGAATGACGTTGCGTCCATAGACTATCCCTGAGACGCCCTGGGCCATGAGTTCTTCAGTTCGTTTGAGAATGACTTCGTCGCTGGCCTTGCTGCCGCCCCGCACGAGGATGGGAATGCCGCCGCAGGTCTCGACGACGCGATGATAGAGCGACACGTCATCGGTGGGATCGGCCTTGATGATGTCGGCGCCAAGTTCGATGGCCTGGCGGACGAGGGGGATGATCTTGTTCTCGTCACCGTCGACCATGTAACCACCGGCCTCCTCGTTGGGGCGGAAGACGAGGGGTTCGACCATCATGGGCATCCCGTAGTGATCGCACTGGGGTTTGAGTTTGAGAATGTTGGCCACGCATTGTTCGCCGACTTCGGGCTCATCGGGTACGCGAAAAAGATTCACGCAAATACAGGCGGCGTCGAGTTGCACGGCCTGGAGGGCGCCGTCTTCGATCATGCGGCTGTAGAGTGTCCGCGGGAGTTTCTTGCCGTAGACGTTGGCCACGTCGGTGCGAAGAACGAGGGACGGTTTGGCACCGGGGATGTCCTGGAGATGACGGGCCTGACCCACGGTGAGCTGGATGGCGTCCGGTCCGGCGTCGACCACGGTGCACACGGCCTGGGGCATGGATTCGATCCCGCTGAGGAAGGGAGCTTCATTGAAGAAGCCGTGATCGATGGCCACATCGAAGCATTTGCCGTCCACGCCGAAGAGTCGATTGAGTCTCGCTTGTTTCATCATGTGTTTGGGTGTTTTTCGAATACAGAGGATCGGGACCGGGTTCAACGTCTAATGATGGGCAAGGCCAGGTGGGACCGGGCTCTCCGGTCGATCCCAGGCGGTCTCACGTTCGCGTGGACAAAAAAAGGGACCCTCGTGTTGAGGGTCCCTGGGGAAAAAGTCTGTTCCGAAACTCGGCTTCGGCTTACGCAGAGACGGCGGCGAGTTTGGCGGAGAAATTGGCCTTGATGCGGCGCGAGTAGTTGGCGTGCACGGCTCCGGATTTGGCGGCGCGGTCGACTGCGGAGTAGAGGGACCGGATGGCTTTCTCTGCGGCGCCCGAATCACCGGAAGAAAGGGCTTCCAGGGCGGCTTTGCGGGTGGTCTTGATGCGGGTCTTCAAGGTCCGGTTTTCCAGAGTGCGGGTCTTGGTCTGACGGACGCGTTTGAGAGCAGATTGAGTATTGGCCATGAACGATGGATGCGTATTTGCGAAAGGGGCGGGAAACTAGGGTGCGCCAGCCTGTTGTCAAGACTTTGATTTGTTGCGGAATCCCGCTCCCAGGGTGGCCACGTTGTAAACCGCGCCTCCGACGACGGAGGCCACTTTCCGCATCTGGTCCGTCACGGGTGGGGCCGGCAGCGAACCGTGGGTCACACGCACCTTGGCGCCGACGCCGACGCGATCGTAGAGCCGGGCGATGTCGCGAGAGCGCATGCGGATGCACCCGTAGCTTGCGGGCTTGCCGATCTTGCGTTCTTCCGGCGTTCCGTGAATGTAGATGTAGCGGCGAAAAGCGTTGCGGGTGGCCGATTCCTTGCCGCGGAGCCAGAGAATCCGGGTGACGATGGGGTCGCGACCGGGGGAGTTGGGGCGCAAGACTTCTCCGGTGGGCCGGCGGCCTTTGAAAACCATGCCCATGGGCTGACCTCCCCCGATCTTGCGGGCGATTTCCATTTCACCGATGGGCGTGCGGTTGGAGCCCGGGCGATCCCCCGTGCCAAATTTGGAGGTGGAGATGGGGTAGGTGGCCACACGGTTCCCCCGGTTGTAGAGGGCCATCTTCTGATCCTTCACGCTGACGAGCATCACGTTCTTGGTGTCCTTGGTGGCGCAACTGCTCAAGAAGAGGAGCGGCGCGAAAAGCAGGGCGACGAGAAAGCGGATCATAGGCGAGCGCAAAGGAGTGGGGGATTTACACAAATTGGAGCACAGCCTAGAATAACAGGATTTATTGGAATCGCCAGTCAAACCACAGCTTCATTCTCATCATTGCGATCCGCCGAGCGGAACCAGGCGGAGGGCAAATACTGAGAAATCGAGCCCCAGGCAACGTAGGCAAAACCGACCTGGAAGAGCAAGAGAAACGGGATGGAAAACCAGGAACCCCTGGCGATGGAGATCCCGATGAGGACGGTGAAGTAGACGGCGAAGAGGATCTCGAAGACGGGAGCCACGGATTTGAGGGCGGAATAGCGCAGTCCTTTCCACGAGATTCGCTTGCGTTCGATCCCGTATTTGGGCGTGCGGACGAAGGGGGATTTCTTGTTGAAGATGGCTTCGAGGACCGCCTTGCCGTTGTTGATCGACATGCCGATGCCGACCGCGAGGAGCATGGGGAGGTAGATGAGCTGTTTGATCCAGCGCTTGGGATGGATCACGCTCTGAGCCGTGGCATAGAAAATGGACACGGAGAGCGAGGCGGCGATGAAGATCGGAATGTTGATGATCATGGCCCAGTGCCACTCGAGCTGGGGGCGCGCCTCGCTGGGGTAGAGGAGGAAAAACATCAAGCCGAGGAGCAGGTAGGCAAAATTGGCCGTGAGATGCATTGTGGCCTCGAGCTTGATGAGGAGGGAAACTTCGCTCTTCCACACCCGGATGAGCATCTTCTTGCAGGTCTGAATGGATCCCTTGGCCCAGCGGTGCTGCTGAGACTTGAAGCCGTCCATGTCGACCGGCAGCTCGGCGGGGGTCACCACATCCTTGAGGAAGACGAATCGCCAGCCGTTCAGTTGAGCGCGGTAGCTGAGATCGAGATCCTCCGTGATGGTGTCGTGCTCCCACCCGCCTGCGTCCTCAATGCACTGGCGCCGCCAGATGCCGCCGGTTCCATTGAAATTGAAAAAACGCCCGCTGCGGCTGCGCGCCGTCTGCTCTAGGATCAGGTGGCCATCGAGAAACATGGCCTGGAGCTTGGTCAGGAGGGAATAGCCCTGATTGAGGTGCCCCCAGCGTGTCTGCACCATGCCCAGTTTGGGATCGGTGAAGAAATGGATCATCTCGTGCAGGATGTTCTTCGGCGGGACAAAGTCGGCGTCCAAGATGAAGATGAACTCGCCCGTGGCCGATTTCAGTCCTTCCTCCAGGGCGCCCGCCTTGTAGCCCGTGCGATCCACGCGGTGGTGGACCTGGGCGTCCAGTCCCGCCTCGCGGAGCTTGGCCGCTTCTTCCTCACAGAGCGCGACAGTGTCATCGGTGGAATCGTCCAGGATCTGGATCTGCAGTTTGTCCTTCGGGTAGTCGATCTCGCCGACGGACCGGATCAGTCGCTGGACGACGTAGGCCTCGTTGAAGATGGGGAGCTGGACCGTCACCGTCGGAAGCTCTTCGAAGCGTTTCTTCGGTCGGGGAATATCGCGGCGATGTTTCCAGTAGAGGAATATCATCACGAACCGATGCATTCCATACCCTGCCAGGCCGAGGATGACCACGGCGTAACAGATGATCCAGGTGATCTGAGGCCACTCCATAGTAAGCGAAGGACGAAGGCTTGTTGCTCTCCTTTTCCTTGGGGCCGCACAGGATGCGTGATCCCGAACCGCCGTCAAGAGACATTTCCCCTCACCCACTTAAACTGGATCTTCGGTGAGAGGAAGGTATTTGTGGTGAAAAATCCGTGCTTGAGTCGGGTCATCCTCCTCTGGAGTACGGAAGCGGCCGTTGGCTTTTTACGTTTGCTAAGGAAATCACGGTGCGCTGGCTAGATTGTTCACAACCACTAAACGCTCAGGGCAGACACACGTTCTCGTCCCAGGTGATGATGGCGTTGGGTGAACCGTCGACCAGTGTGCAGACCTCGACGAAGATGA
>JANQJH010000672.1 GCA_028281705.1 Verrucomicrobiales bacterium
CAGTCCGGGGTTCGCCGGCCGGCTCGGAAGCTCCTCCTTCCCCTCGAGAAATCGGTCCAGCAGCTCCAAAACATCCTCGATCAGCACCTGATTCTGATCCCCACTCTCCACCAGCGACACGTCCAATTTGCGCTCGAGCCAGAGCAACAATTCGCCATCCAGTCGCTTCGGCGGCTTGTTCTCCATCCGCCAAAGCTTGTTCTGGGAGGTGGGAAACCCGCTTTGCCACAATTCATGGGAGAGTTCCTCCAACGTGAGCCCCTTCCGTTCACGGGCCTCCCGGATCTTGCGACTCAGCTCCTCTAAATCAATGTGATCGTGTTTCCGAGCCATGGTGTTCGTACGCTAGATCCGGCCCCGCTCGGCCGACCGAGTGAGTTCGACTGAGCCCTGTCTGCCGGCGGCTCGGCTGGAGTGGAAACGATCTTCAATCAAAGCAGGGGCGTTTGGGCAGGTCCTCTTTCCACCATAGTCCAATTCCGCCCCTTTCCTGCAAATAGTTTCTTTTTTAGATTCCAAAATCGAATACCCCTGGCGACGAGTTCGAATCCTGGAAGAATCCCCGGGCATTTGCAATTTCTTTTTCATCTTCTATTTTAGAAAATCCGTTCTTCTCGCCTCATCCGCAATCGCCATGCATCGCCTTCCTCGCACGCCCCTTGATTCATCGCCACCATGCGGCAAGGATACCCTACCCCATCAAGAAACCTCACTCTCCTCATCCTCTCTGTCGATGCCCGCTCACTCGAGTTCACGTCATCCTCGGTCGCCAAAGCATCTCCCGAAAAAGAAAAAGAGCCGCTTCAGCCGTGTCCTGAGGCGCTGCCGGTTGCTGGCCATCGTCTCCCTCATGGTTCTGGCGAGCTTGTGGGCCGTCGGCGCCATTAGCATTGACGGGCCCATGGCGACGACCAACCGCAATCTAGGGCTCGCCATCGTCTGGTTTGTCCTCACGAGCGCCGTGACCATCTTTCCCGAGACCACGCGGAAGAAACGGTTTCTACTATGGCTGTCCGCCCTCGCCCTCGTCGTCATCCCCTGGTCTCTCATCGAGCCCTCAAATGACCGCGAGTGGAAACCCGATTGGCGCGAGACCGGCTGGGCCGAGATCAATGGCGATGCCGTGACCCTGCACAACTTCCGCAACTTCGACTACACCCAGCGGGGCGGCGTGCTGCAAAACTGGGAGACTCGAACTGTTCACCTCTCCAAAATCCAAGGTCTCGACTATTTTCACGACGCCTTTGGGGGCGATCTCATGGCGCACCCCTTGCTCTCCTTTGATTTTGGCGAAGATGGCCACGTCGTGCTCTCGGTGGAAACGCGACGCGAAGTTGGCGAGTCGTATTCGGAGATCGGCGGTCTCTACAAAATGTTTGAACTGCAGTACCTCTTTGGGGACGAGAAAGACCTCATTCGCGTGCGCACCAATATTCGCGGCGAACCCGTGCATCTCTATCGAAGCAAATTCGGCAAGGAGGTGGTCACTCAAATGTTCCTCGAGTCCGTGAACACCCTCAATGCGCTCAAGGAACGTCCACGGTGGTACAATGTCGTCACGGCGAACTGCACCACGAGCCTTCGGGCCCAGACGCCAGCCGAAAGGCGGGCCAGGTTTGATTACCGTCTCCTCGTCAACGGCCGATTGGACGAACTCCTCTACGAACGAGACGTCCTCCATCGCGGGTCCGAGTCACTCGACTTCGATACCCTCCGCCAGCGCTCGTTAATCAATGCCGCCGCTCAAGCCGCCCACGACGCTTCCGATTTCTCACGCCGCATTCGCGAAGACCGGCCCGGTTTCGAATAAGACGGCGCTCTCCCTCCAGGGACTAAAGTCCCTGCCACTTTCCCAGAATGTGGGAGGGACTTCAGTCCCTCGGTTATTTTTGTGATGCCGCTAAAACATGCCTCAGGGAGCGAAGAACGGCCCGGCTTCGAATAAGACGGCGCTCTCCCTCCAGGGACTAAAATCCCTGCCACTTTCCCAGAATGTGGGAGGGACTTCAGTCCCTCGACCATTTGGTTGTGATGCCGCTAAAACATGCCTCAGGGAGCGAAGAACGGCTCCAGAATCTCCCGAACAATGGTGTTGACCCGGACTTGGCGTGCCGCCGGATCCAGGTTCTCCATGACGTCGCCAGTGGCAAAGTTGCGGAAAACCAACTCGTTCGTCGAGGCGTCGAGGATATCGATGACGATGGCACCGGCATCGAATTCATCAGGTCGCTTGTTCTCGATCACACCACGACGATGCGCTTCATCCATGATCTCGGAGGCATCCCTGCCCTGGCCAAAGTAATCGCGATTGATCGTCGTCGAAACATTGCTCTGCCGGATGAGCATGTAAGTCACAATCAACTGCGCCGTGGGCTGCCCGAACGCAATGCCATGCACGCCAAACTGAGACTTGATCGCGCCCTGAATCGCCTGGTGGACTTCGGGGGAATCCTCCAAATCGCCCGTCTGAGTGGCGTAGCTCGTTTTCACAAACCGTGCCGTGGAGTAGCCCTCACTCGATCCCTGAGGCATATCGATGGAGGAACAGCCGGACAAGACAACGGTTAGAAAAAGCGCGGGCAATGTGAATTTCATTATAGGATTTGGTGAGTTAGATAGATGTGTGTGAGTGCGTTTGAACCATCCATAGTCAGCATCCGCCATCGGGTCGAGCGTTATTGGTCATTCTTTTCCAGCCAGGCTTTGCGAGCCTTCAGATTCCGTGTCATTTTCGCCACCTGATCCCGCAGACGGTTCAATTCCTGGTACTTGCGAAAGATGGCGTAAATGTCATCGCGCAGGTCGGCCCCATGGTCTTCCAAACTTTCCGCCATCCGGTAGGCCTGTTCTGAGTCCACTTCCTCGGTCGGCGCCTGGACGCCGTCCAATTCTTTGATCTCGTCCAATTGCTCGTTGCGCGCCGCGATGGTCGCCTTCACTCGCTTGAGATCGACCATGTAAAAATCGCGCTCGACTTCTCCCACCAGTTTCTCGCCCAGCTTGCTCTCAAGAAAACTCTGTCTCCTCTTCAGATCGGCAATACTCTTGGTCAGAGCCTCCTCGACCTCCTTGCGTTGCTGGTCCGTGCGAATCGTTTCCCGATGGTTGTGCCGCCACTTCTCATTGATCCGAATATCCTTCTCCTCGCGCCCAAAACGATGCTCCTCATAGGTCACGTTGTATTTCTGATAGCCTTTGTCCGCCGACAGCGAATTGGTCAGGTCCAGAATTTGATCGACCCGCTTCTCAATCCGTGCATCGAACTTGGTCACGTCCTCCTTGAGGACATCGGGCTCAATCGCGGTCGATCCCGTCCGCAGCTTTTCTTTCACCTTGGAACGCTCTTTCACATAGAGTTCGATCGCATTGCGCAATCCCTGGATCGCCTTCTCCTTGGTCTCGGCCACCTTCGTCCCTGAAGGACCTGAATCCGTCGATTTGGCCAACACCTCTACGATGCGATCGATGCGCTTCTCCACCCGCGTATCCAGGGTGATGATATCCTCCGCCAGCTCCGCCAGCTCCGCCAAACGACTATTCCGATCGGCGAGGTGCTGCTCCAGATTGACTACCGAACGGCGGCGCTCTTCCATATCAATCTCTTTCTTCTTCTGCGAGAGCACAGTCGGCATGGCGCCCAACAGCGCCAGGCAGGTGAGGGAAACCGACTTTATCATCATATCATTGAACAGGTTGAAGTCATTCATCGGAGACGGGCGAGCTGCACCTCAAACATGCCAAAACGGCCCTGGGAAAACAAGCACCATCCATGAGATCCGCCTCCCCAATGCGATGCGGACACTCCTGCCCGCCCCATTCGCATCCTTGTTTGTTCAAGTTCATCTCCTATGATTGAAGCACTAACTAACAGCGACACGTGATGCCAACCAATAAGCAAAGCCACGTGATGCGGACACTCCTGTCCACCCCATTCGCGTCCTCGTTTGCTCGAGTTCATCTCCCAAGGTCCAAGTGCTAACAAATGGGACCCACGCCTAACTAACGGCGCCCCCGGCTGGAGCTCCGGGTCGATCGCGAGGCCGAACGACTGCCACGCTGGACCGAGCGACTCGCCTGAGTCCTCGAGCTACCGCGTTGCCGGGCCGAATGATCGCGTCTGAGCTGGCTCGAGCTGCTCCGGTTGGACCGATAGGTGCTCCGCCGATTCGTCGCCCCCGTGGAGGGACGCGTCGCCGGGCGCGTTGAAGGCCGGCTCACGCTGGGACGCGTCTGAGGCCGACTTGGCGCGCTCGGCCGTGTCGCGGGACGGCTCGGTTGCGTGCTCGGCCGGGTCGAGGGCCGCGTGGAAGGACGCGCCGGCTGCGTGCTCGGACGGTTACCGGGACGCGCTTCCGGGCGGGTATTGGGCGTTCCCGGCCTCGCTCCGGGCCGGTTCCCCGGACGCTCACCAGGCGTTCCCGGCCTCGCTCCGGGACGGTTTCCCGGACGCTCGCCAGGCCCCGTGTTACCGGGACGGTTCCCCGGCCGATCGTCCGGCAGATTGACGCTATCCCAGCCGCCACTGCCATCATTCTTGTACCATTCGCCCTTGGCCTCACGTTTGTAGATCTCTCCGTCGCGGCCCACGTAGAGATCATCCGACTCCGATTTCCCAACGAATCCGTCACTCCCGAAGCGCCGGTTAACGCCTACCAACTGAGCGCCATCAGAGTTCTCAAAACCATAAGCCGTGCCCTTCCAATTCGAGCGATGCCCGGCACGCGCCCATTCATCATCACGCGCCACCACGGTCCGACCCCAAGATCCATAGGGGGTCGTGGCCCCGGCACGCGCCACATAGGTGTCCGTCCAGGGATTGTAAGCCTCCCGGGCGTAAGCTGCCCCACGCGGTCCATAAACGGCGCCGCCCCGGGCATAACCACCGGTCCAGGGATTATAAATGGCACCGCGCCCCGCACCTCCGTATGGCCCGTAATAACGCGCCCCCGCACGGTAGTAGCCTCCAGTGTACCAATTGTAGTGCGCCCCGCAACCATAACCATACCAATGCGGCGGATAATGGTAATGCCAGTGATGCCAATGGTCGTCATCCCAATTGTCGATGATCTCACTGGCCAGCCAAAGCCCGGCACCGAAAACCAACGCATTGCCCACCACGTAGGAACCACTATACCCCGAGGTGTAACCGACAGTCACCGTTTCCGGCGACGAATCGTAGACCTGGACATAAGTCACGTTGTGCTTCGGGCTCGAAGCCGGGATTCCATAAATGGCGTCCGGCACGTCGGTGCAAACGACCCAAGGCCCATTGGCCGAAGTCGCCTCGAACCACACGCCGCTCTTGCAACAATAATACTTTTCCTCGACGCCAAAGACGTCGTCCGGCGTGTTGACCGCGTAGCTCACGGTCGTTCCCTCAATCTCGGAAAACTGAGGATCGCCGTCATACTTCACTTCCAGAGTCGCCTCTTCCCGATTCACCGTCGCCGTCTGGGGAATCTGCGCCATGATGATCGCCTCCTCCGCCGCCGCGGCTCCCGGAACGGAGGCCAGGACATAGGCTTTCTCGTGGTCCTCGGGAATCTTCTGAAACTCCTCCGGCAACGTCTCCGTCGCGGCCGCCCAGGGACCTTCCAGTTTCTCCGCACTGAACCAGCGGCCCGAGGTCAGGAAATAGTGCGTTCCCTCCAGCATGAACACGTCTTCCTCTGAATTGGACACCGCCAACAAGGCCGTCCCCGTGATCGGCTCGTAGGCCGGCGTGCCTTCGGTCACAATCACTTCAGACGGTTGATGGGCCACGAGGACCTTAGGGACTACTTCCGGCTTCTTCGCCGCCAAGTGCGCTTTGACTTCCTTCCAGTTCTCATCGTCAGGCAATTTGCCAAGATCGTCCGGCAACTTTTCCGCCCCCGTCCAGGGGCCGGCTTCCAGATTCTTCGTCGTGATCCATCCGTCACCATTGAGAAGATAGTAAGTCGCTGCCTTGGGATCCATGAACAGATCCCAGTTCGTATTCACGGCAAACATCAACCCGGTGTCCTTCACCGGCTGCAATCGCGGCTTGCCCATGAACATGACCAGGATCGCCGGCTCGCTGCTATAAAAGATGGGCGGTGGATCCAAATTCATCTCCACCTGGCGCTCCTGGGCCGCGTTCCGCTCCACATTGGCCAGCACCCGGTCGAGATTGATCAGCGAAGGCCTCTTCGGACTGAGCACACTCTCCACCACCAAACGCAGGCGCTTCGCCTGTTCCTCATCCTCGGCCTGCGGAAACCGCAACTCCGTGATCTTGCGCTCCTTGAAGGTCACCGTGCGTTCCTCCATATCAGCAATCGTCTCCGCTTCCATGGTCATGGCCCCATAGTAAACATCCTCCGATCCCTCCGGCTTGAGCGCCACCGCCATTCGGGCGGTTACCCTAAGGTAATCAACCCATTCATGGAGCTGCGGTTGATAAATGGCCACTTCATACCCCGGAGCTTGAAAGACCTGAGGCCAGTCCAAATCATCCATCGGTTTTGCGCCTCCCTCTTCCGCCGGTGCCTTCGCCGAAGCGTCTTGGGCCCGCGCTACAAAGCCAGTGAACGACGGCAACGTGAAATAAAGGACGAGGGCCGCTAGGACCACACTCGAAGAGAGCAGCGTTTTCATGATAACAGTGATTGAGAGAGAAAAACGGTCGGATAAGTAGAAATACGATACTGGTGGACCCTATTTGTCATTCACACCTCTAACAGGCTAATCATAGAGAGACCGGCGACACAAAGGCAACCCTTTTCGTGTGAAAACAGAGCCAGGAGACGGTCCCGGCCCATACGTCCACATCGACCGATGAGGCATCTGCAACCCACGGGAAAGAACTGCCATTTTTGCACGACGTTACGCTTGTAACGTTTCATCGGATGCCAAAATAGAGTCGAGCGATCGTCACCCGACCATTCCCTGACGATCGGTAGGCGATAGGCAACTTCAACGTTTCTCATTTTTCGCACCCAAGCTGCATCGCCTCATTCTTTACTCTAGCAATCCAGCATTGTTCGCCTTGACTCGATCTCACAAATTTCGTTTTCTTCATGGTTGAATGCCTGTGCTCATGAAATCAGCACCTTCTCGCTCTCTCGCCGTTTCCATCACGTTCTCGCTCCTCGCTTTCACCACCGCTCCAGCCGGTGAACCCATCCCACCCATGGCGGAAGAGCCGCAGGCCTGGAGCGATGTCCCACCCGAGGAGCCCTCGCGGATTTGGGCTTCAGATTGGGAATTCACGCTTTCCCCGTATCTCTACGCGTCGGGCCTCGACGGTGTCGTCGGTGTCGGCCCCACATCCTCCGATGTCGACCTCGAGTTCAGTGACATTTTTGAGAACCTCGACGCCGGCGGCATTGTTGCCTTCGAGGGACGAAAGGGACGCTTTGGTTTTCTCTTGGACACCATCTGGCTGAAACTCTCCGGAAGTTCCGATACCGGAAAGAGACCCTTCAGCAAGGTTGACGTCGAAGTCGAAGAAGTACTCTTGAGCGGCTACCTCACCTACCGGGCGGTGGCCAACGACACTTTCTCCCTCGATCTCTTGGCCGGCGCCCGTTACACCTACATCGACACCACACTGCAACTCAAATCGCCCAACCTGAGAGATCCCGAGGCAAGTGGAAGCAAAGATTGGGTCAATCCCCTGGTCGGGGCGCGGGCCCGCTGGCATCTGACTGAGAAATGGTTCGTCAACGCTTTCGCCGAGGCCGGTGGTTTCGGTGTCTCATCCGATTTCGCCTGGCAAGCCTACCTTGGGCTGGGCTACGCATTCAACGATCGCGTCTCTCTCCAGGCTGGCTGGCGCCACATAGACTTCGACTACGATCGTGGGGGTTTCATCTACGACGTCGAAATGAACGGCCTAACAACAGGATTGAGTTTCCGCTTCTAGCTCTACATGCGTCATCACACAGCTCCAATTAAAATGGGAAAACGTAAGTGTTGCCGGATTGAAATCTCGTAGCGGAAGCGGTGACGCTTCCTCCACGGAACGCTCACGCATTGCCCTACGTGTGCAAGATAGAGAATGGTGAAGGCGCGATCCGTTTTCGAAAGTTCGCGATTTTCGTGCCGTTCGTGGACCATCACCGAAGGAAGAGCAGTTTCGATGAAACCCAGTGGGCCGCCCGAGCCTAGCCTAGATGATCTCGAAATACCTCTCCAGTTCCCAATCGCTGATATGTTTCCGAAACTCCCGCTCTTCCCACTCGCGCGTCGCCGCGTAGTGCTGGCAGAACTCCTCGCCAAAGAGTTCGAGGGCGACATTCGACCTTCGCAAGGACGTCGCCGCTTCAAAAAGCGTCCGCGGCAACTGACGTTCCTCCGCAAAGGTCACGTCGTAGGCGTTTCCCTCGACCGGGCTATCGGGTTCGATCTGATTCTCGAGGCCCCACAGCCCCGAAGCCAGTGCCGCGGCCATGGCGATGTAGGGATTGATATCGGCAGCGGCGATGCGGTACTCGACGCGCTGCGATTTGGCACTGCCAGGAATCGCCCGAAGAGCACAGGTGCGATTCTCCACCCCCCAGCTCGCTGTCGTTGGCGCCCAGAAACCGGGAATCAAGCGGGAGAAACTGTTCACCGTGGGGGCTACCATGGCGAGCAACTCCGGCAGGAGCGCCTGTTGGCCTCCAATGAAGTGACGCATCGTCAGGCTCATGCCATGCGGCTCACCGGCATCATGGAACACGGGGGTTCCCTCGAGATCGCGCAGTGACAGGTGGATGTGGCCGCTCTGCCCGGGCCAGTCGGGCGACCACTTGGCCATGAAGGTCGCCATCCACTCGCGCCGCTGGGCGACGATCTTGGTATAGGTCTTGAAGAGCGCAGCCCGATCCGCCGCCTCGAGGGCATCGGAGTGAGCCAGCGCCGCCTCCAGAACACCCGGACCCGTCTCCGTGTGCAAACCCTCCAAGGGAAATCCCATCTCGCTGCAAGTGGACCACAACTCCTCGTGAAAATCAGAGAAGACCGAGCCCCGCAACATCGAGTATCCGAAGAATCCCGGGGAAATGCTAGTCAAATGGCGAAAGCCTTTCTTCCGCACGGACTCGGGAGTCTCGCTAAAGACGAAAAATTCAAACTCGCAAGCCGCCTCGGCGAGATAACCGCGCTCTTCGGCCCGCGCGATCACGCGGCGGAGAAGACCACGCGGGCAGATCGATTCCGCCTCACCGGCAAACTCACAGAGAAAGAGCAAGGTGTTCTCCTCGCCCCGAATCTCACGGCAGGTCTCCGGGAGAATGCGCACCCGGGCATCACCATAACCCGTGTGCCAGCCGGTAACGCTGACGTTGTCATAAAGTTGATCATTTGAATCCCAACCCAACACGACATCACAGAAGCCGAAGCCGCCATCCAAGGCCGCGAAAAACTTGTCACGCCCCATGCTCTTGCCACGCAGGACGCCATCGATATCAAAGAGGCCAACCTTGACATAGGAAAGACCGCGTTCCCCGACGATCTTTTTCGCGTCTTCAATGTTGTGGACTTCCTCCGCTCGCATGTCTCGTATTGGGATCGTCCCCCATTCACGCCTTGTCTTGCGTATTCTTCAAGGAATTCCCCAGGTGTTTGACGGCGAATTCCTCCTCCGGCGAATAGACCAATCGCTTGCGGCCGATGAAGCCAAAGTAGGCCAAGCCGGCGGCAAACCAGAGCGCGCATCCATAGACCCCGACCTGGTATTCCGGATTGAGAAAGAGAAAGACCAGGGTCACCGCCGCAATCAATCCGGCGATGATCGCCCCCGCCTTGCCCAGGGGACTGACAAAAGGGCGTTCAATGTCCGGGAATCGATTTCGCAACCGGACAAAGGAAATCATCTGCATGACGTAGGCGATGACCGCGCCAAAAACGGCCATGTTCAAGAGAACGGCGCCCACGGGCACGTCCCCGAAGAACTCATCGCCAAACTCGATCATCAGGGCAACGAGATAGCCCACCACGGCACCGGCGATCAAGGCCACATGGGGCGTCTTTCGCGTGGCATGGGTCACGGAGAGCCACTGCGGAAAATAGCCCGCACGCGAGAGCGAATAAATGTTGCGTCCGTAGGCATAAATGATGGTGTGAAAGCTGGCGATCAATCCGGCCACGGCAATCAAGGCGAGCAGCGACGCACCGATGCCCTCCCCAAAAATCGTTTGGAACGCGAGAAAGAGCGGATTATCTGAAGTCCCAACTTCAGCGGCACCCGGGGCGATCCCGGCGTTGAGCAACAAGGTGAGGACCGAGGCCACGATGAGTGTGAGAATACCCCAGAGCAAACCCCTGGGCATGTCGCGCTTGGGATCGTGTGACTCCTCGGCGGCTAACGGCAGTTGCTCGATGGCCAGGTAAAACCAGATGGCAAAGGGCAAGGCCTTGGCCACACCCATCCAACCAAAGGGCAGGAAACGCGAGCCCCCCTCCTCGGGCGGGACATTGAGTGCCATCTCCCAGCTGAAATGAGGAATCGCGCCAATCCAAAACACCGCGAGAATGCCCAGTGCCAAAAAGGTGATCACGAGGGAGAACTTGAAGGTGGCCTCCACGCCGATGATGTTGAGACCAACAAAGAGTGTGTAGGCGACGGCCCACCAAACCGGCATGGGGATGTGAACGCCGAAGAGTTCATTGAAAATCGTCCCCATGTAACCGCCGATCCCGACGACGATCACCGCCGGGGTCAGGACATACTCCATGTTCTCCGCCAAGCCGGTGACGAATCCCCCCCAAGGACCCAGCGCCGTACGCCCAAATGAATAGGCCCCACCGGTATGGGGCAGGGCCGGTGACATCTCGGCAATGGAATAGCACATGCCGACATACATGATGGCGATGATCACCGTGGCGATGGCAAGCCCGCCGAAACCGCCCGCCGCGAGACCGAAATTCCAGCCAAAGAAATCGCCGGAAATCACCGCCCCTACGCCCAGAGCCCACAGGGACCACACCCCGGCGTATCGTTTGAGCCCTCGCTTTTTGAAGTACTGGGCATCCGCCACGTGATACTCCACCGATCCAATCTTGCGTCTGTCAGGTTCATTCATGCCGTGAGCCTCGAGAAGATGCCGACCTATGCCACGATTCCTCCAGTAGCGCCACCGAGATCGATCCACATCGAAGGCCCTTCATGGTCCTAGCCTTGCAGTTTCCTCAGCCTCCTCACGGGGAAAATGGGACAGAATGGTTCGCTAAACAAAAAACATTGTCTTTCTCTCAGCCAGAAAAGAAGCTCCTTTCCACAAGACTGGTTGGCTTCGAATCGACCATGCGCCGCTGGTTTTGCAGTGACCGGTGAGAACAAAGGCCCATGCAGGAATACCAAATCTCCATTGTCGACACACAGTCGTCCCATAGCGACCCGAATCAGGGCAATATGATTGCGCAAGACACTTGATTTGTAGGGCCTCAAGACTAGCGGTCGGATTCTGTTAACTCAA
>JANQJH010000010.1 GCA_028281705.1 Verrucomicrobiales bacterium
CCTCGGAATCGAAGGTGTACACCGGGATCTCCGCATCCAACGCCCCCTGCACGGCCTGCTCCCAGTCCGACCGCGCTTCCGTCACGATGGGGCCTGACAGTTGTCCGTTTCGCACCTCGGCCCGGTACCAGGTGCGCCGGCGGGCATCGCCCACCACCCAATAGCGATTCGCTTCCGATGCCCTCTTGGCAGCCTGTTCTCCGGCCACGAGTGAACTTAAAGCACAAAGCGCGGCCCCATGACTCAGGGCCAGGGCATCGGCGATGGCAATGGCGATGCGCACGCCGGTGTAACTGCCCGGTCCCGTGCCCACCACCAATCGGTCCAGGGACCGGCCGTCCAAGAGCGAAAGAAGTTCGCCCAGGGGGCCGTAGATCTTGCTGTTGTGGCCGCGCAAGGCCTGGAAGGCACGGCTCTCTAACAGCGTCTCTCCTTCAAAGAGGGCGAGACTCCCGCGACGCGTGGATGTTTCCAGGACCAAGGTCAACATGTTCGACTCAACATCATGGACGGCTCTGGAGGCGACGGCCACCGCTTTCTTGATCATGACATAGATGCCACCACTGGCTCTCCTCCGGCAGCCAATCCGGAAAACGGTCGGCCCACTCCACGAGAACGACGCCTCCCCGCTCGAGGTAATCGTCCCAGCCCAGCTCGACGAGTTCCTCAGCCGCCTCGATGCGGTAGAAATCAAAATGATAGACCGGCAAGCGGCCGTCGAGATATTCATGGACCAGGCCAAAGGTGGGACTGGTGACACCGGCATCCGAGCCCAGACCGGCGACGATGCCCTGGCATAGATGCGTTTTGCCGGCTCCCAATTCGCCGGTCAAGGCCAGGACGTCACCGGGACCCAGTTCTTGGGCGAGACCTTTTCCGGCCTCGCGGGTCTCCTCGGGTGTACCCAGGAGCTGGCCGGTCAACGGATCCGTCATCGGATTCGGGCCCTTTCTGTGATGAGATGGAACCCTTGGGGGACGACGGAGTGATTGGGGAGTTTAAGTTTAGGTTTACGTTTAAGTTTTTTGGGGGGAAGGGAAGACACAGCGGCCGATCTTACGCGGCGCGCTGCCAGGGTGCAAGATCCGTGCATCGGTTCAGTGGCGGGAGGAGGCGAGGTGTGCTTCTATAGCGGCGTGAAAGAGGAACCCATCGAGGAAGCGAGAGTCGAAGTGCGCAGCTACTTTGTCAGGGAGAGAAACGCCCTGGCGACCCGGGCCGATTTCGGGCCGCTCTACGTCGATCACTACCTCCATCTGATGCAGCACGGGATGCGGTTGGATCCGCAGATCGACCTCATCCTCAAGGAGGCCCTCGGGGCACTGGCCTTGCATCTGGCATCGCGGCCCCGGGATGAAGACGCCGCCTGGACGGTTAACTTTCAGGATCCGCTCTTCAATCTCTTCGTCACAGGGAACACCGGTGGCGAACGCATCACCGGCCGTGCCTTTACCAAGGACGTCAAAGTCGGTCCGAGCAATCGCTTCATCAGTCAGGTCCGGGACGATCATTCCGGAAGCGATCAACTCCGGCAAAGCGTGGTCACTTTCGAGGGAACGGACGTCTTCCAGATCGTGGAAGAGTTTTTTCGTCAGAGCGAGCAACGCCTGGCACGGCTGTTTCGCTACAGCGAAGAGACCTTTGTCATGGTCACGGCCCAACCCGATTGTGACGAATCCTGGCTGCGCGATCTCAGTGACGAGGCCATTCGCGAACTCGATCAACAGGAAACTCTGAGCCTTCTGGAAAAGCGCTACTACCGCTTTCACTGCGGCTGCGACATGGATCGCATCCTGCCTACCTTGGCCACCCTGACTTCCAACCTGATCGATGACCTCTTCCAGGGAGATGATGTCGTGTCCATCCAGTGCCCGCGATGCGGCGCCCGCTTCCCACTCTCGCGGACAGCGCTCGAGTCCTTTCTCAGGCAGCAGTGAACGTAGCGGAAGCGGTGACGCTTCCTCCATGGAACGCTCACGGAAACTCTACCAGTCACTCACTTGATCACTTGCTCTCGGGCGTGACCCGCTTGATGCGAATATTCCGGATAGCGGCCTTGGTCTGATAGGTCGCGATGCCCAGGGGAACACACTCTTCAATCTCGCCGGGGCGCATGCTCATTTCGTGGTTCTTGTGGTAGAGCTTGACCACTTCGCGATCATCGATCCAGGCATGCAACTCCGTGTCCGTCACCCGAAGGCGCAGCTTGTACCAGGTCTTGTCATCCAGTTTCTGCACCGATCCGGTGGAGTTTTCCGAGGCGTCCATGTTGTCAATGCTCGAGACGCCCACGAGTGAACCGCCCCAGCCGCCGACGACATAAGTGCTATGGCTGTCGCCAATGGGAAAGGTGAGGGCACAGAAGAAATCAACCCCGTCGAGGCGCTGCGCTTCGAGGGAGAGTTCGTAGTTCGTCTTCAGCAGGGGCTCGCCTTCAATCTTGATCCCCGTGAGGAGTTCGCCCGCGTAGAGGATGATCTCCCCGTCCTCCACTTCGATGTCGCCACTGCCGCCAAACTCGATCTTCTTCCATCCCTTCAAGGTCTTGCCGTCGAAGAGACTCTTGCCCTCCGCGGCGACGGCGCCTTTCCCGCTCTTGGCGTTTTTGTCAGTGTCATTCTTTTCCTCAGCTCCACAGGAGATGAGAAGGCACAGGCTGAGAACAAATGTGAGGATTGGAGCTTGCATGATTCTTTCGATGGCTCTTTCTCTTGCACCACACTACTCGGTGGCAGGGAGATAGCGGTAGTAAACTTCGAGCATGAGGATGAAGAGACAAGTGCGATAAACTTCCCCGTCACCGCCCGCGGCCCTGCTGGAATCGGCGCCGTCCCCGCCTTCAAAAGGCCAGGATCCGTCCTCCGCTTGGTGGGCCACGGCCTGGTCACGGAACATGTTGTTCCACTTCGTCCAGTCGCTCCCGCCCCGTTGAAAACAGGCCTGAGCCCCGTAGTACCACCCGTAAATGCTGGCGTCCTGGGCACCGATCTTGACCTCGTGATCGAGGATAAAACGCACGGCCCGCCGCACGGAGCTGGCGGAACCGGTGCGGAACATCTGCTGCGCCAGCGCGCCCACCCCAGCCAAGCTGTACTTGTCCCCCCGGCTGCGGTAACCCAGCCCTCCCTGGGGACCCTGGACGCTCTGAAGAAAGTCGATCCCGTCGCGGATGGCTCGTTTCATGTTCTTGAACTCGACTCCCGTGAGGGTGGCGGCCTTCAGGGCTTGCATGTGCCAACCGGCCACCGAGGTGTCGCCGTGGCTGCGCTGGCCGGTCTTACCGTGCATCTCCTGGTACCATTCCGACCCTTCGTATTCGTAGACCCAGCCACCATCGTGGTTCTGCCCTTCAATAACGATGGCGACCGAGGCCGCAATGGCCTCCTTGAGTTCCTGCATGTGGGGAAACTTCTGCCGGCCATAACGCAGGAGGCTGTAGGCCTCGCAGAGGGCGTAGGTGCCGATGCCGTGCTCGTAGACCCAGGCATGCCCGCCGCCGCTCCGCAGCCTTCCTTCGTCATTGAGCCCCTTTTCCGCGAGGTAGAGGACGGCCTTGCGCACGGTCTCACCGTACTCGGGTGAATCATAAGTCTCACAGTGTCCCAGGTAGGCCAGAAGCGCCAATCCCGTCATGGCCACCTTGTGTCCCCCGCCCCAGGAACCATCGTTGGCCTGCCGCGACTTCAACCAGCGCAAGCCATTCACCACCGCGGCCTCCGTCTCCGGCGTCCCGCCCCCTTGCTCCAATCGCTGCTGCCGGTCCTTGGCCGAACAGCGGTCACGCAGGGGCGACCCCTTGGGCGGCCCGCCTCCGGCGCCAAAGCCATCACCGCCCAGGCCCATGCCGGCACCAAACCCATCCCCAAAACCAACCCCGAGATCCACCGTATCCACGGTGAAGTCGGGCGCCTCGGGCACGGCGACATTGCTCACTGCGGCGCGGGCCGTGATCAATCGCGACATCTGCGAGGACGAGGCCGAGGGCGACTCCTTGACCACGTTGGAAAAATCCTTCGACTGCAGCTTCTCCGTCGTCTGTCCCACCGTCGAGGAGATGATCAATTCC
Organism: Verrucomicrobiales bacterium; assembly: GCA_028281705.1. GTDB lineage: Bacteria > Verrucomicrobiota > Verrucomicrobiia > Verrucomicrobiales > DEV007 > JAACDM01. The sequence goes on from JANQJH010000010.1 coordinate 4,067, forward strand.
GGCTCCCGCGGATCGGGCCCGGCCAAGAACCATAGGGCAAACCCGGCAATGATGGCGGCGTGCAGGATCCCCGCAATGAGCAAGGCCGACACGGTGGAATTTCTCTTCTGGGACTGCTTCTCGGAACGCGCTTCTTCGGTCGTATAGCTTTGCATGGGGATCGGATGGAGGAGAGGAGAGCTGCGGGGGGCTTGGAGGCTATTCGGAGCGAAGGGTGGGGGCCGAACGCAGAAGAAGCCGGGGCATCATTTCAGACTAAACTGGTCAGCATTCGCCTTGTCAAGATCCCCACTTTGTGAAGACGTCCCAGGCGATACCGATTCTCAAAGACGCGGAATCCGTCGGCGTGCATCTTCTCCAGAATCGCACGGTAGGTGTCGCGCATCGTCTCGGTGGCGACGACGCGGCGCTTCTCCGACTTGGGAATGGCCCGGGCCGCCTTCTCATAATAGCTCACGGCGCGATCGTATTGGAACTGCATCATTTCGTAGAACCGCGTCTCCCCCACGCCCTCGCCGCCGGAAAGGACCGACTCCTCCAGTCCAAAGCGCTCCATGTCTTCACGGGGAATGTAAATGCGCTGGTCTTTGGCCCAATCTTCCGCCACGTCCCGGATGATGTTGGTCAGCTGAAGGCAATAACCCAGATTCTCGGCATATTCACGGGTCCGCTCCACATCACAGCCAAAAATACGCATACAAACAAAACCCACTGCACTCGCCACATGATAGCAGTAGCCTAACGTGTCCTCAAAGGTCTCGTAACGTTTCGTATCGAGATCCATCTCCATCCCATCGATGAGGAGATGCAACTCCCTCGCCGGAATCCCGTAGCGATCCTGGACCTGCACGACATCGCGCTCGAAATCGGTCAGATCCCGATCCCGGCCACGGCCATCGACCACGACCCGCCAGCGCTCTAACATTCGCAAACGGGCCTCGCGGGTCGGGCCTGGCTCATCCACGATGTCATCCACCACCCGGCAGAAGGCGTAGTAGATGACCATGGCTTCGCGGCGCTCTCTCGAGAGGGTGGCGAAGGCGAGGGCGAAGTTGGACCGGCTCTTCCGCGTGATCTCCGCGGCGCGCTGGCTCTGGGCGTCGGAGGGCGTCATGGACGGAGAAAGCGAAATCGGCTCTTCTTGGCACGCGAGGTCGTCCGCGCTTGGAGGATGGCAAGTTTCATCGGCTTTTTCTTTTTCGAGCCACTCTGTGTCTTCTGACGCTGGGTGACGTCAATGCAGAAATAGAGGCAGAAGGCGTTGACGAACCACATGACGAGGCCGGCCTTGACGAGCGCGGCGACCAAGTACCAGGCGATGACACTGGTCTCGTGGGTCAGGACGGAGGCCAGGAGGTAAGACTCAGAGAGCCGGAGGAGGAAAAAATGGGTCAGGCAGAGGAAAACAAACCAAGCGTAGCGCCATCCGGTCCGCAGAAGAAAGCGAAACGAGCCCCGAAGCGATTCCCAGAGATTGAGATCGTGGAGCAAGAGGACGCAGATGGGCATGGCGGCGGTGGCGAGCAAGACGATTAGTTTGGTGAGGTCCCACATGGGAGCCATCTCGGGTTCGAGGCGGGTTTCGACGAGATGATTGAGGCCGAGGGCCAGAAGCACGATGAGCGGCACCGGAGCCATCCTGGGAAAGCATTTCAACCCCCAGTCCAGGGCCTCCTTCAAATGACAGCGACTGGTACCCGAACCGTGACTTCGATACGCGCCCAGGACGAGTACGAGCTGAAAAAAGCTTACCAGGATGACGGCAAAGACGCCCTCCCCGCACCCTCGGAGCACTGAGCGAAGCGCCGCCATCTCCGGCACCGGATGGCGGCCTAACTGCAGCACGTCACAGAGCCGTTGCGACCACCACCAAAGTGCGAGGGCATAGAGGCCAAAAACGCCTCCGGCCAGCCAGCGCCAGCGCCCCTTGCAGGCTCGCCACAGGCGCGGCATCCAATACCAGCAGGTCAAACAGGCGATGGGCGTGCCCAGGACGAAGGCCACATCGATCGGCACGCAGTACCAAAAGACGGTTCTGAGGTCCTCGTTGGCGTAAGGGATCCAACCCAGGAGATCGTTCCAGCCACCGACGGAGAGCGCCACCGTGTTCTCACTTCCCAGTCCCGTCTCCTGCCACGAGCGCCAGCCAACGGCGCCGACGAAAAGGAGCGCCAGCCCGGCGACCAGGGTGAGGTTATTCCTCGCAAATTCAAACCCAATGCCGAAGGCAGACCGCAAGGGATGCTGCCACATGAAGAGACCGTACCCCGCGATGGCGCCCGCTAACCAAATCAAAGGCCACCATCGATCCTCCATGCTTGCTCGCGCCTGTTCAGTTAGCCAATCGCCGGTGCCAATCTACTCGATCAATCCCCAGTGCTGACCGAACGGCCAATAAACGAAGAGTGCTGGACCCACGAGGTTCTTCTCCGGCACCGGTCCCCACGCCCGGCTGTCCCAGCTATGCGCGCTGTTGTCCCCCAAGGCCAGGTATTCTTTCTCTGCCAGGGCACCCTCATTGAAACGCCGCTGCTGGGGATATCTCCGATAGCCCGTGCCCGCGTAGCAGCCCTCGCGATTCATCACGCGAACCATCCCAGGCTCCGTGGCCCGCTGTCCATTGATGAAGAGTTCCGGTTCTCGAATCTCAAAGGCATCTCCGGGCACGGCACAGAGGCGCTTGATGTAATGTTGAGACTGGCGATTGGGCGATTGATTGGTGATCATTGTGATTTCCTGGGTGGTAAAGACGAAGACTTCGCCGCGCTTCGGGGGGCGGAAGTGATAGGAGAACTTGTTGACCAAGACCTGATCACCCGTATCGACATGACCTCGAGCGAGCACCGTTCCCGAGCGCACCAGCTGTTCCGGGGGACGCACGCGGGGAGCCGCCCGGTTGTTGGCCTGCGCATTCCGAACCAAACCGATCACCTGATCGCGGCGCAGACCCAGGCCCTGCCCCAATCCCAGCCCACCGGACTCCGGGTACTCCATCGCCTTGTCCAGCGGCGCCCAAATCTTCAAGGGCTTCATCTCCCCGCCCTCCGGGGTGCGGCGCTCGACGTAGGTGAAGGAAAAGAACTTGAAGGGGTTCTTCTGGTAGAGATTGGTCACGACGAAGTCCTCCTCGGCCACCAGATCCACGTAATTGCGCCCGTTCCAAAAGAGCTCCCAGCCTTTTTTGATGATGTTAGGCTCCACGTCACCCCATTCCGGCTTGGGCCCCGCCACCGCTTCCTCCGCCGTCCCTTCATCGGCGACGGCCACGCTCCCCTTGTTCTCATCAAATCCGTAGGCGATGATCCCGTTCAGCGTGGGCTGCATGGACCCCGTGGGAATCTTGAAGGGCTGCAAGAAATAGGACCGGATCCCTAACGCAATGACGATAGCGACAAAGAAGACCTCCACGTTCTCCCGCAGCCCGGGATGACTCGGCATGGGGAGCGAGCGTTCGCAGACCTTTTGCAACTCCTTGGCCTGCTCGCGGATGTCTTCCTTTTCTCCTGTCTTGATCAGGTCGCGAAAAGCCGTCTGCTTCTCCTTGATCTCACCCAGCTTCTCCTCGCTCAGAATGTCACGCTTGTAATGGATGAACTTGGTGACGCCCTTGAGAAGCATCTTGCTTTCTTTGATGTGTCTCGGTGTGAACATGATGTCAGATGAGATTTTGGCAGACTTGCTTTCTTTTCTTAATTACTTTCCTCAGCCCTTACTCAATTGGAAGTCTTGAGCACCTGGATGAAGGCCTCCTGAGGAATATTGACCTTGCCCACGCTTTTCATGCGTTTCTTCCCTTCCTTCTGCTTCTCCAGGAGCTTGCGTTTTCGTGTGATGTCCCCGCCATAGCATTTTGCCGTGACATCCTTGCGCATGGCTCCGATGGTCTCGCGGGCGATGATCTTCCCGCCCACCGCCGCTTGAATGGCCACCTTGAACAGCTGGCGGGGGATGACTTCCTTCAACTTGTTGGCCAAGTGGCGCCCCCGTGCCTCGGCCTTGTCCCGATGCACGATGGTGGAAAAGGCATCCACCGGCTCGGAATTGATCAACATGTCCATGCGGATGAGCTTGGCCGCCTTGTAGCCCGCGTGCTCGTAATCCATCGAGCCGTAACCGCGGGTCATGCTCTTCATTCGATCATTGAAATCGACGAGGATTTCGTTCAATGGCAGGATACTCGTCAAGAGGATGCGTCTCTCGTCGAGGGTCTCCGTGTTCTCCACTTCGCCCCGCTTCTCCATCACGAGTTGCATGATATCGCCGATGTAGTCGTTCGGCGTCATGATGAAGACCCGCACCACGGGTTCGCGGATCTCCTCGATGTTCGAGGTCTCCGGGAGATGCATGGGATTATCGACGAGCATCTCCTCCCCACTCGTCATCGTCACCTCATAGACCACCCCGGGATAGGTGGAAATGACGTCCATTTGGAACTCCCGGCGCAAACGCTCCTGGACGATCTCCATGTGGAGAAGCCCGAGGAAACCGCAGCGAAAACCGAAACCCAGGGCAGCCGAACTCTCCGCCAGGTAGGTGAAGGCGGCATCGTTGATCTGAAGTTTGCCCATGGCGAGCTTCAACTGCTCAAAATCGTCCGTGCTGATCGGGTAAACGCCGGCAAAGACCATCGGCTGAATTTCCTTGAACCCGGGAAGCGGGGCCGGAGCCGGGTTGCGGGATTCCGTCACGGTGTCCCCGATCTTGACCTCGGACGAGGCCTTCATGTTGGCGATGAGGTAGCCCACATCTCCGGTGCCCAGGCTCTTCTCCTGACTCATTTTCGGGGTGAAAACACCGACCTCCTTCACCTCGTAAGCTTTTCCGGTGCTCATCATCCGAACGGGAGTTCCCCGCCGGAGTTCGCCCGACATCACGCGGATGTAGGAGACGACCCCGCGGTAGGTGTCGTAGATCGAATCGAACACCGAGGCCCGCAAATAGGTATCTTCCGCTTCTGCCGGGGCGGGAACTCGGGAAACGACCGCCTCCAGGATGTCCTCGATCCCAATGCCCATCTTGGCGCTGGCCTCCACGGCTTCCTCCGCCGGGATGGCCAGGATGTCCTCCAACTGGCGGCGCACCATGGGCAAATCGGCGCTCGGCAGGTCAATCTTGTTGATCACGGGGATGACCGTGAGCTTCTGCTCCATGGCCAAATGGACGTTGGCCACGGTCTGGGCCTCCACCCCCTGGGCGGCGTCAATGAGAAGCAATGCCCCTTCGCAGGCCGCCAAACTACGCGAAACCTCGTAGGAGAAATCCACGTGCCCGGGCGTATCCAGCAGGTTGAGCTTGTACTCCTGCCCGTCCTTCGCCCGGTAACGCATGGTCACGGGGTGGGACTTGATGGTGATCCCGCGCTCGCGCTCCAGATCCATGGAATCGAGCAGCTGATCCTGCTGCTCGCGCTCTGAAATGGTCTGAGTCCACTCGAGAAGCCGATCGGAGAGCGTGGTCTTCCCGTGATCGATGTGAGCAATGATGGAAAAGTTGCGTGTGGTAGCCGTGCCCATGGATGAGGGGCCGGAAACTAAGAGGGAACCCCGAACTTGTAAAGTTGAGAGAAGCTCCCTCCGGGAGCCCCCTTAGCGAGAAGTTATCCGAAAAAGGTGGCAGCCGGGGCGGCCGCCCTACAACACCATCGAGAATACTCGGGGATTTGTAGGGCAAGCGCCTCGCTTGCCATGAGTGCCGTGTGAATCGCAGACCTGTTCCGATACGCTCTTGCTAAGAAAACAGGGTCATCTGCGGCGATTGACTCTCGGGCTTGGCCTCTTCCTTCTCCCTGGCGCGCGATTTCGTCGGGCGCGCTTTCTTTTTCGGACGGACACTTTTCTCCGCCTGAGAGCGGCTCTTCGATTCCAGGTGATCGAGAATCGCCTGCGCTCGCTCAATGATGGCCTGGGGCAGACCGGCCAAACGCGCCACCTGGATTCCGTAACTGCGATCCGCCGCCCCGGGAACGATCTTGCGCAAAAAAATGATCTCTTCGTTCCACTCCCGCACGGCAACGTTGTAATTTTGCACACTAGCACGATTATCAGCCAGGGCCGTGAGTTCATGATAGTGGGTGGCGAAGAGGGCCCGCGCCTGCAGGACATCGTTCACGTGCTCTGCCACGCTCCAGGCGATCGACAGTCCATCAAAGGTCGACGTGCCCCGACCGATCTCGTCAAGGACGATGAGGCTCCGGTCCGTCGCCGTGTTGATGATGCTCGCGGTCTCATTCATCTCTACCATGAAGGTCGATTGACCACGGGCCAGGTCGTCACTCGCGCCCACCCGGGTGAAAACGCGATCGACCAGCCCGATCTCTGCCTGGCTCGCGGGGATGAAACTTCCCATCTGCGCCATGAGCACCAGGAGCGCCACCTGTCGAATGTAGGTCGACTTGCCCGCCATGTTCGGGCCGGTGATGACTAACAAACGGTTGGTTTCGTGATCCAAGGTGGTGTCATTGGGAACAAACTTCTCCTCCGCCAGATTCTGATCGAGCACGGGGTGGCGGCCGTCCTTGATGTAGAGATTCTTCGATTCATTGAGCAGGGGCCGGCAATAGTTGTAGAGCCGGGCCTTCTCCGCCAGCCCCGCTACCACATCCACTTCCGCCAGCGCATCTGCCAGGATCTGGAGCGGACGCAAGTCTGTCAGGATTTCTTGGCGCAATTTCTGGAACTCCTCCAACTCAAAGGCACGCATCCGCTCGTCGGCGCCGAGGATCTTGTTCTCCATCTCCTTCAGCTCCGGAGTGATGAAGCGCTCGGCATTGGCCGTGGTCTGCTTGCGATGATAATCTTCGGGTACCTGCGCCAGATTGGCCTTGGTCACTTCGATGAAATAGCCGAAGACGGCGTTGTAGCGCACCTTGAGCGACCGGATCCCAGTGCGCTCGATTTCCTGGGCCTGGAGATCCGCGATCCACTGCTTGCCCTCGGCCGACGCCCGGCGGATCTCGTCGAGTCTCGCATCGTAGCCATCGCGGAAGATCCCGCCTTCCTTCACCGAGACCGGAGGCTCATCGACCAGGGCCCCTTCGAGGCGCTCCACCAAGTTGGGGAACTCGCGCAGCCGGGTCAGCCAGTCCTCGAGAAGCACAGGGAGTTCGTCCGGTCCCAGAGCGCGGAGGTGCGCCCGCAAGTCCGGGATTCCCTGGAGAGCGGCCGAGAGATTCTTCAGATCACGCCCATTTCCCGATCCCTGGCTCAGCCTTCCCAAGGTGCGCTCCACATCGCGGATGTCCTTCAAGACCTCCTGGGTCTGCGAGAGGACAAAGGGTTGGCTGAGGAAGGCCGCAAGCGCATCCTGCCGCGCCCGCAAGGCCGCCAGATCATGCAGCGGATGCAGCAGCCAGTCGCGCAACTTGCGCCCCCCCATGGGCGTGCAGGTCTGATCGAGCGCGTGCAACAGGGTGTGCTTGCTCCCCGCCCGGCTCGTTACCAGATCCAAATTCTGCTGGCTGGCGCGATCGATCAAGACGCCGTCCTCCGTGCGGTAGGGTTGCAGCGAGAGCAGATGGTCTAACTGACGGCGCAGCACATGCTGCAGGTAGTGCAACAGGGCTCCGGCGGCACAGATCGAGGACGTGTGCCCCGCGCAGCCAAATCCGTCCAGGGAGTGGACCTTGAACTGCTCCTTCAACTGGTGATAGGCCTGATCGTGAAGAAACGCATACCCATCGTAGGCCATGCATCCTGTCAGAGATCCCAATTCCGACTCCTGCTCGTCGCTCACCAGTAGCTCGGAGGGTCCGATCCGATGGATCTCGTCTTCCAACGCCTGCCGGTCGGTGAACTCGGTGATGCGAAAATCGCCGGTGGTCAGATCGACATAGGCCAGACCGAAAACTTTCTTCAACTGGAAGACGCCCGCCAAGTAATGCGCCCGCTTGGATTCCAGCAGATTGAGATCACTGATAGTCCCCGAGCTGATCACCTGGCTGATTTCCCGCCGCACGATCTTGCCGGCCTGAGGCTCGCTCACCTGCTCGGCGATGGCCACTCGCTTGCCCGCCTTGACGAGTTTGCCGATGTAACCCTCTGCCGCGTGATGGGGCACGCCGCACATGGGCATGCCGTTGCGCTTGGTCAGCGCCACATTCAAGATCCCGGCGGCTTCCTTGGCGTCGTCAAAAAAGAGTTCGTAAAAATCGCCAAGCCGGTAGAAGAGCAGCACATCGCCCGGCAGGCTCTGACGCATGCCCTGGTACTGCTCCATCATGGGGGTGAGTTTCCCATCTTTCTTTCCCATGCCGGACCCTAGAGCAGAAATCCGAACCTTGTAAAGGCGTTGACCCCGTGCGAGAGACATGCCAGCGTCGCCTAACCGAACTGAACCGAAGCGGCGACCTGCAGCAGAGAACTCATCCGTCCATGAAGATCACGATCGAATACTGTGCCCAGTGAAATTATCAGCCCACCGCTGCTGGTCTAGCAGCGGAGTTGAAAGACGCCTTCTCGGTGGACGCCGAACTCATCGCGGGAGGCGGCGGCATTTTTGACGTCGCGGTCGACGGCAAGCGGATTTTCTCCAAACACGAAACCGGCCGCTTTCCTGAAAAAGGCGAAATCGTCGGCGTTCTACAGTCTGGAACCTAAGTCACACCATCCAATCAGGGAGCCTAGCGGGCTCGTGATGCGGGCACTCCTGCCCCTCGGTTTCACATCAAGTTTCGCCGAGAAGATCCAGCTCAGGCTTGAAATCGGCCGCGTGGTAGGAACTGCGCACCAGGGGCCCGGAAGCGACGTGCCGGAAGCCTTTCTTTTCCGCGATCTCCTTGTAGTTGGCAAAGGTGTCCGGATGGATGTAATCGACCACCGGGAGATGCTTCGGCGACGGCCGCAGGTACTGCCCTAGGGTCAGCACCGTGACGCCGTGCTCCCGGAGATCGTCCATCGCTTGAAAGATCTCGGGCTCCGTTTCACCCAGGCCCAACATCAGGCCGCTCTTGGTCGCCACGCGCTTTTCGCCCAGGCGCTTGGCGGTGCGCAACACGTCCAGCGAACGCTGATAACGCGCCCGGGACCGCACCAGGGGCGTGAGGCGCTCCACGGTTTCCAAATTGTGATTGAAGATGTGGGGCCGAGAATCCATGACGACGGCGATGGCATCGTCCTTGCCGTTGAAATCGGGAACCAAAATCTCGATGACGATCCCTGGATTCGCTTGCCGCACGGCCTCGATCGTCTCGGCAAAGTGCGCCGCTCCCCCGTCGGCGACATCGTCCCGCGCCACCGCCGTGATCACCACGTGGTTGAGCTTCATGCGCTTGGTCGCCTCCGCTACCCGCTGCGGTTCGTCCGCCTCGAGGGCAAACGGTTTCGCCGTTTTCACAGCACAGAATCCGCAAGCTCTTGTGCAGCGATCGCCGGCAATCATGAATGTGGCCGTCCCCTGTCCCCAGCACTCCCAACGGTTGGGGCACTCCGCTTCCTCGCACACCGTGTGCAGCCGCAAATCGGAAACCAGGGCCTTCGTCGACCAAAAAACAGGGTTGTTCGGCAGGCGTACCTTGATCCAGCTCGGTTTCCGCTCGCGATGAAGGTCGGGGTCGATCTTGCAGGCCATGGTCAGCGGGAGCTTAAGAGGCCCGGCGCACATGGCAACCGGAAGCTTGCCCGCAATACCGATGACAGGAAGGGGAATCCCCCCTCACGGCCGAGGCTGCTCCTGCGGCTGTCCTGCCGCTCCGTCACCAAACGGATCCTCCACCACTTCCACCTCCGCGCCCTCTCCCTCCTCAGGGTCGATTTCAATCTCAACGTCAACTTCAGCCTCCACCTTCTCCTCCAGCTCAAGCTTGACCTCATCATCCACTTCCTCGCCTTCCAACTCCGCGTACAAATTTGCGATCTGCACGGCCAAGGCCTCCAGCCGCTCATAATAAACGTCCTCGTCCAGATCACTCCGGCGCCGCCGAAGACCCTCGATCTGGCTCTCCAAGACATTGCGTTTCTGGCGCATCTCCGCGGGGATGGCCTGCTCCATGGGACTGAGCACGAGAGCCCAGCGCTTGGCAAAACTCCCATCCGGCTCCCGGCTTGAGCTGCCTCCCTCGCGCAAGGCAGCCAGGGCCTCCAGGCTCGTTCCCCGGCCGTCACCGTTGTCATCGATCAAGGGAGTCTCCGTTTGAATGCGGCCTTCCTGTTCGTAAAAATCCGCCGTTTGACGCGCGGCATATTGGTAGAGTTCAAAGACCGAGTTCTCACCATCGTTGTTGAAGTCGGCCTCCGGTTCCAAGAGCGCCTTGGCGAAGTAACTCCCGAAGGAGGCGAAATTCACCTCATTGCCGCTCTTGGTCGCCGTGACCACGATCCGGCCGGGCTTGCTCAGCACGCGGAGAAACGCCCCGCTGGACGAGGCGGTATTGAGAATAATGACAGGCCTGGTAAACGGCTCCAGCCACTCACCGAGTTCCTTGGCCGAGAGATCCGGCCCGGCCAGATTGAAATAGGCTTCCCTCCGATCAAAGGTGCCGTGTCCAATGAAAAGGATCCACAACGGCGTCGCCAGGTCCTTGGAAGATTCCGCCAGATAGGTTTCCACGGCGTCGAGGGCGTTCTCCTCCTCCGCTCCAATGACATGAAATCGAACCTGCCCTCGATCGGCCGCCGCCTGCCACAGCGCCTGATTCTTGGCAAAAATCTGGCCATACTCATCCTCGCCCTTGGCCCCCACGACGACGAGAAGTTCGTTGTAGAACGTGGATTCCCCCTCGGTTTCTTCAGTTTCCTCGACTTCGTCAACCTCGTCGGCTTCCTCGACCACCGGAGGATCATCAACCACCGGAACTTCCTCCTCCACCGTCACCACCTCTTCCGTGGCCGCCACGTCTTCCGTCGTCGCCTCTTCCGCAGGCAACTCCTCGATCTCGTCTTGCGCGGCCCCGGCCCTGAGACTTCCGCCGAGGAAGAACGCGGCCGTGATAAGCGCAGCCCCACTGACAAACCCAGAAAAGCGCGGCCCGCGGGACCGGAGAGCTTCGGTCCCCAGTGCTGGTTTCGTGCACTCGTTGTCTTCCATGATCACGGTAGTCCTTTCAGGCGTTTGATTCCCCACTCACCCGCAAAGCACAAGAGGGCTAACAAAAAGAACACCGGCAGATGCCAGAGCGGCCGCGTCTTTGTCTCCATCACCGGAAGCGGTTTTTCCTTGAGCTCATCGACAAACGAAGCCAGTTCCTCCTTCGCCACCACCTCGCCGCCACTCGCCGCGGCCAATTTCTCCAGGAGCGCTTCATTGCCTGACAGATTCTGAAACTCGTCCAGGCCGCTATTGACCGTCCACCCCGTCACAGCCTCGCCGAAGTCCTCCTTCTTTACGTCCTTCACCAGCGCCTTGGCATGGTAGAATCCCTCATTCACCGCGGTGTATTCCGCCACGTAGACCCCGGGCTCCTGACTCGAGAGGGCGGCCCGCAACTCGCTCGAGTGTCCGTCAGGATCGGTGACCTCCAGCATCACCTCCGCCGTGCTGTCAGGGAAATAGGTCTTGTCGTAGACTTCAACCTCCACCGTGACCTTGGGGGGGAAACGCGAGCTATCCAGTTCGGACTTCACCGATACGGGCTGAGGCACATCCGTGATGACCCAGCGCATGAGTTGCCGGTAAAACTTGTTCAAGTCCTCCATGAACTCGGGTCGATCCGGATTGCTGAATCCCCACCGCCACAAATCGCCCGCCGTGAGGGCGACCGATTTCCCCTTGCCGAAGGACTGCGTGATCAGGAGCGGGTAGTCCTTGCCGTCCTGACGAAAGTAAGAAATCAAACTCGATCCCGGTTTGCCGTCTCCCACGGGATTCACCGTGGATAGCGAGGGCATCTCAGACAAACGCAGCTCCTCATTGGCTCGATCGGACCGCAGCCGGACCCACGGTTGCAACCAACCCTCGCGACTGAAATCGATGCCGCCCGAGCCGATCACCTTGTTCGACGGCACGCGATCGAGGTAGACGGGCAACATCTCGCCGATGGGCGTCTTGTCATACTTGCCCTTGGTGAAGGACTCTCGCCCGCCAAACATGATCACGCCTCCGCCACGGCGAGAGACAAAATTCTGCAGCCGCTCCTGCTGATTGTAGGTGAAGAACTCCGCCTCGACCTTATCGATGATGACTGCGGAAAACTGAAAGAGCTGCTCATCCGTCTTGGGAAACTCCGCCTCAAGATCAAATTCCTTGGTCGGTTTCATGGCGATGATGACCGGCTGATCGTAGTCCTCGGTATCCTGAGCGCCTCGGAAACCGCGAAAGAGAGGATTGCTGTTCTCTCCCTCCCGTCCCTTGTATTGAAACTTCGGTTCCCGCTTGGCAATCCGAATCAACGAGGCCAACTGCATCTCGTGATCTTCGGCCAGGGCGCGTTTGAAGAACTTGAAAGACGGGTCCGGCCGCCCCGCGATGTAGAGCACGGAGTAGGGACCGTGAGGCATGACGGCAACGATGCTCTGCATGTTGTTCTTCGTCGTCGCCTCCTCCGGCTCGCCATCCGAGCTCAACTCGTCCGCCAACTGACGGACCCGCAGCTCGTAAAACGCCAGGGGATCCTCCTTGTTCGGCTTGAGCTGGAAGCTCACCGTTTCGGTCGCCTCGTCTTCCTCCGTCGAAACCGTGGTCGCCTTCACCTTGTTTCCCTCCTTGTCGTAGACGACGACTTCCACCGGCTGGTTGGCCACGTGGTTGAGCACCACCTCGGCATTCACGGTCAAAGGCGCGTCTTCAAAGGCCGTCTGGTTGAGGGTCACCTGACGAATCGAGGTGTCCTGCGTGCTGCTCGCGCCCGCCACATTCACCGGATAGATGGCGACGTCTTTTGTGGGAAGCTGGGCCAGCTTGGCGTCGAGATCGTTCACGTTGCCATCGGTGAAGACAAAAACCCCAGCCAGCGGCCGATCTTCGTAACGCTGGCTGATGTCATCCAGCGCCCCGTAGAGCGAGGAAGAGCGATCCGCAAACGTCAGGGCTTCGA
>JANQJH010000019.1 GCA_028281705.1 Verrucomicrobiales bacterium
GGTCTCCGTCTTCATCTCCCTCTCCAGAGGAACGCAGCGCGGAGACGGCGAGAGCCGCGGGGACGATCAAACAATACAGACTGGAGCGCTGGATTCGCACGATGGTGCAGGCTAGGCGACACCGCATGACCTGACAACGAAATATCTATCTTCCGCGATCAGCCGTGCGGGACTTGGGGCGGATGGATGGGTGGCTATTCGTTAGGGACCAATCGCATCCGGATGAAGTGTTTTGCGGCTCTGGCAGGGAGGCGAATCACATCTTCGGTTTCGGTGGCCGTGATCTCGACCTCATCGACGCCGTCCTGCAGGGGTTGCCAGGAGTCGTCGTCCATGGATCCGCTGATCTCAAAGCTAGAGGTGTAATCGGTCACCCTACCACGGGGAAAGCGCAGAACGAGCCTGCGTCCCGCGTCCTGTCCTTCGGCCGTCACCCTGGGTTGGAGGGCGTCGGCTGGCTTCAGGGGATCGCTATCATAGTAATACTCGAGAAGATTGACGAGATCGTCGCCGTCCGGATCATAGGCCCCGCCGGTCGCTTCGATGGCTGGAGTATTCGGCCAGTGTCGCTCGATCCACGCGGCGTAGCCTGTGGCGCCTGATCCATTGATCTCGACCTTAACGGTTTCGCTCAACGCGGTCCCGGAACTATTGAATACCTCGACGGCGTAATCTCCGGCATCCTCCGAGGTGAGATCAGCGAGTTCAAGCGTGGGGCGATCCACATTGCGTCCGCCGAGCAGTTCCACGTTCAAGAGAAAGGCGGAACTGTTGGCCGACTCATTGAGGGCTTGGAAGGCGAGCAAGTTCGCACCCACGTTCAACGATTTGGCATGCTCGCTGAGATCGATCTCCGTGAACTCGATCGCGGCAACGTCATCGCGCTCGTCGGTGGCCTTCGAATTCCAGGTGAGGAAGAGTGGCGAAGGCGCATTGGCGCTGGCGACGGGAGTGCCGTTCAAGAAGGCAATGTAGCCATCGTCATACTGAAGACGCAGCCTGAGATCGTTGAGGCGATGGAGATCATCCGCGCTCAGCTCAAAGGGAATGCGCACCATGGTCGAGGTGCGCTCATTGAAGGCTTCGGATTCCACATCGATGCCAATGAAGGGTTTGAACGTGTCATCGTTAGAGCGTTCGTAGCCGATGCCGCCTGTCCCGGAGATCCACCCGCTGTGGTCGAAGTCGAGATCGCTGCGCCAGTTGCTTCCCGGGTTTTCCGTTGGGACGAGAACGCGGCGCTCCGTGGTTTCGTCGATCCAGGGCTTGACAGTGCTAGGGATGTCCTTGCCGTTCCTCATCCAGCGATAGTGGAGTCCATGGCCTTCGGCACTGACCTCGAGCTTGGCATCGGTGCCGACGTCAAAGGCGCCGCCCTCGGGCTGGGCCGCGATGGTGGGCGGGTCACCGGGCACGACGTTGAGTGTCAGTTCATAGGTTGGCGTTCTCGTGCCTCGTTCGTTTTCCCGGCGCCAGGCGATGATTTCCACGGTGAAGGTGCCGGCTTCCTCGGGCACGCCAGAAAAGCTGCTGACGCCGCCGTTGAGCACCTGTGAGGATTTCTCCAGGCCGGCCGGCAGACCGCGGACCGTATATGAGTGTGCCATGACCCCGCTGCCGGTGGCGCGAAAGACCCAGACAAAGTTTTCGCCCACGACCGCTTCCGCCGGATTGACCGAGCCTCCTGCAGGGACGACCCCGGTGGCCCCCGTAACGGCGTGCGTCCCGCCAAAGTAGGCCGCCACCGGTGCGCCGAGGCGGGCCACATGAACGAGGGGTTGCCCCAGTATCTCCTTGAGCTTCGCCAGATGAGTGACGACGGGGCTCCGCTGGAGAGTCAGGATGAGAAAGCTGGCGATGTAGGCCAGCCGTGACTGATAGAGGCGGCTGACGTGGGCATTGAGGGCGTTGAGCACGGGCGTGAAGGGGTGATGGGGAGTTCGAGGGGCGGACTACCTTATATGCGTAAAGGATACGAGGCATCCGCACAATTCGGTTTCATCGGGCTGGCAATCTCTCCCCGATTCACCTGGCTGCGGGTCCACCTTCCCAAACTGCCGCAGGTGGCTGGCACCGACCGCGATGACCTGTGATTTGCGATCGAGTGATTGCCCGGAAAGTGGAAAGGACTTCAGTCCCTCGATCAACAGACGAACTCAGGGACTGAAGTGCCTGCCACATTCTTGTCGTGACGTGTTTTCGAGTGGTTTTCAGGAAAGTGGGAGGGACTTCAGTCCCTCGATTAAACAGGCGAACTCAGGGACTGAAGTCCCTGCCACTTTCTTAGAGTGAGTGAGTGCGCCCGGAAAATGGGAGGGACTTTAGTCCCTCAAACAAACAAGCGAACTCAGGGACTGAGGTGCCTGCCACATTCTTGTCGTGACGTGTTTTCGAGCGGTTTTCAGGAAAGTGGGAGGGACTTCAGTCCCTCAGTCAAACAATCGCTTAACGCTCATCGGAACCGGCGTTTGGTTGCGCCGGAGAATGGCGGTCCACGGTCGTTAGGGTGTTGTTCTCGCCATGATCCCGAATGGGGCCCGAGCTGGCGATGCGATTCTCTTGAGATAACTTGCCCAAGACCACGGGGTGATCCGTGCCGTTCTTGATCGTGATCCCTGAGGCTTGGTAGGTCTTGGGTGCGAATCTCTCAAAATGGTTCTCGTAGCCGTTCGGCACGTCCGGGTAGTCGACGCAGAGGAAATCAAACCGCATGGGATACCCTACGATGATCGGACGCAGGGTCTCGGATGCGGGGCCTTCGGTTGGGGTGAACGTGATCGAGTGGCCCTGTCCCTTGATCGCGGCCAGGGGATGGTCGCCCAGGCTGTGGGGGGAGGGGAGGACCTTGAGATCGATCGTCTGGTTGGAGTGATGATCGAAATGGATGTACAAGAGGGGGCCATAAGCAGCGTTACCGCTTGAATTGGAGATCACACCCCCTCTGGGCAGGGAGTAACCCTGGACGACGCAGTCCAGCACCTGACAATTGGAGACGATGGCGCTCTTCGCCATGTAGAGTTTGATCCCGCCGCGGGTTTTTTTGACCACACAGTTCTCCACGATCATGTCGCCGGCACCCTTGTAGGCCCTGATGCCGTCTTCCGTGCAGTTGAGCATGTGATCACGCGGGATTGGGAGTCCCTTCACTGACTCGGGCCACTGAAGCTGATAATTGAATCGTTTGGCCAGATCGTCCGCGTGCGTTTCCTCGTAGCAATCATTGCTGGGACGCAGGGTTCCCTCGACCACCGTGTTGCGAACGGTTGTTCGATCGCCGCCCTGCACATAGATCGCATGACCGAAGGCTTCCATCTTGAGATGGCAGCTCTCGATGACGGCTCGATTCCCCGTGATCTGGATGCCGCAGTGCTTCCTCAGCCGGACAGCGCTCCCTCGCCCGATGCCATACATATTCCCATAACCGTAGGGGAAGGATCCTCTCACTGTCATCTTCATGGCCACGATTCGGTTGTCGTCCCCCGAGATCTCCATTTCGTTCATGCGCCCGAACTTGGTTTGGCGGTTGTACGCACCAAAGTCGGTCACCTCGGTCGTGCCGTCCGGGTAGGTGTCATCCACCGTGCCTCCGCGCAACGTGATGTGGTCGCCGGTAAGCCGGAAGAGCGTGTTGCCGGAGGCCACGGCCAGGGGAACGTTGATCGAGGTTCCGGAGAGATCGACGTCATTGTTGGATCCGGAAAAGTGGAATCCCTCGCGGTCCGAGACCTCGTATTCTCCCGGTTTGAGAATGATCTGCTGGTTGCTCTTGGTCACGGCCTTCCGGAGTGCTTCGAGGGAAGAGACGCTGACAACGGGACGAGATTTTCCGTCTTCCGCGGGTTCCAAAGCGTGGACCTTGAAGTTCGTATAGATATGGTGCGTGCCGACCATGCGAAATCCGAAATAGCCCTCCTGGTAGACCGGAAAACGATCCAGGTCGTAGTTAGCCTCCCGGACAACCGGCTGACCTTCGCTGTCTCGATCCTCAAGCTGGATGCTGTCTCCTCGGCCGATTTGATAGTTGAGTTTGCCGTCGACGATGTACTGAATCACATCGTCGTAGGCCACCAATTGCACCGTCATCACCTTGTCCGGAGTGATCAAATAGCCCGGTCTGGCGTCCTTGCTATTGAGCGCCACATGCACGCACGGGTCGCCGTTGATTCTACGGGGATACCGGCGCATCCGCGTGGTTCGATTGGCAGTGGCGCCGCCGCCACCGGTGCTCGCATAGTAGCCGTGCATCTTGTCGTAGGATCGGAAGGCTCCCGTGTAGCGTGTCGAATCGAAGAGACCTTGATCGGGATCCGAAGGATCGGTCGCCATCCAGAAGTTATTGATATCGCGCGGCCGCACGCCCTTTATTGCCGGCTCGTGCGTTGGGCAAAGCACCTCGTAGGTGATCGCCACCCGAGTCGGGAGTTTTTTCTTGAACCACACGGTGCCTCCGCGTCCCGGCAACAGGCAGTTGAGGGCGCCGTCGCGCGCCTCGACCACGGCCGGTTCGAAGCCCGGTCGTTCCTGAACTTGAACGACCCAGTTCTCGAGATTCTCGAAGTCATCCTGCGCCAGCTGCCGGCCCACTTTGAACAGACCGACGCCATGGCCAAGCACCACTGGAGGTTTGGCGGCGGCCGAGAGCGGAAGCTTTGCCTTCCACGTACCGCCCTGTTTTTCAGTTCGAGCATCGTGCCGAAAGCGATTGACGACCGCGTCGCGATCCGCCTGGGGATCGGCATTCTGTGTGTAGCTGAACGTGGTTGAGACGAACAGGGCAAGTGTTAGTCGGGCTGCGGTCATGGTTTGGAAAAACTTGCCGGCTGACCGGAAAACATCAGGGTGCCGAGTGCGGAAGAACGCCGCCGGCGCGAAGATTGATCGCTTGAACTCTCGCGCAGTTTCATGGCCGCCCGGCGAGTGAACTTGGCTTCGAGTCCCTTTCGATTGTGGAAATGATTGAGGACTTTCTCATACATGGGACGGAGGCGTCCGCGGCCGTCATCGGAGATCTCCTTGTAGTGATACCGCCCTTCAAAACTGCGGTAGGGTTCGTAGGGGACATCGAAGCCGAGATTGTATTTCGCGGTATATTCGAATCCCTTCAGCAAGCGGTTGTCGGACGCTCCGTAGAGATCAACGCCTTGGTTCCAGGCGATCTCGGCAGCACAGGCCAGGTAGTCGAGGCCCATTTGCGTGTGTCCCTGGTCGCGCCCACTCTCCTGGCACTGGCCGGAAGGTTTGAAGTAGTTGGCCACCGCGCCGTTCCCTTTCCCCTTCAAGTAGTAGTTCACGGCCCGGTCGAACATGGCGCGATCGTCGAGATAGACACCCATGGCCAGCATGGTCTGGATCATCGATGCGTCCCAGTTGCCGTTGGCCGAGGGGTAGAAGTCCTTGATGATGGGGTAGAAGACGTCTCGCAACATCGTCTCGAACGGCTCTTGCTCACGCTGTGGCCAGCCGTTCCAGGTGTGCTTGAGCAATTCGGCGGCGTTGCAGTACTCATATCCCTCCATCCCAACGAGGAGCCGGGCATCGTGGTTGCTGATCGATTTGAGTGTCCCTGACCAGGCATTGAGGATCTCCCTGGCTTTTTGGGCGCGGCGTTCGTCTCCCGAGAGCGCCCAGCACAGAGCCTGCGTGTAGGCCGCGGAGGCATCGCGACTGAAGTCGGATGAG
>JANQJH010000028.1 GCA_028281705.1 Verrucomicrobiales bacterium
TGGTCAGCGTGCTATTTGGGATGAGAAGGATTCATTGTAATCGTTTTATTATAAGAGAGTTGTTGAACAAGGCTTGCTTCTCGTATTGGATGGTTGCCAGATCGAAGGCATTTTTTCTGAGCCCTCTTTTGAGGGAAATGCGCTTTCTGGTGTATGAAGGCAGAGGCAGAGCAAGATGAAACAACGGTAGAGCGGGAGGCCTTGGCCTGAATTCGAAAAAAAGGATGAGCAGATGACGATTCCAGGGAGCAGGCGTGTGGGTGTTTTCTCGACGGATATCAATGAGGAGTTTGGCAATTTGGATGGCGGCTGGTTTTGTTTCGGAAGTCTGGCTTGCGATCTATCGGAATTGACTGATCTCGACACCTTCCATTTGCGGGCTGATTATCTTTACAACGACCCGGAGTCCAGAGATTCGGCCACGGCGCCCTATGCGCATTCGCTGGCGGCGAGTGTGCACTTGGGGAAGAGTACCGTGGAGTGGGTCAACGAGGTGATTTACGTCACGGGATCAATCTCGGAAGTCCATGGAGTGACGTCTCTCCTCAGTTATACCCTGACGGAGAATGAGAAGTGGCAGGCGGTGATGCGGTATCAATATGCGCATGGAGACGATGACGGACTAATTCTACAGAAACGCTACGAGCGCCAGGCGCCGAAGCTCAGCGATGGCGGGAGCGGGGAGGACTATCACGCGGTTTATGCGGGTCTTAATTACTACATTTACGGGCATAAGCTAAAGCTCATGGCTGGTGTCGAGTGGGCGACGATGGATGGGGGAGATGATGGAGGGAGTTATGACGGGTGGACTTCGTTTGCCGGTTTTCGTTTCTATTTTTGAACTTGAGGAAAGCGAGTCGAAAGTTGCTTGGGGCTCAAGGGAATCTCTCCGTTTCCGCATTCAGTTAGGGGTAGAAGGAGGGCAGCGTCAATGTTGCGGAAAAAAGTTCATTGTCTTTTGCGTAGCCACCGGAGTGGACTTGTGGGTAGACTGGTGGCATGAAGGCTTTTCTCTCTCTCCTTCTCCACCGTGCTTGCGTTCATGGGGGCGATTCAATGAACTTCGTGCTTTTGTCGGTTAGACCGGGTGTGCGATGAAACATCTTACGATAGGAGTGGTGGTGTTGGACCCGGTCGAATCGGTGGCGAGAAAGCTGGCGCGTTCGCTGGCTTCTGCTGTTAGCCGATCCTACTGGACTCGAACCTTTACCCAGACGAAATCGCTCGTTTCGAGAAAGCAGATCGCCGTCGTCGTGGTCAATTGCCGGAAGGACGGTTCGTGCCGGGTGGATGATTTGGTTGAATTTCACCGGGAATTCCCGGAGATCATCGTCGTGGGGATGAGCGAAGAAGCGGAAGACGAGAAATGGGTCACTGCCGTTGGAGCGACGGCTTTCTTGACCTATCCTTTCGAGACCACGGACTTGATCAAGATCGTTCGAAGGGAGATGAATGTGAGTTCGTGTTAGGTGCTGACCGGCGGGACGCCGGTTTCACGTTGGGTTTGGAACCGTGGCCGCCTGCATCACCCGATTCAAAAGGATGCGGGAAGAGACGAGTTTTGCTTGGCATTCACGGACGATTTCCTCTTCTATGCGGTCGCATTTCTTCAAACAGAGAACAGACCAAGAGCCATGCCCAATCCCTGGACCGGAGTCGGAAACCCTTACACGAGAGAAGAGGTCGTAGGGCGCCTGGAGGCGACCTTGAATCGGGGTGAACCCATCATCGCCGCCGGCGCGGGCACGGGAATCAGCGCCAAGTTTATCGAGAAAGGGGGGGCGGACCTCATCATTATCTACAATTCGGGTCGATTCCGCATGGCGGGGCACGGGTCGACGGCGGGGCTCATGGCCTATGGTGATGCCAATGCGGTGGCGATGGAGATTGGAGAGTTCGAAGTCCTGCCCGTGGTCCAGGAAGTGCCGGTGATCTGCGGCGTGCATGCCACCGATCCCCGGAGACGGATGTGGCATTGGTTGTTGCAGGTAAAAGACATGGGCTTTAGCGGGGTGAATAACTTTCCCACGCACAGCATTGTCGATGGGAAGTTCCGCCAGATTCTGGAGGAGACCGGCATGAGCGTGGACAAGGAGGTCGAGATGGTTGGGCTGGCGCGCCGGATGGATCTCTTTAGTATCGTTTACGTGGGATCGCCGGACGAGGCCAAGGGCATGGCGGAGGCGGGTGCGGATGCGATCATCGCCCACGTGGGGACAACGATTGGCGGCTCCATCGGCGTGGTCGACGCCACCATGTCCATCGGCGAGGCCGCCGAGCGTACCCAGGAAATCATCGATGCCGCCAAGACGGTGCGGGATGATATCTTCTTTCTCAGTCACGGCGGTCCCATCAGCACGCCGCCTGATGCGGCTTACATCAACGAGAACACGGAAGCGGTGGGCTTCGTCGGCGCTTCTTCTTTGGAGCGGATGGCGGTTGAAGAGTCCCTCACCAGCCTAACCAAGGAGTTCAAATCGATTCCTTGTCCGGCGGCAAAACGTCGATAACATCACGAGGCGCCATGGCTACCATTGCCGTACTGGGAACGTTGGATTCAAAGGGCGTGGAGCATGCCTTTGTCGCGGAGTGCATCCGCGGGCGGGGACATGAGGTTCTTCTGATTGACGTGGGAACGGGCGGGCCGGCTCAGATTGAGCCCGACGTGACGCGGGAGGAGATCGCGGACTTGGGAGGGATCGATCTGAAGGGTCTGGTGGGCCGGCAGGATCGGGGCGAATGCGTCTCCGCCATGAGCGAGGCGGCGCCGAAGATGCTGCTTCGATTGCAAGAAGAGGGGCGGATTGACGGCCTCATCTCGTTGGGCGGCGGTGGCGGGACGGCGATTGCCACGGCTGCCATGCGGGCGCTGCCAATCGGCTTTCCCAAGCTCATGGTATCGACCCTGGCCAGCGGAAACACGGCTCACTACGTGGGAACGAAAGACATCGTGATGTGTCCCAGCATCGTCGACGTGGCGGGCTTGAATCGGGTTTCACGGATGATCTTTTCCCGAGCCGCGGGTGCCATTTGCGGCATGGTAGAATGCCAGAATTCCGATGAGAGCGGGGACAAGCCGATCATCGTGGCGAGTATGTTTGGCAACACCACCGAATGCGTCAATGAGGCGAAGCGGACACTGGAGGAGGCCGGTTATGAAGTCTTGGTCTTTCATGCCACGGGCGCCGGCGGCCGTGCCATGGAATCGCTCATCGAATCGGGTATGGTGGATGGTGTGTTAGACATCACGACGACGGAATGGGCGGATGAGGTGGTCGGCGGCGTCTTGACCGCGGGACCGAATCGCTTGGAGGCGGCGGGGAAGGCCGGCATTCCGGCAATTGTCGTTCCCGGTTGCGTTGATATGGTGAATTTTGGCGAGCGGGATTCCGTGCCCACGGTCCATGAGAGGCGAACCTTTTACATCCACAATCCCCAGGTGACCTTGATGCGCACCAGCGTGGAAGAGTCGAGAAAGATCGGCGAGATCATGGCGGAGAAACTGGCAGCCTATACGGGGCCGTTGCAGGTGCTCCTGCCGTTGCGCGGTGTGAGTGTGATTGGTTGCGAGGGGCAGCCTTTTTACGATCCGGAGGCGGACGAAGCCCTCTTCGAGGTGCTTCGAAGCAAGTTGCCGGGGAAGGTGATGGAGAAGGATGCCGCGATCAATGACTTGGCATTTGCCCGCGCCTGTGCCCAGGCCTTGTTAGCGCAGCTCAGGTGATCGAGCGAGTGTTTTGTGTTTGTCATGGCCACCTTTGTGCGATTTCTCCGCGACCTCTTTGAAGTGGGGCAGGTGGCTGTTCCGATGGTGACGGACGGTGCGGGACCGGACTTTGGTTCGCTGGGAGCGCAGGAGATTTTGCGGGATCGGGATCAGGCGGTGCGGCTCTCGCTCGCCGGAACAGCGCCCGAACTCGAGTTCGAGGCCGCGCTGGACGGGGCGCGGTGGCTCTATCAAGGTTGCCAACTCTTCATCGAGCGTTCGCGGGGGGCGGAGGCGTATTCGGAGATCGTGGAGGGCGGTGTCCAGGCGTGGACTCCCGAACCGGGGCCGGTTTATGCCATCGATCTTGCGCTCAGCTTTCTACCCGATCTTCACCGGCACGCCCGCCAGCATGCGGAGGCCGATCCCTTGATGGACGTGCTCCGGCGTTTGGCGGAAGCCTGGCCGCTCTCCTCCGTCGGCATTCCGGGATTGGAACTTTCGTGGGACAGGATCGCGCCCTGGTGGGAGGCGCGGAGTCTGCGGCAACTCTATATCGACCGCATCGTGGCCCGGGACGATGGGGCTCGCCTTTGCCATGCCGAGGTGGCTCGGCAAGTGAGGAACGCTCTCGGGGCGCAGGCGGAGGCGTTGGCGGGCGAGGCGGTTTTCGAGGTGCTTTGTCGCTGAGAATAGTTGGCAAGGACATGATTCCTTGGCAAGCTCCCGACGACGTATGCTAGCAGAGACTCTAACGATTGGCCGCCGCCTGCACGATGAGGTGTTGGAACCCATGAAGAAGACCTTCGTGGGCAAGGAAACCATCATCGACTTGTTAGGCCTTTGCCTCGCCGGCGGGGAGAACCTTTTCATCCTTGGACCGCCGGGCACGGCCAAGAGTGCGCTGGTGCATGATCTGGGGAACCGTCTCCAGGGTGAGACTTTCGAGTATCTGCTCACCCGTTTCACGGAGCCCAATGAACTCTTTGGGCCTTTTGATATCCGCAAGCTGCGCGAAGGCACGCTGGAGACGAATACGGAAGGGATGTTGCCCGAGGCCTCTCTCGTTTTTCTCGATGAACTGCTCAACGCCAACAGCGCCATCTTGAACAGTCTGCTCACCGTCTTGAACGAGCGGGTGTTGCGGCGTGGCCGTCAGGTGCATGACCTGCCACTGCTCTCGGTCATCGGAGCGAGCAACAGTCTGCCGCAGGAGGAATCCTTGCAGGCTCTCTTTGATCGCTTTCTCCTGCGGGTGCGGAGTGACAATGTCGAGGAAGAGGCACTGGGCCGCGTGCTCAAGGCCGGATGGACCTTGGAACACCGGCGGGATCGTCCGAGCGGGAGCCTCGGCGTGGAGGAGATCCGCCAGGTGCAACGGGCGCTGCCCCAGGTGGATCTCTCGGGGATACACGAGGCCTATTTACGGGTGATCGGGCGGATCCGTGCGGCCGGGCTCTCCCTCTCGGATCGGCGGGCGGTGAAGTTGCAGCGTTTGATGGCGGCCAGCGCTCTCTTGTGCGGCCGGGGCGAAGCGGTGGTCTCTGATCTCTGGGTGCTGCGCCACATTTGGGATTTGGAAGAGCAGCAAGAAGTTCTCATGGCCCTCGTGGACGAGACCATCAGCGAGACGGACCGCGAGCAAGGGACGCATGAGCACCCGCGCGGACGAGAACACGAGCCCCCGAATGCCGAGAACTTGGCCACGGATCTCGAGCGGCTGGCCGAGGAGTTGCCCGACCTGGCGGTGGAGGAACGTGAAGGTGCTAGGGATCGATTGAGTCTCCTGGCCAACCGGTCGGAATGGGTGGCGAATGCGGAACAGCGTGAGGCTTTGAAGACGCGGATCGATGCACTCTGGGAAGCGATCGAGTGATGATGAAGATGGTGGTGCGCATGCATCCGGACGTGTCGCGGGAGGCCCTGTCCGAGGTTCTGGGAATCGACGGATTGGAGATTGCCTGGAGCTCGCGGCCGAGAGCCCTGTGGCTTCGCGGGGAGGTGGTCGACCCGAAGGACCGGCAGGCGATTCGTCTGCTTCCGGCCTGCGGTGTGTTTCAATGTGATGACGGTGGTGGCGCCTTGATCCCCTGGGGGCGGAGGCTTCCCGTCGGCCGTTTGCCGAGCGATCTCGAGTGGCGTGCACTGGCGGGTTGGCTGTCGGTAGGATTCTCTCCGGCGGCGATGGGAGGGCAGTTGGTGGCGGAGGAGCATCGAGCGCCATTGGACCTGGTGCGGGTGAGGGAGGCGTTTCCACAACCAGCCAATCTTTGCCTCACTTCCGTGGCGGCGCTGCACCGCTACGTGGACCAGGCGGCTGGCGCGCGGTTTGCCGGCCTCCGCTTTGCCGCTGCCGGAGACGGTCGAGCGCTTGTCCTGGGGGAACCGCTGCTCCCCTTGCCGGGCCGGCGCTATCGCCTAAC
>JANQJH010000096.1 GCA_028281705.1 Verrucomicrobiales bacterium
TCGTCGTCCGGGTGGTGGAGGGCCCGGCCTACAAGATCGCGGCCATTGAATTGACCGGGATCGAGGGGCGGTTGTTTGCCAAGTTGAATCGTTTGGCCGAGCCCTACGTGGGCAAACCTCTCAACGTGGCCAACATGCGAGCGCTTCCCGGTGAACTTCTCAAGGCCCTGCACGAACGTGGTTATTTCGACGCGGCGGTGGAGGTCTTGAGTGGTCAGCCGGAGGACGTCTTGACGCAGTCCGACGTGGTGGTGGAGTTGGCGGTTCATACGGGCGTCATGTACCGCATCACCGAGGTCCGAGTGTCGGGCAACGAGGATCTTCCGGAGTCCTTTGTCGCCAAGCGGTTCGAGCGATTGCTAGAGAAGCCCTATGATCCTGTCGAAATCAATAAGATCTACCGGGAGTTCATCCAGACGGGCATCTACGATACCATGGAGGTGAACCCGGTGCCCCTCGGCGACGGATTGATGGCGGTGGAAGTGGTCGTGGAAGAGGCCGAGTTTCGAAATCTGGGTTTCTTTGGTGGCTTCGGCAGTTTTGACGGAGCCATCCTCGGCACCAGTTATACCAATCGCAATCTGTTTGGTTATGGACGGGAATTCCGAAGTCACTTGGAGTGGAACAGCCGGGGCATTCAGGGGAAGATCGATTACCTGGATCGCTGGTTTCTCGATTCCCGCTGGCGCTTTGGAATTCAGTTATTCACGGGATCCCGGGATTTGCCAGGTTATGAGAAATGGCAGATCGGAATCCTCTCGACGCTCAGCTATCCCCTGACCGAACACTCCACGGTCAGCCTTTATGGTGGATTCACCCATGTGTCGCTGACCGAGAATTCCTTCGTCGATGTCGATATAGGCCCGGAGGACTATCAGGTACAGCTTTTTGGAGCATCGTACAGTTGGGATCACCAAGGTGATCTGGAGACTCGTGGCCATGGTTATATTTTTGAAGCCTCGCTCGACTACGCAACGTCAGCTCTGGTGGGTGACGTGTCCTTTGTTCGTGGCCAGATGCGCTTGGCCCACTATTGGCAGCTTCCGAAGAACACGGAGCTTCGCCTCGGCATTCGAGGGGGAGCGATGCAGCCACTGGGCGATCAGGATGTGATCCCGGTGGATCTGCGATTCTTCAGCGGGGGAAGCCGAACGGTGCGGAGTTTTCCCGAACGAGAGCTGGGTCCCGAGGACGCGAGGCACCATCCCACGGGTGGCGAGTTCTTCACCACCTTCAATGCCGAATACTCCATTCCCCTGCGGGATTCCTTTCTCTTCGCCATTTTTGCCGACGCGGGGAATCTCCTCGGATCCATCGACGAGATCAGCCTCGACGAGATGCACTATGCGGCTGGGGTCGGCCTGCGCTATGATCTTCCGGTGGGCCCGCTGCGGATGGATTACGGGTTCAATCTGAACCGCAGCAAGGGCGAGCCCAAGGGCAGTTTTCACATCGGCTTTGGATTTGCCTTTTGAAGGGTGGCATGGGTGTCTTGCCGGCGCTCCGCCAGTATCACCTTACTCGGGTTGATTGCGCATGAAATCGGCGACTTGGAGAAAGAGAGCATCCATTTCCGCGCGAGCGGCTGAGGGAACCTCACATTCATCCATGGAGGCGCTCATGAGCAGGAGCCAGCGATCGCGTTCGGGAATGCCAATTTTGAAAGGGAAGTGCCGCCGGCGCAGACGCGGGTGACCGCGCTGTTCGATGTAGCGCTGGGGCCCGCCGAAACGAAAGACGAGGAAATCGCGAAGCCGGGCTTCCGATCCTTCCCAGTCATCGGCGGGGTACATGGGGCCGATGAGGTCATCGGACCGGACGCGCCGGTAGAAGCCCTGAACCACGGCCGCGATGCCTTCTTCCCCAAGTTGTTCGAATACGGTCATAGGCGAGACTTATTGATCAAGCTGGGCACTTTACAAGCTCGGCCCGCGTCGCGAGGTTCACGCCATGAGCGAAAACGCTGCTGCAGAGGGGGGAACGAAACGCCGTTTCGGCTGCGGCCAAGTCTTGCTCATCATGCTCGTCACTGCCGTGGTCTCGGCGGGAGCGATGTTGTGGTGGGCGAAACACTATCTCTACGCCTCCGAACTCCGTCCCGTGGCTCTCTCGGTGGATGAGAACGAGCAACTGGAGGGAAAACTGGAACTTCTCGAGGAAGCGGCCCTCGGAGGGGAAGTGCTGCCGGAGGCGCCGGCGGAGGGTTCATTCGCCGATGGTGAGCCGACTGGACAAGATCCTCGAGCGGAGGCGTATGAGGAAGATCTCGCCGGGCGCGAACTGCACCTCACGGAGCGGGAGTTGAATGCCCTGATCGCGAAGAATGATCCCGATGCGGCGAGGCACGTGGCCGTGGATCTCTCCAGGGATCTTGTCAGTGTGAAGGTGATCGTGCCCATGGATGAGGACGTTCCCCTGCTTGGAGGAAAGACCGTTCGCATCAAGGCGGGGTTTGGCGTCGTGTTCGACGGAACGCGGGCCGAGGTGATTCTCAAAGGCGTTTCGTTAGGTGGCATCCCACTGCCCAGTGCCTGGTTAGGGGGAATGAAGGGAAAGGACTTTATACAAGAGTTCGGTGAGGACGGCGGATTTTGGAAGCAGTTCTCCGACGGGATCGAGCACCTTGAGGTGCGGGACGGGCGTCTGACCCTCAAACTCAAGGAGTGAAGGCGGAACGAGTAACGAGTATCCGATTGAGGGACCGGCGGGACGTTGGTCTTCAGGAAAGCCTCAGGGCTGCCGCTACTCGAACTTCTCCGTCAGGTAGCGTTCGGAGTCCAGGGCGGCGGCGCAGCCTGAGCCGGCGGCGGTCACGGCCTGCCGATAGACGTGATCAGCCACGTCCCCCGCGGAAAACACGCCTTCGAGACTGGTCTGCGTGCCTTTCTCCTGAATGATGTAGCCGTTCTCGTCCAGGGAGATGAGGTCGCCGAGGAACTGCGTGTTGGGAATGTGCCCGATGGCGACAAAAACACATTTCACGTCTAACAAACTCTCTTCACCGGTGACGGTGTCTTCCAGACGGATTTTCTCCATCTCACCCTTGTCGTCGGTGAGGTACTCTTTGACCACGCTGTTCCACACGGGCTCGATCTTTTCGTTGGCCAGGGTTCGGTCGGCCATGATCTTGGAGGCCCGGAGTTCGTCCCGACGGTGGATGAGATAGACCTTGGAGGCGAATTTGGTGAGGAACCCGGCCTCTTCGCAGGCGGAGTCGCCCCCGCCGATGACGGCTACCGGAACGTCGGGGTAGAAGGCGCCGTCACAGGTGGCACAGGAAGTCAGTCCCCGGCCGATCAAGTCTTTCTCATTGGGGAGTCCGAGATGTCTGGGCGAGGCTCCGGTGGCGATAATGATGGAGCGGGCTTCGAAGGATTTCTCTCCCGCCTCGACGAGGAAGGTGTCGTCCGCACGTTTCTCCACGTGTGTGGCGGCGACGTAGTCGATCCGCGTTCCGAAGCGCTCGGCTTGCTTCTGCATCTTCATCATCAGCTCGGGCCCCATGACACCTTCGGGAAAGCCTGGGTAATTTTCCACCTCGGTGGTGGTCGTCAGCTGTCCTCCGATCATGTCACCCGCGAGGACGAGCGGTTTGAGGTTCGCTCGAGCGCTGTAGATGGCGGCGGTCCAACCGGCGCATCCGGTTCCGATGATGATCACGTTTTCCATGGCGGCAAAGTCTGGTATCAAGTTCCAGGAGCATCAAGGCCGCATTTTATTCCGGCGAGGTCAATTTAACCAATGCCTGGACACCGGCCTGCTCGATTGTTACATAGCCAAAATGAAGCGCTTCTCCCTGCCTCTCTTCTTACTCGCTGCCCTCTTCTTGGGGAGCGGCTGCCTGCGAAAAAAGGAACCCACGGGTTTCCGGATCGCCGTGATCCCCAAGGGGACGACCCACGAGTTTTGGGAGGCGGTGCACGCCGGGGCGGAGAAAGCGGAGCGGGAGCTGCGAGCGGCCGGGATCGATGTGGAGGTCCAGTGGAGAGGGCCCTTGAAAGAAGACGATCGCGATTTTCAGATTCAAGTCGTGGAGACCTTTGCCACCACCGGGGTCGATGGGATTGTCCTGGCGCCGTTGGATGACACGGCCCTGGTCCCGCCGGTGGAAATGGCGATGAAATCGGGTATCCCCGTGGTCATCATCGACTCCGGGCTAAACACCGAAGATTATGTGAGTTTCGTGGCCACGGACAACTACAAGGGGGGGCAAATGGCCGGTAAGCACATGGCCCAGCTGCTCAACGGCACGGGAACGGTCGTTCTCTTCCGCTATCAGGAGGGATCGGCCAGTACGAGCAAGCGAGAACAGGGATTCCTCGATGCGATCAAGGAGTATGAAGAGATCGAAGTGCTGACCGACAAGGAATACGGAGGAGCGACGGTGGACATCGCCCGCCAGAAGGCGGAGAACATGCTCAAACGACCGGAGATTGCGGCCATGGGCGGGGTGTTCTGCCCTAACGAGACCACGACGGTGGCGATGACGAGCGCCCTGGCCGAGGCCGGGCTTGCCGGAGGCAAGGTCAAGGTCATCGGCTTCGACACGGGGCGGCAGTCCATCGTCGATTTGGAAGATGGTGATCTGCATGCGCTGGTGGTGCAGAACCCCCTCGCGATGGGCGAGCTCGGGGTGGCTAACGTCGTGGCCAACATTCTAGGCAAACCGGTGGAGAAACGCATCGACACCGGCGTGGTTTTAATCACGAAGGAGAACATGGCAAAACACTCCGAACTCGTGAATCCGCCAATCGACAAGTATCTCGACTAGCCGGTCAAAAGGACGAGAGCTGATGGAGACGGCGCGGCTGGAACTCTCGGAAGTCCGGAAGCATTTCGGATCGACGAAGGCTCTGGATGGGGCCTCGCTCATGGTCCAGCCGGGGGAGGTGCATGCCTTGATCGGCGAGAATGGGGCGGGCAAGAGCACCCTGATGAAGATTCTCAGCGGGGCCTGTTCGCGGGATGCGGGGGAGATCAAGCTCGATGGCGAGGATCTGCGCCTGACCAATCCCTTGCAGGCCCGGGATCAGGGGATCTCGATGATCTACCAGGAGCTCAATCTGGCGCCGGATCTCAGCGTGGCGGAGAACGTCTTGTTAGGCATGGAGCCGAAGCGGTTCGGGTGGTTGAACCGCAAGGAAATGCAGGATCGGGCCTCGGCTGCGCTGGAGGAACTCGGTGCTCAGGCAATCGATCCGCAGACGACGGTGAGGCGATTGACGATTGCCCAGCAGCAGCTGGTTGAAATCGCCCGAGCCTTGGTCAGTGATCCGCGAGTGGTCATCATGGACGAACCCACGAGCAGCCTCACGCAGGCGGATACGGAACGCCTGTTCGCCGTCATCCGCCGGCTCCGGGATCGGGGCGTCAGTGTGATTTACATCAGCCATTTCCTGGAGGAGTGCCAGGCGGTCTGCGATGGTTACACCGTGCTGCGTGACGGCAAATCCGTCGGGAGTGGAGAAAGCATGAGCCAGACTTCTCTGGACGAGATCGTGCACCTCATGGTGGGGCGGGAAGTATCTGACATTTACGCGGTTCCGCCGCATGCCATGGGGGATTCCGTTCTCCAGGTGGTGGAAGTCTCAGGACTGGACAAGCCGAGGAAGGTGTCCCTCGAATTGCACACCGGCGAGATTTTTGGCCTGGCGGGTTTGGTCGGGGCTGGAAGGACGGAGACCCTGCGCAGCATCTTTGGCCTCGATCCGATGACTGGAGGATCCGTGGAACGTGCCGGCAAACGGCTTCCAGGTTCGCGGCCGCACGAGCGGCTGCGTGAAGGCCTCGGTTTGCTGAGCGAGAATCGCAAGGAGGAGGGACTGCTTCTCAATCGACATGTGGCCGACAACCTGACCCTGAGCGATCTCAAGCCTTTGACCCGCTACGGCTGGATTCGCGAGAGCGCGCAGCGAGCGGCGGCCGAGCACTGGATCGATGAACTCGGGGTGAAGACGAGCGGGCCGGATCAGGAAATGGGGAAGCTGTCCGGAGGAAATCAGCAAAAGGTCGCCATCGCGCGACTGCTCCATCACGGGTCGGATGTGCTCTTGCTCGATGAGCCGACGCGAGGGATCGACGTGGCGAGCAAGCAGCAGATTTACCGGCTCATGGGGCGGCTCGCGGCCGAGGGCAAGGCCGTTCTTTTTGTCAGTTCCTATCTGCCGGAGTTGTTAGGCGTTTGTGACACCATTGGAGTCATGCGGCGAGGGGAATTGGTCGCGGTCAAGCCCGCGGCGGACTGGACGGAACATGCAATTATGTTAGCAGCGACGGGGGCGGATGAATCGGTCGCCTGAGAGAATCGAACGTGCTCATGAATAAACTTACCCAAATGATGCAATGGAAGGCGGTCAGACAAGTCATCGAGCCCTTCATCGGGCTCTTTGTCGTGCTTGGGTTTTTTGCCGTCAGCGACGTTAGTCACATCCTCTTTACCGGGAGCACGTGGAACTTGTTGCTCGTGCAAACCGTCGTCGTGGCCTTGGGGGCCATGGGCATGACCATGGTCATCATCAGCGGCGGGATCGATTTGAGCGCCGGCTCGGTGGTGGCTCTGAGTAGTGTGGTCGGCGCCAAGTGCATTCTCCTGGGCGTGCCCTTTCCCCTCGTGATCCTCTGCTGTGTCCTGGTCGGCGGGCTCACCGGAGCGATCAATGGGGCCTTGATTGCCGGATTGCGGATCGTCCCTTTCATTGTCACATTGGGAATGATGGGGATCGCCCGGGGTGTCGCCAAATGGATCGCCAACAATCAAACGGTGAACTACACGGCCAAGTACGGCAACGAGCACCCGGTGCGATCCATTTTGGAACGGACGGATTTCAGGCATTTCTTTCCCTTGCCGCCGGGAGTTTGGCTCACCGCCTTCCTTGCCATTGTCATGATCCTCGTCATGCGCCGGTCGGTCTTTGGGCGCCACGTCTTCGCCTTGGGATCCAACGAGGACACCGCCCGCCTCTGTGGCATTCGGGTGCAGTGGAAGAAGATGGCCATCTATGCCATCGCGGGTCTCTTTTTCGGCCTCGCCGGTCTCATGCAGCTTTCGCGTCTCAATCTCGGGGATCCCACGGCTTCCGTGGGGCTGGAACTCGAAATCATCGCCGCCGTGGTCATTGGCGGCGCGAGTCTGAGCGGAGGTTCGGGCAGTATTTTGGGATCGATGATCGGCGCGCTCATCATCGTCGTGCTCAAGTTGGGCTCCACCCTCAAGGGGTGGGAGAATCATATCCAGGAGATCATCATTGGAGTGGTGATCATCTTTGCGGTTTGTGTGGACCGTTTTCGACATAGTGGCCTTCTCAAGCGGAGCCGGGACTGAGTCCGTGTAGGGAATCGTTAAAGTGTAAGATTAAGATTAGGTTTTATGGTTGCGGAGTGTTTGACGCCTCTTTTGGAAATGCGAGGGATTGCCAAGGCTTTTCCTGGCGTGCAGGCGTTGAAGAATGTGGATCTCACGCTCAATGAAGGCGAGGTGCTGGCCTTGTTGGGGGAGAATGGGGCGGGGAAGAGCACGCTGATCAAGGTGCTCAGCGGGGCGCATCGGCCTGATTCGGGAACGATTTGCGTGAAGGGAGAGTCCGTGGAGATTCGGAGGCCGATGGATGCGGAGCGGCATGGGATTGCGGTGATCTATCAGGAATTCAATCTGATCCCGGCACTCTCCGTGGTGGATAACGTTTGTCTGGGCAACGAGCGTCGTTCCCGTGGGCTCTTCATCGATCGGGCGGCGCAGGTCGCGATGGTCGAGGCGCTTTTGGAACGGATCGGCGTGGAACTGGATCCCCACGCCCTGGTATCGACCTTGACGGTAGCCCAGCAGCAGGTCGTCGAGATCGTCAAGGCGCTTTCCCGGGAGGCCTCCATTCTCGTGATGGACGAACCCAGTGCGGCGCTCTCTCACAAAGAAGTCGATCGGATGTTTGCCGTGGTCGATGAACTCACGTCGCAAGGCATGGGTGTGATCTACATCAGTCATCGCCTGGAAGAGATCGATCGCCTGGCCGATCGCGTTTCCATCTTGCGCGATGGGGAGCATGTGGCCACCGAAGCGGCGAAGACGCTGGAGCGGGATCGCCTCATCGAGTTGATGGTGGGGCGGAAGTTGGAGAACGAGTTTCCGGCGCGTGACACGGCGATCGGGGAGGTGCGTCTCGCGGTGCGTGATCTCAAACGGAACGAGGCCTTGGATCCGGTGTCGTTTGACGTCTGCCGCGGTGAGGTCTTGGGGTTGACCGGACTGGTGGGGGCCGGACGGACGGAGTTGGCCCGGGCCATCTTTGGCGCGGATCCCAGAGTGGGCGGGGAGATCCAGTTGGACGGAAAGTCTCTCAAACTGCGTTCGCCACGCGAGGCCATTGCCGCCGGGATTTGCCTTTTGACGGAGGATCGCAAAGCTCAGGGATTGGTGCTTGGCCTTTCGGTGAGAGAAAACTTCGGCTTGCCCAACCTGGATCAGTTTTCCCGGGGCGGCCTGATCAACCGCGCCCAGGAATCCACCGCTTTTGATCAGTATGTCGACCGGTTTTCCATCAAGATTCCCCACGCGGAGCAGGGCGCCGGACTGCTTTCCGGAGGCAATCAGCAAAAGGTGGTGCTGGCCAAATGGCTCTTTCGCAACGCCGAAGTCCTCATTTTCGATGAGCCCACCCGGGGAATCGATGTCGGGGCCAAGTACGAGATCTATCAATTGATCAATCAGTTAGCCGGTGAGGGAAAAGCCGTCATCGTCATCAGCTCGGAACTTCCGGAGGTGATTGGCATGTGCGATCGCATCCTCGTCATGCGGGAAGGGGCCATTCGCGGGGAGCTGACGGACATCGAGGGAGTCAGCCAGGAAGAGATACTACGGATTGCGATGGGGGAAGACTGATTATCTCGTCCAATAGCCGAGGGACTGAAGTCCCTCCCGCATTCTTGGAAAGTGCCAGGGACTTTAGTCCCTTCTCCGCTACGAGACCCATGGGTTGAGCGGCTAAGCAAAGCACGCGTTCCCCTACGATTCGGAAGACGTCTCCGCCTCGTGATCGCGGATCACTTGGAGGAAGGCGTCGAGGTAGGTGGCGGCCTTGGCTTTTCCCACGCCGCGGATGCGCTCGCCGGCGACCCGGGTGGTGGGGCGCAGGCGCGTGAAAAATTCCAGGGTGGCGTTGGGGAACACGACATAGGGCGGTTTGCCTTGAGCGAGTTCCGTGCGCTTCTCTTTCAGTTTGTCGAAAAGCGCCTGATCGAATCCCATTTCATGCAGTTCGGTGTCGTCGCTTTCACCGTTGTCATCGCGCCCGCCGGTGGTTGTGGGAGTGAGGGCGCTGCTCTTTGGCGGTTCGGGGAAACGCATGCGGTAGGATTGACGGTCGTGCATGACCTCCTCGCCTTTGGGTGTCAGGGTGACGAGCGGGTACTCGCCGACGCTGATGCGGACGAGCCCGATCTCTTGCATTTCGCGAAAGAGCGCGTTGAGGTAGGCGGTGCCGGTGTCTTTTAGAATCCCGTAGGTGCTCAGCTCATCCAGGCGAGCATTCAAGATCTCACGCGAACGGCTTCCGACGAGCATCTGGATGACCCGGCCCTTGCCGTAGCGGCCCTCCCAGCCGGTGGCCCGGGTCTTGCGTGACATCCGTCCCACGCCGCTCAGCGCCTTACGGACCACGAGCCGTTCCTCGGGTGTGGGTTCGCGGAATTCCCGGCCGCCATCATTTTGACAGCGGTCGCAGGAGCCGCAGATGCCGGCCGCGGACTCGCCGAAATAGCCCAGGATATCCTGTTGCCGGCAGTTGGTACTGTAGCAGATCCCGACCATGGCAGTCAGCTTGGCGCGATCCCGGCGTTCCTTTTCTCGCAGGGCGGCCCAATCGAGCTCGAGATCGAAGGGGCCCACACTGGGCTGGAGGAGTCGCGTCCCTCGCAGGCGTTCCCCGGGGATGTCGAAACGGGTCAGGTAGCCGTGCCGCGCGAGGATGGAGAGGGTGGTGCTGAGCGCCATGGTGTTTTTCAGATCGGCCAGGGCGGCGAGGTCTCTCAAAGGCATCCGGATCTCGTGACGTTCGTCGGCACACTGGATGAGACAGCGATAGACCTGTTGGATGACGTCCGGGGCCGGATTATTTCCCTCGATGAAAAACTCCTGGGTACGGGTGTCAGCATAGTTGAAAAGGAGTTCACAGACGGAGGGCTCGCCGTCGCGTCCGGCGCGGCCGGCCTCCTGGTAGTAGGCCTCGATGCTGCCGGGCACTTCGTAGTGGGCCACGAAACGGACATCCGAGCGATCGATGCCCATGCCGAAGGCGTTCGTCGCCACGGCGACGTGACGTTCCCGCTTGATGAAGAGTTCCTGTGCCCGGGCCCGTTCTTCATCGCTCATGCCGCCATGATAGGGGACAACGGAGACTCGCGCCCGATGGAGCCGTTCCGACAGTTCGTCAACGCTCTTGCGCGTGGCGCAGTAGACGATGCCCGTCTGATGCGTTTCTGCAAGGGCCACGATGCGACGGAACTTCTGTTCCTTCTTCTCCACGTGACGGATGGTTAGGCTCAGATTTGGGCGCTCGAAACCGGTGACGCATTGGTAGGGCTCGCGCAATCGCAAATGCGTGAGGATGTCTTCGCGGACCTCCGGCGTGGCGGTGGCTGTGAGAGCCACGGTTTGCGGGTTTCCCAGCCACTCCCGGGCCTGGCCCAAGCGGACATAGTCCGGCCGGAAATCGTGCCCCCACTGGGAGAGACAGTGGGCTTCGTCCACGGCAAAGAGGGCGATGGAGGCATTTTTCAAGGCGCGGGTGAAAACCTCGCTGCGAAATCGCTCGGGAGCGATGTAGACCAAACGATAGGCGCCCTCCCGCATCTGGCGAATGCGTTCCATCTGCTCCGCCTGGGGCACGGCGCTGTTGATCATCGTCGCCGGAATGTCCTTGGCCAGCAGCGCGTCCACCTGATCCTTCATCAGGGCGATGAGCGGGCTGATGACCACGGTGACGCCGTCCATAATCAGCGCCGGGAGCTGGTAACAAAGCGACTTACCACCGCCGGTGGGCATGACCACGAGGCCGTCTTTCCCGCTCAAGATGGCCGAGATGACGCGCTCCTGACCGTGGAGGAACTTTCGAAAACCAAAGTGTTTCTCGAGGGCGATTAAGGGGTCACGTGTCATCGGCGGCGGGGGGACCATCGTGTCTACTTGAACAGTTCCCAAGCGAAACCTGCGAGGGAATTCGAGGTCATTTTCCGCTGCTGGATTGGGCCGTCTAGGGTATCCTCCCTTCCGTTCGTTCGTCGCTTGACCTCCGCCGGTGAGGTTCGGTTAATCTGGGGAATGACCATCCCTTTTTGGCGCCTCTCGATCTGTCTGCTGGGCTTTCTCCCGGTGCTCCCGTCCATGGCCTTCGATTTGACCTTGCGGCATCGGCCGGAGAGTGAAGAGGCTCCAGGGAAGCACGCCCTAGAGTTCAAACGGGAGCGTTGGGATCCGAGTGAGACTGCGGTCATCGTGTGCGACATGTGGGATGCCCATCACTGTCTCAATGCCACCCTGCGTGGAGGGGAGATGGTTTCTCGCATGGATGCCGTGCTGGCGCATGCCCGCGATGCCGGCGCCCTGATCATCCATGCGCCCTCCTCCTGCCTCGACTTTTACAAGGATCATCCTGCGAGAGCGCGGGCCCTGGCGGCGCCGGCGGCAAAGAATCATCCCGAGGGCATCGAGCAGTGGCTCCACTGGATCGACGAACACGAGGAGAGGGCGCAGTATCCCATCGATCACTCTGACGGCGGTGAAGATGATGAAGCCGAGGCGCATGCGGCCTGGGCCAGCGAACTGGAGGAACGAGGTCGCAATCCCAAGGCGCCCTGGATTCGTCAGACGGAGGGGCTGACGATCGATCCTGACAAGGATGCGATCACCGACGACGGGAAGGAAAATTGGAATCTCCTGGAACAGCATGGTGTGAAGAACGTCATTTTGGTAGGGGTGCACACTAACATGTGTGTCTTGGGTCGTCCCTTCGGGCTGCGTCAGATGGCCAGGAGCGGGAAGAACGTCGTCCTCATGCGGGACATGACGGATACGATGTACAATCCCAAGATGCCGCCCTACGTGACGCATTTTCGGGGGACGGATTTGGTGGTCGAGCATGTGGAAAAATACGTTTGCCCAACGATCACGAGCGATCAGCTACTGGGAGGGGCGCCCTTTCACTTTTCCAAAGACACGCGCAAGGATCTCGTGATGTTGATTGGGGAGAAAGAGTACCTGACGAAGGATACGCTCCCGGCGTTCGCTGAGAAGCGCCTGGCGGATGCCTTCCGCGTGCACGTGGTCCATGCCGATCCGGAGGACAAGAATGCCTTTCCCGGAATCGATGCGCTCGAGAGCGCCGATGTGCTCTGTCTCAGTGTGCGGCGGCGCACGTTGCCGGAGGGGCAGCTCCAAGTGGTGCGCGATTTCATCGCGGCAGGCAAGCCGGTGATCGGCGTGCGGACGGCGAGCCACGCCTTTTCCCTACGCGGAGGACCGCCGCCAGCGGGCCATGCCACGTGGGAGCGTTTTGACGGCGCCATCCTCGGTGGCAACTATCATGGGCACCACGGGAACAAGATCCCGACCTATGCCTGGGTGGCCGACAGCGGCCGGGAGCATCCGATTCTAAAGGGCGTGACGCGCAACGAGTTTCCTACAGGAGGAAGCCTTTATCAGGTGTTGCCCCTGGCGAGAAATACTCAGGTGCTCCTCATGGGGCGCGCCGGAGACGTCGAACCCCATGAGCCCGTGGCCTGGACCCATCAGACCCAATCGGGCAGCCGGGTCTTCTATACCTCGCTAGGCCACGTGAAGGATTTCGAGAATGGGAACTTCGTGAGGATGCTCACCAACGCCTTTCATTGGGTGATGGCGGAGTAGAGACGGAAAGGAGCTTGGCAATCTGCTTTCTTGAAGCCCTTGCCCCCTTCGGTAAGATTGTCTTGTGACGACGACTTTATCAAGCAAGGGGCAGTTGGTCATTCCGCTTGAGATCAGGAAACAGCTGGGGCTTTCTGAAGGGGCGGTGATTTCGTGTGGGATCGAGGATGGGCGAGTCATTCTCGATCTCAATCCAGGCGCCGGGCGGGCAAGACTGGTCGAAGTAGACGGGCGTCCCGTGTTGATCGCGCCCCCTGGCGCGCCTGAGATGAATCCGGAGCTGGTCAAAGGTACCCTCGTCACATGACTACGTAGGTAGTGTTATTGCCCGATATGAGTATTCTGTGGATTCTAGGCTAGCAGCAGCTTGCGTGCAGACAGCGTATCAGATCAATGGAAATCTCCTTTGTCCCGATTCTTCCCGAACTTTGCCGGATCTACCGCATCGAGGACGTAACGTCTCGCTTTGAGGCGTATGTGTCCTTGGTTTCGGGAAAAGGGGCCGAGGAAGCGCTTCCACTGGGCATGTTCAGCCCGATGGGGAAGCGTCAGCCGGCTTACTTGGACGCCTTGATGGCTCTGGATGCTGAAAGATGCGTCTCGGAGACGGCCGAGCACGTGGCGGAGGAGTTGGCGATGCTGCCGGATCGGTATCGGCTCATGATCGTTCCGGTGGACGAGCCTCGAAACGGATGGACGGAGAGGAGTCTCTCGGATGCCGACTGGCGTTTTTCTGCGGCGATGAATCAGTTTACAGACGAAAACGCCGCCCGATGGGTGACGATCCAGGTTTGGACGGATATCGACCCCACGGAGACTTACATTGTCCGGGAAACTTGGGCCGCGATCTTTCGCGCAGCCCACCAGCGACGCCACGGCCTACCTCGGCGCTTGTCTGAGATGATGCTTCAGGAAGGGCGGAGTCTCGCTTTCGCGGGATACGCACCGACACTTTCCACGGATGAGATCGCCTCGGCGCGCGAGGTCCTCCGTGCGATTGAATCCAGTGAGGCCTACCCCACATGTTTTTCGGCTCTCTATGGCGATGGAGCGGCCAAGGCGGTGGGCTATTCTCCGCTTGGCCTTCCTCGAAGAGCTGGGTTTGAGGTTGCCCTCACAGAGGCATGGAAGCACGGCGACCACCTCGGTACCTTGACGCGTGCGGCTGAGAATCACGATGCCGATTGAACGATCGCGTTCGTCGGATGTGCCAGGCGGCGTACCGAGTCATTCCGATCTCGATAAAGTCGTGGGACCACCATGGGACTTTGGGCTTGAATCCTTTCCACGGGTAGCCAATGTCGATTCAAGCGGAGAAGAAGAATGAAATACCGATACATCGCAATCCTGGTCGCGCTTGTTTCCGTGGTTTCCGTCCATGCGGCGGAGGCGGACAAGCATCTTTTCATCCTTTCGGGCCAATCGAATATGGCCGGGCTTGATCCGGACATTTCTTTCACGCCGGCGGTCGAGGCGGCGTTTGGCAAGGAAAATGTGATTGTGGTGAAGGATGCTCTCGGCGGGCAGCCGATTCGGCGTTGGTACAAGGCGTGGAAACCGGCGGAAGGCGCGGAGCCAAAGGCAACGGGTGATCTCTATGACCGATTGATGAAGAAGGTCAATGCGGCCATCGAAGGGAAGGAGTTCGCCTCGGTGACTTTTTGTCTGGATGCAAGGTGAACGGGATGCCAGGGAGAAACATGGGAGCGTGTATGCCGCCAGCATGAAAGGATTGATTGGGCAGCTGGCTGGAGATTTGGAGCGCCAGGAGATCAACTTTGTTCTCGGCCGGCTGAGCGACTTTGACATGGAGAACAAGAGATACCCGCACTGGACGATGATCCGGAAAGCTCAAGTCGAGGTGGCGAAGGCGGATCCGCGGGGTGCCTGGGTGAATACCGACGACTTGAACGATGGGCGCAACAAGCAGGGCAAGGAGATCAACGACGACCTGCATTACTCCGTCGAAGGATACAAGACCTTGGGGAAACGATTCGCGGCGAAGTCGATTGAGCTGATCAAAAAGAAGACCAGTGCCCCATAGGGTTGTTGGGCGGGCTTTCTTGCACTTGCTCAGAGATCGGGTAACTTCTCTGCGTGAAAGCATCGGTTCGCTACCACTGGAGTTCGATTTGCTTTGGCATCGCCGCCGGGGCTTTTGCTCTGGGCGCGGCCTTGTCTCTCATCCGCGACGGCGCTGGGCTGCGGTCGGCGCTGTGCGTCCTCGCCTCGGGGACTAATTTGCTTGCAGGCGCGCTTTGTGCGAGGAGAT
>JANQJH010000134.1 GCA_028281705.1 Verrucomicrobiales bacterium
ACGATTGACGGTCCTCCGAGACGTCGCGGCCGAAGTCGAGGCCACGCCAAATCAGGTCATCATCGCCTGGATGCGCCAGAGTGATCCCCCAGTCCTCCCCATCATCGCCGGGAGCCGTATCGAACAGGTGCAGGAAAACATCGACGCCTTGAAGGTCACCCTTTCAGATGAACAAATGCGACGTCTCAACACCGCCGGCGACCCCGAGGTGAAGAACGCCTGGCTCCGCTAGTGGGCACCCAGTCTTCAGATACTCTCCGGCAAATAAGAACACCCATCCGGCGGACAAGAGTGTCCGCATCACATGGCTCTCCCATTTGAACAAATGAAACTTCACTCGCTCCTCATCCTCGCTCTCTCCGGCCTTCTCTCCCATGGGTCCGAGACACCGTCGCGACGCCTGCCGAATATCATCTTTCTCCTCACCGACGATCAGCGCTGGGACACCCTGGGCTGCTACGGCAACAAGATCATCCACACGCCGCATCTCGATGCCCTCTCACAGAATGGCGTCACTTTTGATCGCGCCTTCGTCACCCACATTTCAGGAAAGCGCCAGGGACTTCAGTCCCTTCGCAATTTCTAACTATAGACTTCCAGCCGCTCTCCCTCTCCCGGGAGCAGCACCGCCCGGCCCGGTGAAACTAAATCCGTCCCGATGCATCTGATGCACTTCAGGCCGATGATCTCGTACACCGAAGTTATCATCGTCATCATCACTATCATCGAGCGCCATGATTCCGATCAGCGCCACGCAAGCGAGGAGCGCCTTGCCCAGGCTAAGAAACAAGCCGTCGCCACCGCCACGCTCGCCCTCGCCCTCGGAGCCCGATTGCTCAGAGGCCTGAACGGTAGATGATGATGATCGATCTCCTGTCGGGAGATTCGCAGGCTGATGGTGCGCGCATTGGAAGAGGAAGAGCACACCTAGCATGCCAGCCAAGTAGAGAGCACATCGTTTGAACATACCACACCGAATCTGCCGAGGAGCGGCGGACTTGTCAAATCGCCCTACCAAACGAACCAACCGACGAGCGGCTAAACTAGGCGGATTGGTCCGAGACGAGGCCGTGAACCGCATCTGCCAATTGGGACGCGCCTGTGATTCGAACGGAGGCGAAGGACGGGTCATGCCCGGTGCGGTCTCGATCGAGCCAAACGGAGGGAAGACCGAGTTTCGCCGCCGGAACGATGTCGTGAAACCAACTGCAGGCCGCATGGACCCATCGTCCAGAGGCAACGCCGGTAGTTCGCTGAAAGCGTCGAAAATGGCTCAGCGACGGCTTGTAATCCATCACGTCCTCAGCGGTGACCACCAAATCAAATCGATTCACAAAATGCCGGTACGTGGTCTCAAAAAGATCATCGTCACAGTTCGTCAGCACGCCGAGGCGAAAGCCGGCTCCCCGCAGCGCATCCAATGCTGATTCGACATCTTCAAAGGGCCGAATCTGTTCCCACGAATCCGCGATGATGCTCGAATCCTCGGCAGCCAGAGGGATCCCGCAATGAGCGGCCGCACCCGCCAAGCTCGACGCCAAGACCTGCCGATAGGAGCAGTGAGGCGCCGCCGCCTCGTGCTCACGCTCGAGACGATGATAGGCCTGAATGAGGGCGTCCACCTGATCACCCGCAATCGGCTCGAGAATCCCGCGGAAACCGCCATTCCAGTCGACCAGCGTTCCAAAGCAGTCAAAGGTGACCCACCGCTCCCCGTCGTTCATAGCTTCACCCCTCCCGGCGCGGTGAACTCGTCGTCAATGATGTTTCCCGTGTTCCTCGTGCCGGCTGGCTCAAACACCAGCACCTCGGCTTCGACATCAGCCGCCGTCCGGTGTTCCACCCCTCGTGGAACGACGCAAAGCTCGCCCGCGGACAACTCGACAATCCGGTCTCTGAATTCAAGACGCATCGTTCCTTTCCAGACCAGGAACAGTTCGTCATCGTCATCGTGGTGGTGCCACGGAAAGGTTCCCTCGAACTTCACCAGTTTGAGCTCCTGCCCGTTCAATTCGGCCACGACCTTCGGACGCCAGTGTTCCTTGATGAGCGCGAATTTTTCAGTAATATTGATAGACTCCATCTCGTCGGTCCACCCTATCCAAATCCGCGAGCTAGGCGAGAAAAGATGAGAGACAGGTTACCCAGCGGAGGCTTCCCTTGCCACCACAATCTGTCATTATGGGGCTCCATGAATGCGCCAGCGCTTTTCTTCCACACCCTGAGCACGGTTCTCCTCACGACCGCTTTCCTCTGCGCCGCTGAACCCGGCAACGATCCCCCGTCGAGGCCCAACATCCTCTTTGCCCTGGCGGACGATCAATCGTGGCTCGATACCAGCGCCACGGGCAGCGCCACGGCGCGCACGCCGACCTTCGATCGCGTGGCCAAGGAGGGCGTCCTCTTCTCGCACTCCTTCGCCACCTGCCCGTCTTGCACCCCATCGCGAAGTTCCATCCTCACAGGAAGACACATCTGGCAACTGGAACAAGCCGGCGTCCTCTACGGCACCATTCCCGCAAAATACCCGCTGTGTTCCCATCTGCTGGAGGATGCCGGCTATCACGTGGGCTTCACCGGCAAGGGCTGGGGCCCGGGCGATTGGAAAGTGGGTGGACTCAAGCGACCGCCGCTGGGAGCAGAGTACAACGACAAGCGCATGGCCTCCGTTCCCGGCGGCATCGACGAGCGCGATTACGCGGCCAACTTCGAGGCCTTCCTGGAAAAGCGCCCCGCGAACGCCCCCTTCTTCTTCTGGTTCGGCTGCACCGAACCCCATCGCGTTTACGAGGACGGCATCGGCCTCCGCTCCGGCAAGAAACTCGAAGATGTCTCCGTTCCCAAGTTCTGGCCGGACACTCCGTTAGTGCGAAGCGACCTGCTCGACTACGCCTTCGAGATCGAGTGGATGGACGCACACTTACAGCGCATGTTAGAGCGCCTGGAATCCATGGGCGAATTGGACAATACCCTCGTGGTCGTCACGAGCGACAACGGCATGCCCTTTCCCCGGGCCAAGGTAAACCTCTATGACTGGGGCGTTCGCATGCCCCTGGCAATCCGTTGGCCCAAGGCCATTCCGGCAGATCGCACCCTGGACGACTTCACCAGTCACATCGACCTCGCACCGACCTTTCTCGATGCCGCGGGCATTGCCGTCCCCGCCCAAATGGCCGGACAGAGCCTTCTGCCGCTCTTGAAATCCCAGGCCGCCGGAATCATCGAGCCCAGTCGCGATCGGGCCCATTTCGCCCTCGAACGCCACACCTGGTGCCGGCCTAACGGAGCCACCTACCCCATACGCGGGCTCCGCACCCGGGACTATCTCTACCTGAGAAACGAAAAACCCGATCGCTGGCCCACCGGCGGCCCCACCTTCGTTTCCTCCAACAAAACGTTTCACGGAGACGTCGACGGCTGTCCGACGAAGACCTTCATGTTAGACCCCAAGAACCAAGAGCGTTACTCCGCAGCCTTCGACCTCTGTTTTGGCAAGCGTCCGGCGGAAGAATTGTACGATGTGCGGAACGACCCCGATCAAATCGTAAACCTGGCCGCCGATCCGAACCACCAGGAAACGAAGAAACGCCTCGAAGCCGAACTCAACGCCTACCTGAAAAAGACGGGGGATCCCCGGCGGGAAAGCGATGAGGATCCGTGGGAATCCTACGTTTACCGGCAAATCATCGGATTCGGCGCCACCTTCAACGCAAGCCTGAGCGAAGATGAGCGCGAGGCCGCCCGGCGGCGCGCGGCCCACAAACCCGAGTGAGTGAGTGAACGGGCGGTTCGGGATCGGGGGAGACTACAGCTTGTAATACTCTTCCCAGCCCTTGCGCGGCGGCGGTCCTTCGAGAAGGGCATCGGCGATCTTGTTATTCGAGATGCGTTTCGTCTCGCGATCAAACTCGAGTTCGCCGCCGAGACGCTGAGCAATGACGCCCAGACAGAACATCTGACTCAACGGTCCCGAGACATGGAAAGGCGAACGCGTCTTTTCCTCGCCCTTGGCCCCGCGAATGAAATTCAGGTGATGTCCCGAACCACTCTCGAACTTGGGAAGGTCTTTCCCCATGTCCCGCATCTTGGTCTCGGGAATGATGCGCAAGGGACTTCCGTGAGAGGTGCCTTTGAAAGTGAGGTCCTTGCCGTAGATCACCTTGCCGGCATTTTCTAACTTGCGTCCCTTATCGAGCTCCTTCGGCGGTTCCGGTTTGTTCTTCGTGCCATCGTACCAGGTGACCTCGCAGGCGGGTTCGCCCTCGCGCTCGGGGAAATCGAATTGGATGGTCGTGGCCTGCGGGAAGATGAGATCGTGCGGACCATCACGTTCTACCGCCGTGATCTTGTGCGGCATCCCGAGATTGAGAAAGCGATGACAGGTATCCAAAATGTGAGGGCCCCAGTCGCCGAAGGCTCCATTGCCATAATCGTACCAGCTCCGCCAGTTACCCGGATGCAGCTTCTTGGAAAATGGATGCGCCGGTGCCGTGCCCAGCCAGGTGTCCCAATCGAGCCCTTCGGGAACCGGATCCTCGGGATAACCGTCGATCTTCCACCCGTGCCAGCGGCGGCCGCTATTCATGTAAGCCGTGATCTTGGTCACGTCCTTGATCACGCCCGCCTCTTTCCAGGCTTTGAACTGATGATAGTTGGGACCGGAATGCCCCTGGTTCCCCATCTGGCAAGAAACCTTGTACTTTTTCTCCGCCGCCATCATGAGTTCGACCTCTTGAAAGGTGTGCGCCAGCGGCTTCTCCACGTAACAGTGGATGCCCTCGGACATGGCCCGCATGGCGATGGGAAAGTGTGAATGATCGGGTACGCCAACGGTCA
Organism: Verrucomicrobiales bacterium; assembly: GCA_028281705.1. Taxonomy (GTDB): domain Bacteria; phylum Verrucomicrobiota; class Verrucomicrobiia; order Verrucomicrobiales; family DEV007; genus JAACDM01. The sequence continues at coordinate 4,837 of JANQJH010000134.1, forward strand.
CGGCATCGATCTCCTTGCCCATTTGATCGAACATCTTGCGGAAATCCTTGAACTTGGGGATCCCGGAAAACTCTTTTTCCGTCCCGGCGGTGTGTTTCGAGCCCAGGGCGACATCGCACAAGGCCACCGGATTGACCAAACCGGTCCTGGCCACACTCTTGGCGTCGCCGGCCCCCATCCCTCCACAGCCGATGAAGGCCACGTTCACTTTCTCGTTGGCGCCCATGACGCGACCGGGGATCAAGCTGTATACGGCGCTCGCGGCAGCCGCCTTGGTGAACTGGCGGCGAGAGAGGGAGGGATGCTTCATGCCTCCCACAAAAACAGATTGAACCAACGACGCAAGCCCCGATCACGGCCCCCTGAGAGGCCCAGATTCGTTTCCCAGCATCAAGAATCGCCTTATAGTGGAAGGCCGGGCAACCGATCCTCGACAGAGAAACACAGATTTGTTTGCCTGCGACCCCGCCCAATCCGTAAAAAGAATCGTTATGACTACCCCGCTCCCCAATCTCCGCCCGTGCCTGGCGGCTCTCCTCACCCTCTTCCTGGCTTTCCAGGTCCATGCTCAACAGGTGATTTTCTCGGAAATCATGTACAACCCGCCGGGGGATCTCCCGGAGTACATCGAGGTGCTGAACAACACGGCGACCCCCTATGACATCGCCGATTGGCGCCTCCAGGGCGGTGTCAGCTACGATTTCCCCTCCTTTGACAAGGCCGACCCCGAGCGTTCCTTCATGGTGGCTTTCGAGCGCCTCCTCATCTCCTCCGTCCCCGAGGAAGACCTCCGGGCGGCCTACCCCTCAATCCCGGCCGAGACCCGGATCTTCGGGCCCTGGGACGGGGTCGACGACACGGGCACACGACTCTCCGGCAATCTGAGCAATGCCGGGGAACGCATCACGCTGAAGAACAAGAACGACTCGCTCATCTGCACCTTCTCCTACGATGACGATCCGGCTCTTTGGCCCACCGCCGCCGATAGCGCGGGGCACTCTCTCCAGGTGGTGAATCCCAATCGCAAGATCGAGGATTGGCGAAACTGGCGAGCCAGCGCGGAGAACGGCGGAAGCCCGGGTGCACCCGATCCCGGGCCTCAGGCCTCGCCCCTCTCGCTCAGTGAGGTCTTCTTTGACGACGAGGGCAAATTGGCCTGGGTCGAGCTGCACAACAGCGGTTCCGGCCCGGCCGATCTTGCAGATCTCAGCTTCAGAGTCCCCGCCACCTCGACGGATGAGAACGGGTTCCCCGTGGACGCCACGCAGGAGGCCGCCCTTGCCGGCCAGGTCCCGGCGGGAGGTTACCTCTCGATGGACGTCCAGTTTGAACTGGAGGACGACAACGTGCAGATCCTTCTCATCGATGCCGAGGCCAATGTCCTCTCGGCCCATCGGATCGGGAACTCCGACGCGAGTACGGCCTACCAAGTGTATCCCGCGGGATCCGGCGAATGGTACGCCACCAGCGAAGCCAGCCGCGATGCGGCGAATGACCCCGCGCGTCACGATGACGTGGTGATCAACGAAATCATGTATTCCCACCCGGTGGGCAGCAGCGGCGAGTTCATCGAATTTTACAACAAGGGCGAGGAGCCGGTGGACATGTCCAATTGGGAAATCACCGAGGGCGTGCGTTTCGAGTTTCCCAACGGAACCGTGATCGAACCGGGAGGCTACGTCGTCGTGGCGGCTGACGCTGTCTGGTGCGAGGCAAACTACGAGAGCATGACCTCACCCCTGGGTGATTTTGAATTGGGACTGAGCAATCAGGGAGAAACCATCCGTGTGGTCGATGCCTCGGGCAACCTT
>JANQJH010000229.1 GCA_028281705.1 Verrucomicrobiales bacterium
CGGTCTTCATAGGAGCCGGTGGTGCAGCAAAGCGGAACCACCGGATATCGGGTCGGACGCCACAGCACCCTGAAAGGGTGCCAGAGATCTACCATTTGAGGAGGTGTGATCACTGGATGGGCCATTCTTGTAGTGACGATTGGGGCGGCACGGAGGTTACTCTATTCCGGCAGTTCCGCTTCGCTTCACTGCCGGCTACCATCTCTCGTCCCTTCGGGACGACACCAAAAGCGATGTGGCAATGCCCGAAATCTCTAAAGCTTCCGAACTAGCCGGATAGTGAATCATTTTGCCCTCAATCATTTTGCCGACTTCGACGAACTCGTGAAGCTGCGCCTCAAACCGTCGCCAGCTCACAGAAGCGCGAGAGTCATTGCCTTTCTCCGAGCCGGCGCAAGTGGGATGCCGCCGCCGAACGGAAGACGCCCGGATTCCCCTGGACGCGAGCCAAAGTTTGCAGCCCTTGCAACATTGCCAGCCAGGCGGTCGCGGCGGCTTTGGGCGAGCCCTCGAAGTGTAGCGTGCCCTCGCGGCGCCCCTGGGCAAAGGCGCGTGCGTAGAGAGCGATGGTGGCTTCGGTGGTGTGGCGTAGTTGCTCGCGCAGCTCGGCGGAGAGCACGCCGTGGCTTCCGGCGAGAGTGGCGAGAAGACAGCGGTGATCGCTCTTGAGTTCCTCCTCGAAAAGGTTGGCGATCTTGCGCAGCTTCGTTAGGGCATCGATCTTCGAATCATCGAGCACGGAGCGATAGGTGGCGCCGTAGGTCGATTGGCAGCGCTCCAATAGGGCGATGATCAACGCGTTCTTGTTCGCGAAGTGGTGAAACAAACTCGGTTTCTTGAGGCCGACGGCATTGGCCACATCTTGGAAGCTGACGGCGTCAAGACCGCGGTCCTGGACCAGATCTTGAGCTGCATCGAGGATTTGTTCGCGCATCGATTCGTTTCCTACCAACCGATCGGTTGACAGTCAAGGTCAAGTTGTGTAAAGAACGTCTCATGACAACCGTCAATGCTTACGCCGCCGCTGAGGCTGATGCCTCGTTTGAGTCCTTTCAGTACGAACTCGGTGATCTCGGAGCCCAGGAGGTTGATATCGCCGTGGAATCCTGTGGCATTTGCCACAGCGATCTCAGCATGTTGGAGAATGCCTGGGGGATCACCGCGTTCCCCTTCGTTCCCGGTCACGAGGTCATCGGAAAGGTGACCGCCGCCGGCGACCAGGTGGCTCATCTCTCGGTGGGGGATCGCGTCGGACTCGGCTGGCACGCGGGTTATTGCATGTACTGCGACCAGTGCCTCTCGGGCCATCACAATCTCTGTACTTTGGCTGAACCGACCATCGCAGGCCGTCACGGCGGCTTTGCCGACGTCGTGCGTGCGCACTCTGCCAGTGTGGCGAAGATCCCGGAAGCGCTCGATGCGAAGAAGGCCGGGCCGTTGCTGTGCGGCGGCATGGCGGTGTTCAGTCCGTTCGTCGAACTCGACATTTCACCGACGAGCAGCGTCGGCGTCATCGGCATTGGCGGGTTGGGCCACCTGGCCCTCAAGTTTGCCCGTGCGTGGGGCTGCGAGGTCACCGCGTTCACATCCAGCGAGTCGAAACAGGAAGAGGCCATGTCCCTGGGGGCGCATCACGCGATCAATTCGCGCGACCCCGATGCCATCCAGGCAGTTGCCCGTCGCTTCGACCTCGTGATCAACACAGTGAACGTCCCGCTCGATTGGAATGCCTATATCGACACCCTCAAGCCCATGGGCAAACTGCACTTTCTCGGCGCCGTTACCGAGCCGCTCGACATCAACGTCCTTCCCTTGATGTTTGGTCAGCAAGCCGTGACCGCCTCGCCCGTGGGCAGCCCCGCCGTCATCCGCAAGATGTTGGACTTTGCGGCGCGTCATGACGTCGCGCCCGTCACCGAGCATTTCTCGATGGAGAAGGTCAACGATGCCATGGAACACCTCCGCTCAGGAAAGGCGCGCTACCGGATCGTTCTGGAAAACTGATTCTCGAGTACCGGCTCCATTCGGACGACTCATACGATCGCCACGCCGAGGCGGAAACCGTGGGGTTTCACGCCGAAAACCGCAGAGTCGCCCCGAAACCGCTACTTTGTCCGTTGGCCGCGTTTGAAAGAAGGGAGCATTCTTACCGCTATTTTCGTCGATGATTACCCGCAGAAAATCCCTTCAAACGATTGCGGGCGGCCTGGGCGCCGTCCTCGGATCCTCTCTCTTCCCTGGGATCGGCCGGGCAGCTTCCAGCCTTTTGGGTGGTCCCAAACGCGTGATCTTTTTCATGCAGAATCAGGGATTCGATCCGGCGACCTGTATTCCGGCGGGCATGACCGGCAGTGGTTCTCTGGCCAAGGCCAAGCTACCCGAGCCCATTGAGGCCCTGGAGCCCTACAAGGATCGATTGCACATCATCAACGGCCTGCACGGGCTTCACACCAGCCCCGCGCACAGCGCCTTTTTCGGTGCCCTCGGCGGCTACCGCGGCAGCGACGGCGTGCCTCCTAGCGGACCCACCATCGATTTTGAACTGAGCAAGGTCCTGCCAGAAACGCTTCTTCCGCATCTCTGTATTGGCATGGATTCCCTGGAGAACATGAGGGCCAAGCCCACGGTGGCCAACCTCTCGGCCAGCGGCGCCGGTCAACCTATCTTCATGCATTCCAACCCGAATCACCTCTATCAGATGCTCTACGGAGGCATCTCTCAAGGGGAGATCCGTCAGCAGCACGAGGCCCGCTCTAGCATCTACACCCGCATCGAACAAATGGCCGCGGCCAAGGGCGGCGCCCTGCAGGGCATGGCCAAACAGCGCTACGGCCAGTACGTCCAGGGATTCGAAGACATCAACGGTCTGAGGGAGCGCCTCGGCGGCGTCTCCGACCACCTGCGGGAGTTCGCTCCCGAGGTGGATGAACGCTATGCCAAACCCGAATTCGAGACGGACTGGCACGATGTTCTCCTGGACCTTGGGATCTCGGCGCTGAAGTCAGGCATCACCAGCGTACTCACCATTGGCTCGGGCCGGGGCGAGATTTTCGGCGCGTGGAAGGGCCTCGGCATTGAACAGCAGGGCCACAACCTGGGGCACATGAAGCAGCCGGACAATCCCATTTGGATCAAGATCCGGCAGTACAACAGCCGCATGTTAGTGAAGCTCATGGAGGAACTGGAGAAGGTCCCGGAAGGGAGCGGTACCATGATGGACAACACCTTGATCGTCTACACGAGCAACAACGCCGACAAGCAGCATACCAATGGGGCCAACTGGCCGGTAATGCTCTTGGGCCATTGCCAGGGCGCTTTCAAGACCGGACGCTTCACCCAGCTCGACGGGAAGCGCCCGATCAACGCTCTCTACACAAGCATCCTTCGCGCCTCCGGCGTGCAGTGCGACCGCTTCAACATGAGCGAGAAGCTCGCCATGAAGTTCGACACCGGCAGCGGTCCTCTCAAAGAGCTTCTGGTGTGAAGAAACGCGCCTTCACACTCGCACTGACGGCCATTTCCCTGCTCGGCACGGCGGTCCGGGCGGCGGATACCTCTACCTACACGCCGGGCCAGCCGGTTGAGGGGACGTTCCAGAACTTCGCCCAGGACTTTCTCGAGCGGCACTGCTTCGACTGCCACGATGATGTCACGACGAAGGGCAATCTATCGCTACTCGACTTGGGGCCGGTGGATGAGACCAACGCCTCCATCTGGAAGTCGATCTGGGCCCAGGTCACCCTTCAGGAGATGCCGCCGAAGAAGAAGCCGCAGCCCGACATCGTCGAGCGCTTGAGGTTTTCCGATTGGGTCGTCGGCGAGCTGGAGCACGCCGTGGGCGGCTTCCAGGCCCATCTCGATCCGCACAAGGGAAACTACGTCAACCATGATTTGCTTTTCGGGCCCCTGCCTGAAGGCATCCGGCTCCAACCGGCGTCTTCACCGGCGCGCCTCTGGCGGGTGACACCCCAAGAGCACATCACGCGGCTCAACGAACTGATCAACACGGAGCCGGTGTACGACCCCGAGAAGCCGGGCGTGCGCAGCCACGGTGATGCCGTTCCCACCAATCACGGTGGCGAGTTGAAGCTCTACTTCGGCACCGATCGGATCATCAAATGGCAGGGCGGCACGGTCGCCTACGCCACCTCGGTCAAGAGTGTGCCGGCCGTCCTCTCCTCGGCGCGCAAGCACGGCCTGGAGAATTACCCTGACTTCTACACCGTGAACAGCGCCGAGGCGACCCAGATCGTGGGCAAGGCGGAGGACATTCTTCGCTACATGGCCTACGGACCACTGAGCATCGCCAATCCCGAACAGATCACCGATGACCCGAACACCTACGAGATGGAGGGCGACATCCGCGGCCTACCCACGGCACTCGTCTATGGTACCAAGATCGTCCGTCCGCTGACCCCGGTTTTCGATGTGATCGTGGTACGTGAGGTCACCGATGAGCGCCTCCAAGCCGCGGTGGACTATCTCTTCGAGGCCCTGACATTTCGCCCACCCGCGCCAGAGGAATCCCGCGACTACGTGCAGATTGTGAAAGACGCCATTGCCAAGGTGGGCAAAGAAAATGGCGTCTTCATGGGACTGTCGGCCATTTTCCTCGACCGCGACGCCTTGTTCCGCCCGGAGCTGGTCGAATCGGGCGAGCCCGACGAACACGGACGCGTCATGCTCCGGGACTGGGAGCTCGGTCTGGCGGTGAACCACGCCTTGCGCTACATCAAGCCCGACGAGGAGCTTCGCCGCGCGATCGTCGAGGGACGCCTGCGGACCCGGGAAGACGCGAAGCGGGAGGTCTCGCGGATGCTTGCCGACGACGGCATCCGCAAGCCCCGGATCTTGCGATTCTTCCACGACTATTTCGACCACGACCTGGCCGGCTACATCTGCAAAGACACCGTTGCACTGGCGAGGACCGGCGCCTCGAGCCGCGGCAATGGGCATTATCGCGCCATGTTCGACGCCACCGCGAGCACGGACCGGCTCATCGAGCTGATCCTCGAGAAAGACCGGGATGTCCTCAAAGAAATGCTCACCACACAACAGGTCGTGGCCACCAAGGCCGACAACACTTACTTCGGCCGGAAACACACCGAGGAAGAGCGGCGCGCGGCCCTGGCGGCAAGGAAGCGAGCAGAGAAGGAACAGGCAAAGAAGGATGCGGCGGAGGTGAAGAGATTGGAGAAGGAGGTCGCCGAACTTGAGGCCAATGTTAGGGAAAACCCTGAATCGAGGCAGACCAAGAAGTTTCTGGCGCGACTGGAGAAGCAGTTGGTAGCGGCCAAGAAGAGAATCGAGCGCGGGCCCAGGCGGAATCGCGATCAGGACAATGTCGATGTGGCCCTGGCGGATCTGTCAGGGCCAAAGATTTTCGCCCGGGTCAGTCGCCGTTCCTTCGGCAACGGCTCCATGAAACCCGAGCGCATGCTGGCCACGGCCCCCGAGGGCCAGCGCATGGGCATCCTGACACATCCCGCGTGGTTGGTCTCGCACTCGGATGCCATGGACAACCACGCCATCCACCGCGGCCGCTGGATTCGCGAGCGGCTCCTGGGCGGTGGCATTCCCGATGTGCCCATCACGGTGGACGCCATGCTGCCCGACGAGCCGGAGACAACGCTCCGCGAACGGATGCGGGTCACGAGGGAGAAGTACTGTTGGACCTGCCACCAGAAGATGGATCCCCTCGGTCTCCCCTTCGAGATGTACAATCACGCCGGCCTTTTCCGGACGACGGAATGGGGCAAGCCCGTCGATACCACCGGCGAGATCATCGATTCCGGCGATCCCGACCTCGACGGCCCTGTGGAGAACGCCATCGACATGATCCAGAAGCTGGCACAAAGCGAGCGGGTCGAGCAGGTCTTCGTCCGCCACGCCTTCCGCTTCTGGATGGGCCGCAATGAGACTCTCAATGATGCCGCCGTCCTCCAAGCCGCGCATCGAGCCTACCGGGATAGCGGTGGCAGCATGAAGGCGCTGATCACATCCCTACTCACTTCCGACGCCTTTCTCTATCGGAAGGTCCAAACTGGCGACACGGGGAAGGGGAAGGAGTAAACCCCTTCGCCATGATCCCAGACGTCTGACCCAAGCGTCGCCAAAAAAAGAAAGTGGCAGGGACTTCAGTCCCTGGGATCGATTGTGTTTGTGATAGAGTGACTGAAGTCCCTCCCACTTTCCCGGCAAACACACTCAATACGAGAGTAGGTCGCCAAGAGAAAGTGGCAGGGACGATGTTCGGTTTGGATGTCCCCCAGGCTTTTTGGAGCCCGTCGAGGCCGAGGCGACAGAGGAGGATCTTGGCAATGCGGTCTCATTTCAGGGCGGCCTGCCGGACTCAGTTGGCGACCGCCATGACGCACTTTTCGTCCCTTGAGTTCCAGATTCTGCGGGATTGGCCAGGGAATGGCGGGAGGCGGGGAGAACGTATCATTGACATCTGTTCGCTGCTCTGAAGGCTGATGGGTATGAAAAGAATTGCATGGCTGTTTCTCGCGAGCCTGAGTGGAGTGCTGGCGGACGATTGGTCGCAGTGGCAGGGAGAGAAGCGCGATGGGATCTGGCGTGAGGCCGGAGTGCGGAAGGACTTGCCCGAGGGGAGCGCCAGGGTCCTCTGGCGGGCACCTGTGAATTGGGGATACGCCGGACCGGCGGTGGCAAAGGGGAAGGTTTATGTGCCCGATTTTGTGATTGCGGATGGCGGGTTTGACGGCAAATCGCAGGGAGGACAGACCCACAAGGGATTGGAACGGATTCTCTGTCTCGATGCCGAGACGGGGAAACCTCTGTGGAAGCACGAGTACGAGGTGACCTATGTCGTTTCGTATCCCGGAGGTCCCCGCGTGACGCCCACCGTGGTTGGAGGAAGGGTCTACTTCCAAGGCACGATGGGACACCTCTTCTGCCTTGACGCCGAGAGTGGGGACGTCGTGTGGAAGCACGATATTTGCCAGGAGTATGAATGCGAACCGCCGCGATGGGGCTACGCCTCGCATCCGCTGGTGCACGGTGATCTCGTCTATGCGGTGGCGGGAGGAGATGGGCAGGTGTTAGTGGCGTTCGACAAGGAGACGGGAGTGGAGAAATGGAAGGCCTTGAGTTCGGAAGAGGCCGGCTACTGCCCGCCTTGGGTTCTCAAACATGCGGGGGTGGAGCAACTTCTCTTCTGGTACCCGGAGGCCGTGGTGTCTCTGAACCCGGCTAGTGGGAAGACCTATTGGTCTGTCGAACTGAAACCGATTTACGGGATTTCTCGCATGGCGCCGCTGTTGCTCGGCGACAAGCTCTTTGTCTCGGGACCTGGCAAGAATGTGGCGGTCCTGCTGGAACTCGATCCTCAGAAGCCGGGTGTGCGCGAACGATGGCGAGGGGCCATTGATAAAGCCGTGTATCCGTTGAACGCTTCGCCCCAGATGAGAGAGGGCGTCATCTACGGTGTGGACGGAGAATCCAGCGCCCTGGTGGCAGTCTCGGTGAATGACGGTGAGCGTCTGTGGAGCAACAAGAGCCCGAGTTTGGCCCCGGATGCCCCAAAGCGGGCTCGCCACGGCACGGCCTTTCTCGTCTACCATGAGCCGAACAAGCAATACTGGATTTTCGGGGAGATGGGTGATCTCATTTTGGCGGAACTATCCGCGGAGGGGTACAAAGAGCTTGGCCGTCAACACATCCTGGAACCCACGAACGGCGCCTGGGGCCGCAAGGTGGTGTGGAGCCATCCGGCCTTCGCTAACAAGTCTGTCTTTGCCCGCAACGACAAAGAGCTGATCCGGGTCGATCTCTCGGAGTGATCTCAAGATCGGGCATCGCGTGCCACACTGCAAGGGTTCGTGACGATGTCGTCGTCCGGCCGGGGTGGGCGGAATCGACAGCTCGCGTCACCGCTCTCCTGGACCTCACCGTCGAATTGGCGAAACTGGCTGATTGAGCGTGGTCTTGTTGGCGGGATGGGTCACGGAAAAATGTCTTGTCCTTTGTGCCTACGAACAAGATTCTGCGTTACCTCGATGTCTCTACAGCAACAGGCGGCGGATCGCATCATTGGCAGACTAACGTAATCTTTTGACCTTCATGACACGAACACGACATCCATTTTTCGCCGCGCTCGGTGGCTTGCTACTGCGGACCGCCTTGCTTGTCGCTGCAGCTCCGAGTGTGATGGGCCAGCCGGATTTCACCGTGGGCGATCCGATCCCCGAGGGGGCCGAACACGATTGGAACCTCGGTGCCACGGGCCTTCGCGGGTGGATCTACAGCGACAAACTGGTCACCTCCGATGCCCGCCAGATCCGCGTTATGGAGGTGGACGACGGATCCCCCGCCGATGGCGTCTTGCAGGTGGGCGATGTGATTCTGGGAGTGGCCGGCAGGTCTTTTGCCTACGACCCGCGCACCGAGTTCGGCAAGGCGCTCACGCTTGCCGAATCCGAGGCCGGCGGTGGTGAACTCTCGGTGACTCGCTGGCGGGATGGCGAGACGGCGGAGGTCTCACTGACGCTTCCCGTGCTTGGATCCTACAGTGCGACGGCGCCCTATGACTGTCCAAAGTCGCGGCGCATTCTCGCGCGGGGCTGCAAAAGGCTGGCGAAGCGCGTTGCCGATCCCTCCTACCGACCGAACCCGATCATCCGCTCCCTCAATGCCCTCGCCTGGCCTCGCCTCCCATGAAGCTTACCTGGACCAGAAAGCGACTGACATTGAGGCATCCCTGGACGCTGGCTCGGGGCACCTCGGTGTCGAAGGAGTACTGGTTCGTTGAATTGGAGCACGATGGAATCACGGGTCTGGGCGAAGCAGCGCACAATCCGCGATACGGAGAATCATTGGATTCCGTTGAGGCCTTCTTCTCCGAGGCTGCGCCGTTCTTGAGCACTTGCTCCCCCGGGAGTTTCTCGCAGGTCTCGGAACAGCTCGACCCGATGGCCGGCGGGCAGTTTGCTGCCAAGGCCGCCATCGACATGGCGCTTCACGATTGGGCAGGCAAATCGATCGGTGTTCCGCTCCACAGGATGCTTGGAATTGATCCCGTGGGGATTCCTGCGACAGCCTACTCCATCGGTATCGGAACCGGGGAAGAGATTCGCAACAAAGTCAGGGATGCCGAAGAATTTTCCGTGCTCAAGATCAAATTGGGAGGAGAGAACGATCGTGAGATCATCAATGCGGTTCGTAGCGTGACTGACAAGCCCATTCGAGTCGATGCCAACGAGGGGTGGACCGACCGCGAGCTCGCTCTGAAGAACATCGATTGGTTATCGGAGAATCAGGTCGAGTTTGTGGAGCAGCCGCTACCTGCGGGGCGGCTCGACGACATGGCATGGCTCAAGGAACGGTCACCACTTCGACTCTTTGCCGACGAGGACGTCCGTCGTCCAGAACATCTTCTCGATCTTCACGGCGTCTACGACGGGATCAACATCAAACTGATGAAGGCAGGAGGAATCCAGCCGGCCCTTCGATTGATCCATGGATGCCGGTGCCTGGGTATGGAGATCATGCTCGGTTGCATGATCGAGTCCTCACTGGGGATCACCGCTGCCGCGCAGCTGGCTCCTCTTGTCGACTACGTCGACCTCGACGGCAATCTGTTGATTGCTCACGATCCCTTCGAGGGTGTCTCTTGCTCCAGGGGTTTGCTCACTCTCCCCAATGGGAGCGGACTCGGAGTTCGCCCTGCGGGTGGCGGAGATATGCAGTGACGCTCTTGGATAGCAATTTACGTGAATGGTTGCTGTTAAACGACTTGGCGTTTGTCCATCTGGGAGGCTCACGCAAAGTCGCCAAGGCGCAAAGAATTAAATCTTTGTTAGTTTAGGTTCGTCTTCACGACACCGCTGGGGACGTTGTCGAAATCGCGCAGACGAGTCAGACCATTGCGACTTTGCGGCTTTGCGTGAGACCCCACCTTCCTCTTGAGTATACTGATAGTCATGTCCGGCACATTGGCGTCATCAAGTTCTGGGGCTTCCGATTCACCGAGGGACTGAAGTCCCTCCCACTTTCCGGGATGAGACCCCGGAGGGATGGGGTGCTAACTAAACGCGGCGTTTGATTGAAGGAATTCTCACGAATTCCACTACGCCTTTAATCAATGAGACGGCGGAGGTCGGTCATGGTGTGCGTGTGCTTACCGGTTTCCCGGATGAAGATTCCCTGTTCGTTCAAGATATCGAAGCGGACACGAGCGGACGCGTGGATGATGCCTCCTTCAACCACAAGGCCGACATGCGGACTCTGATCGTGCACCGATTCAAAGAAGGCAAGATCTCCCGGGCGCGTCGACGTGAGGTGATCGACAACTTTCCCCTGCCGGGCTTGGGCGACACTGTCACGATCGAGGGGGACATCGAAGAATTTGTAAAGGGTCTGAACAAGGCCCGAGCAATCGATTCCAAAAGGAGAACGCCCGCCCCAGAGGTAGGGAGAAGACAGATAGTCTCGGGCGAGGGAATGAATGCGCTCGGCAGAAAATGAGTTTTTGGAGGGAACACAGGATTTTCCGTTGCACCTCAGCTTTCGATTGTTGATCGCATCGGGGAGACTGCTTCCTCTAACCAGGAGCAGGGGTTCCTCACCGAGATAAGCGGGGGCGGTTAGATCCTCGAGGACGGGAGTCCTGGTCTCGCCGGACAGCCGCGCTTTGAACTCGGCGGCGTCGATCGGCTCCCCGTGACGTCCATCGATCCAGCCCGTGTAGTGATCATGACCACCGCGGATCTTCTGATGAAAGCCGGCTTCGTCCAGGATCTCGTAGCACTCGCCGAAGAGGAGCTGGTTCGTCATCTCGCTGAGTAGATCGGGGTACTTGCGAACAGGAATCGAGGATAAAGTACCGACCGCGAAAGACATGATTGGCTGCGACTATAGGCGAATTTTTCTCATGCATCTCGCAAAATGCACGTCCCTGCAGCGAATGCGGCACCATTGTGCTGAAGGCCGGTGAGAAAATGGGGGCGGGTAAACCCCGTCCCCATTCTTCTTTTCCCGGTGTGGAACTGGTCGAGTCCGGGCAGGCCTCGCGCTCACTTCATCTTTCGACCGGAACCTACCAGTTTAAGATGACGAGTTCGGAACTTCAGAAAGATGAGCAATCTTAGCGAACCGAAACGCTGTGCGCTCAGATTCCTTCTCAGCGTTTTGTCCGTCAGGACCGAGGGTGCTTCACCGTACCCCGCCACGGTTAACATGATTTCCGGGCAATCATGTCCCGGGCCCGCGAAGTGGCGAGCCCGGGTCAGTGGACGTTGTTGGTATCGCTAATTATCAGGCAGACTGGACGGCGACATCGACGGGGACGGGATTGGAAACGATGTCGAAGACTGGAGAAATGCGCGCGAGTTCGGCCAGTTCCTCTTTGGTGGCGTCGGACTTCACATTGAACTTCACTCGAATATTCTCGTATCCGTTTCGCACCGAATCGTCCATGCGCAGGAAACCGTGAAGGTCGAGATCACCTTCGAGTTCGGACTCGACGGATTCGATGTGGATCCCACGAGCGGCGGCGTGATAGACCATGGTCGTGGTCATGCAGCCGGCGAGGGCATGGAGGACGTATTCCACGGGATTGGGACCCTGGTCTTGGCCGAGGAGAACGGGGGGCTCCGCGTTGTCGAGAACGAAGGCTTCCGTTCTCGTGGTGTCCTCCTGGCCTGCGCCGTGGAACTCCTTGATGGAGGAGCGATTGTGTCCTCCATCGATCCAGCGGTTCTTTGCGCGAAACTGGAATTTCGCGATGGCGGGTTGGTTCTTCACGGTTTCGACGACCTCGCCGAGGGCAGTGACATCGACGCCGTTGACGAGGTTTGGTGCATCGGCGGTTGAGCTATCCGTCCGGCTCTGAGCTTCGCTCTTGGTTTCTGATTCAGGTGCGGTTTTCATGGTTTTCGGTTTTTTTCTGGGTAGATAGACAGACAGGTCTGTCTAGTCGGTGGGCAAAAAAATGCCCGGTTGTTTTATTTCTCGACCAATCTCCGGACGGCCGACATGCCGTTCTTGATGGGCCAGAGTTCGTTGTAGACACCGGCGAGGGCGATCGCTCCCGCCAGATGAGTCATGTAGTCTTCGGTGAGGGTATTGGCGTCGAGATGACCATATTCATGGGGATCGGACTCGATGAGTTCTTGCGCCAGTTTGCGGATCAGAGCCCGAGCACCGTCGTAGTGGAGGTGCCCCTCGCGCCGGAGTTCGCTGGAGTGGTCCGGGACCTCGGGGACCATGTTGATGAACTGGCAACCCCGGAATTTCGTTCGGACGGCCCAGGCTTCCATGGAATCCATGACGCCGAAGAAACGCGTGCGGGGGGTGCGCTTCGAGTTCACAAAATCCGTGATCTCCTTGTATTCCTGGGCGTTCCGATGTTTGAGGTAGGCCAGACAGAGATCGTCCTTGGTGGGGAAATGCGCGTAGAACGTCGCCTTGGCCACGCCTGCTTTCTCGATGACCTCGTTGATCCCCGTTGCCCGGTAGCCCTGGCGGTAGAAGAGGTCGGGCGCGGTCATGAGGATCCGGTCCCGGGGGGATTCGTTCTCTAGCTTGGCGGGCATTGACTATCTCATGCCCCATACAGACAAGTCTGTCTAGTTTTTTCTTGGAGTTTTTTCGCGCGGGGGACCTCACCCTTTTCCATCGGCGCATTTCATGCCTTCCGCATTCCGAAAGGGCCTCAGTTTGTCCGGGTTGCGCAGGGAAAAAATTCTCCGGATCCGCAGGGTGTCCAGATCGATTTCGATGCTGACCGCAGTCGTCGGATCTTGGTCCTCATAGATGACGAGGGAGGGCATCCCATTGCACCACCAGTGCGCATCCCTCACGGTGGTCTCGTCCGAAACCGGACGATTCATGACGCTGACAAGAAAGCGGCTGACGACTTGATCGCCCCGGAGGATTTTTCGAGCGGCAGCCGCCTTGCCACCGCCATCGGCGTGAAGCTCAACCGATTCGACGAGCAGGGATTGCAGTGTTTCGAGATCACCGGATCGGGCGGCGTGGAGAAAGGCGGACAGGAGCCTGCGGTGTTCGTTTGGGGATGCGGTGAACTTTGGTTTCTCCGCGTGGATGCGCTCGCGAGCGCGGGAGGCGAGCTTTCGGCATGTGGCAGGTTGCTTCTCCAAGATCCGACCAATTTCCTTGAAGCTATAGGCGAACACATCGTGGAGGAGAATGGCGGCACGCTCGTTCGGACTCAGCTTCTCGAGCGCCAGCATCAGAGCAATGGACACGCTGTCATCGATTTCACTCTGCCGGTCGGGACTGTCCGAGGGATCTTCGAGATAGGGCTCCGGCAACCAAGGGCCGACGTATTCGAGCCTCCGCTTCCGAGCGGATTTCAGAATGTCGATGGCGATCCGGCTGCAGGTGGTTACGAGCCACGATCGCGGAGATTGAACCTCGTCACGCTCCGTTTTCATCCAGCGCAGAAAGGTGTCTTGGACAGCATCTTGCGCCTCCTCCACGGAGCCAAGCATTCGATAGGCAATGCCCGTGAGAAGTCCCCGATGGGACTCAAAGATCTCTGTGGCGTCTGGTGACATCGTTCGTGTGATTATCGTGGCGGGAGGGGCAGATGACGAGTGCTCACTAGGGTTCGTTTCTCGGGCTGGGCAGTTCGCAGGAGTTTCCGGCGAATCCCAGCGCACGTTTCAGGCTTGGGTAGACCCGCGCGGAGGCAATGCAAAGGGAGATCTCCACGAGGCCGTCTTCGCCGAAATGGGCGCGAACCGACTGGAGGAGACCATCGGTGGGCTGGTTGGTTGCCACGCCAGTGGCAAACCGCCTCAGCTGCTCCAGTCCCGCGGGGAGCGATCCGCCTAGAGCGCCGGCAATGATCTTCTCCGGGACGCCGGCTTCGCGGGCCATGCGGACACGGAGCCGGGTGCAGGATCCACAGTCCTCGGTTTGAGTGGCGGCGATGGCTGCCACGAAGTAGGCCTCGGGCGACAGATTCTTGCGGAAGCTGCCCATGGCGGAGAATCCTTCAAATGCTTCAAAGGCCTCGGGCGAGGCATCGAGAATCGCCCTCAGATAGGAGGCATCGTAGTCGTAGCGCTTTTCGAAGGTCACGATACGTTCATGGGCCTTCTGGACGTCGGTCATGGTGTGTTCTGATCTTGGGTTCACATTGGACCGGACGAATGAGCGGGACCACGTGTGACACCAGATTCAAAAAAAATGCGATCGGCACGTGCGCCCTGCCATCGTTGGCGGCGGGGGGTGCCCTAGTGGAGGAACAGACAAACTTGGATGGATAAGCCGTCATTCTCAAAGAGGGGAACTCGAAGATCGAATCCATGCATTGTTCTAGTTTTTGTTACGCCGATAGCTATCCTGGCTACTACTGGCTCAAGTGCCGGAGGCACGGCCACCTGGTAGCCGGTCGTGAAGCGCAGCGAAACGACCGGAAAGGGATGTAAAGAAGAATCGCGCGCCGGAGGTGCGCCTAGTGTGGCGAAATGCCAAATCCGGTGGTTGCATCACCGGCTATCCGCTTTCGTTCCTCCGGAACTTTCGTTGCCTTTTCGGTAAACGTGAGAACGTCTCCCAGGGCTAGCCTGCCGAAGAAGGCGTCCTTCAACTCTGGGTTGTTCCTCCATTAGGCGCATATGTTAGACATCAGCATCGAGAATCGCCAGCCCTCAGGGGTTCGTCTGAAAATGTGAGTGTATTTTTGATCTGGGAGAAACACATCGGACCGATCGGGGCTGCCCGGAGCGGCGACCACGCGCTGCCGGCCGATCTCGACGGCCAGTTCGCCTCGGACCTCGATTTGCTCAGGACATTTCCGAAAGGAATTGAAGTTTGATTCGCCCAGGAGCTTCCGCTCCACGGCAAGAAACTGTTCCCGTCCCGAGATGATGTCGTGCCCCGGAAGCATCAAGTGAATGTCGTCGACACAGAGGCGAGAGTATCGCTCGGCGTCGCCCTGCGAAATGGCCTCGGCTTGAGCCGACCTCAGGGCCTCGATCTGGCGTCGATCCTGAGGGGTAAACGATCCGATCCACCGGGGTTCGCAGGTCGCGAGAACCCGATCGATTTCCTGCCGGGCCCGTGTGGTGTGCCGGGAAACGTCTTCTTGGGAGCCGGCAGTGCCCTCGAGCGAAACGGTTTCCACATCGAGGATTCCAACGTAGCCAAGAATGGCTCGAAGATGAGCGGTCTGAAAGTCATCGGCCCTGTCTGGAGACGTCGTTCCTCCCCGGGAGGTCACGACGTAGGCCGACTTGTCCTCGAGGAGTCCGATGGCACCGCTTTCGTCGAAGGTGAAGGTGTGTCCGGAGCGAACCACGTGATCGAAGTAGGCCTTAAGCGTGGAGGGAAATCCGAAGTTGTAGAGGGGACTGCTAATGAGGACATCATCGGCGGACTTCAGCTCGGCGATGAGTTCGTCGGAGAGTGCCGTGGCATCCGAAGTCTCCGTTTCTGCGCCAAACGCGGCGATCGTGGTCTGATTGAGATGAGGGGGCGGGGCTTGGGCAAGATCCCGTTGAATGACGGTCCCGCCGGGATGGATCCGGGCCCAGACCGATTGGAAGTGGTTCGCGAGGGAGCGCGAGTGAGAGCCCTGTAGGCGGGCACTGGCATCGATTCTCAATAATGTTCTCATACTCAGATTCGTTGGTTGAACCAGAGTGACGAGATGGTGAGCCGGATTGTGACCGGGCAGTTTCTCCGGCGACCGATGTCTAGCGTAGGCTCGCCTAGCCTAGTCAGATTCCCAACCCTCCGAGTCTCATCCGGCAGATAACGAAGGGACTAAAGTCCCCGCCACTTTCTTAGAATGTGGGAGGGACTTCAGTCCCTCGGTTATTTGGAGGATTTCCAACGGGACCTCCTCGGTTGGTCGGCAGCTCAACTCAGATCCGCAGAAGGAGAACAAGCAGCATCACGGTGGTGAGGATCGCCACCCATGTTCGGATGACATTCCAGCGAAGCCATCGGGGTTCAAAGGCTTCGCGTGCCCGGGCGAGCTCAGCGGCGTTGAACTGCTCGAGGTTGTGGGCCTGAAGCTGGTTGTTGAGCGGAATGTTGACGATGACGGTCGCCATCTGGACGCCGGAGAGGTAGAGGACGAGCGCCGCAATCAGGAGTACCCGGTCAAAGCCCTGGAGGACACCGAACCCGAAAAGGGTCGCGGCGATCAGAGCGAGCGCGGAGCCAAGCCAGACGATCATGAAGACCGGGTGGTTGTTTTGAATCACCCGATCGATGGCCTTGAAGCCCTCGAGAAAGCCCCGGTCGCCAAGAGTTTTCAGGCCGGGCATGACGACGATGGCGAAAATGAGAGTAATACCGGCCACAAGAGCGCACCCGAGTGTGGCGAGTAGCAGAGAAATCGAGAATGCATTCATGAGAAGATGGGGTGGAGATGTTCAACCGAAAGATGCGGTTAGTCTAGACTCAAGCCGGTGCATTTCCGACTCTTCTCCCCATGCCCCGAGTCATCCACCTATCGGGCTTCGTCATCGCCCTCTTGGCTTTTGTGATCAGTCAGTCAAGGGCCGGCGATCCTCCCGACATTGTCTCCACGAAATCCGAGGCCCATGATGTGATCGTCATCGGCGGGACGCCGGCGGGAGTCGCCGCGGCGATGGCGGCGAGTCGTTCCCAAAAGACGGTGATCCTCATCGAACGATCTCCTGTGCTGGGGGGCGTGCTTTCGTCGGGTGTGATTCGCCTGGATGACATGTACGTCGAACCGAATAGTGGCCCCGTGGCCGGATACGGAGGCCGATCTCGCCCGTGGTGAAGCCGCTCGGCTGATCTTTCAGCAGTTGACGACTCGTGATGGACAGAGCACGGATTGATGTCGAACGTCACGCCGATGAATGCCATGGTGCCTTGTAATTAATCGCATGAGAGCAAGCAAACCATTGCGGACAATGTGTGGCCTCGCGGTCCTGTCGACGGCTTTCTTTCCGCGTGCGGCCGTGGCCTTCGACGAGGAGGTGGAGGCAGAGGCGATCGAGATCCTGGAGAACCACTGCTTCGATTGTCACGACGACGCGACGAGGAAGGGGGAGTTCAACCTCGAGCATTCGCTTGCCGCGGGTCAATTCGACGGCGGGCTCATGTTCGAGAACTTGCTTACTGGCAAGATGCCCCCGGCCAAAAAAGAGCAGCCGGACGCCGACGAGAAAAGGGTTGTGCTGACGTGGCTGGCGAGGCGGCAAAAGGACACTCCCGGCAATGCGTTCCGCCGGATCAGCCGGCATGAGTTTGTGCATTCGGTCAACGATCTGCTGGGCACAGATCTCGACCTCGCCGACCGCATTCCCGAGGACCGGGGGACAAACGCTTTCGACTCGGACCGTCGCATTCAACTAAGCCGCGAGATGCTTGCCGCCTATTTTTCGGTGGCGGATGAGATGCTCGACTTCGCCTTTCCGGCGGCGGGATTTCCCGCGGAGCAGCTGTGGTCGACGAACAAGGTGAAGGACAGCCACCACACCTATAACATTTACCATCGCCCCTACCTGGACGGCACGCTCTTTTCCTGGACGCGGGCGAACAACGGCAACAGCTATTCCTTCTTCTACGATGGCTTCGATCCTCCTGTGGCCGGCTTCTACGAGCTGACCTTCGAGGCCATGAAGGTGGCGGAGTTCGAGGAGGACATGAGCCTCCAGATCTATGCCGGGAAATACTACTACGCCGATGATCGCCCCCAGCCGCAGCGCCTGGTGGGTGTCATCTCTCTTGGAAACAAAAAGCTGCAGTCGCACACCATCCGCGCCTTCCTTCATCCGGGCGAGAACGTCTCGGTCCACTGCTATTCCAGGCACAACTTCCGCCAGAAAGACCCGAAGGAGGGTATCTACATTAAGCAGCTGAACGCCCGCGGTCCGCTGTGGGACCAATGGCCGCCGGCGTCCTACCAACGCACCTTTGACGGGCTCCCGATTGAGGCCACCTCACGCGAGGCCTCGAGGGCGCCGGGCTTTCAGACAAACCTCCGCAAGATCGGGGGCTCTCTCACCGTGAGCAGCTTTCAAGAGGGGATGGAGAAGGAGATGATGCAGGACGGCTCGCATCGCACGTTCTGGCACACGCGCTTCGAGCCGACGGTGGCCAAGCCGCCACACCATGTCATTCTGGAAAACCCGCGTGGCGCGGAGATCCTGGGCCTTTCCTACGCCACCTGGACGGGAGGCAACGGCAATGGTCAGATCAAGGGATACGCCATCCATCTCTCTGACGACGGCCAGTCCTGGAGTGAGCCGGTTGCCAGTGGCGAACTGGAGATCCGTCTGGCAAACGAACAACCCATCCTCTTCCCCGAGACGACCACTAGCCGATTCATCAAGTTCCTCGTCACCGATGCCCTCTCCCTGGACGGCAAGTCGCTCGCCTCGATCGGGAAGCTGGATGTGATCACCTCGTTGGACGATGGACTTCCGAGCTTGGAAGTCACGGTCGAATCCGACTCGCCGGAGGTGCTGAAGAAGGTCCTGCGGAGCTTTGCCAGAAAGGCGTTTTCCTCATCGCTCAGTGAGGACGAACTGGCGCCCTACGTCGATGCCGGCCTCCAGCGCTTGGAGGAGGGCAGCGATTTCGTGCAGGCGGCGAAGGTTGGCCTCAAGACGATCATCTGCTCACCCCGCTTCCTCATGGCGCCCGGGGAGCACGCCAACCCGTCCTCTGCCCGGGCGGCTGACCTCGCCCGAATCCTCTGGCTTTCCGTCCCGGATGACGAACTCCTCGATCTTGCTGTGTCAGGACAATTTGACGACAAGACTCTCATTAGTCAGATCGCCCGGATGCTGGCCGACGCGCGCAGTGATCGCATGATCCGTTCCTTCAGCGACCAGTGGTTGAATCTCAGATCCCTGAACAAGGTGACACCCTCCCTCAAGCTGTATCCCAAGTACGATGATCTACTGAATCACTACCTGCCTCTCGAAACCCGGACCTATCTCGGCCACTTGATTCGGGAGAATTTGCCCGCGACGATGCTCATCGACTCCGACTTTTCCTTTCTCAACCAGCGACTCGCTGCACACTACGGAATCGAGGGAATCGTGGGGCAGGAGATGCGCAAGGTGTCCTTCCCTCCGGAGATACCGCGCGGCGGACTCTTGACCATGGGGAGTGTGCTCAAGGTGACCACCGATGGCTTCGACACCTCTCCGATCCTGCGCGGCGCCTGGGTTTCCAAGAACATCGTGGGCACCCCGTTGTCACCGCCACCGGAGAGCGTTCCGGCACTCGAGCCCGAGCATGGCGAGGCCAAGACGCTCCGGGAACAGATCGAGAAGCACAAGAGCAACAAGACCTGCTATGCCTGCCACAAGCGCATCGATCCCTACGGCTTCGCTCTGGAGAACTTCGATGCCACCGGACAGTGGCGGGAAAAGTACAAGGTCAAACAGGCGCATCGCGGGACCTTCCAATACCGCCAAGCGGGCTACTACAAGTGGGGTGGACCGGTGGATGCCTCGGGCGAGATTGACGAGGATAGGTTCGGGGACGTGTTCGGGTTCAAGAAAGTGCTGCTCGCCGACGAACACATGATCGCCTATAACTTCGCAAAGAAATTTTTCACCTACGCCAACGGCCATGAACCCGAACTTGCACAGCGCCTCCGCCTCTGGGATTTCATCACAGGGGAACCAGCGAACACCCGGCTAAGGAATCTGGTTACCGAAA
Organism: Verrucomicrobiales bacterium; assembly: GCA_028281705.1. Taxonomy (GTDB): domain Bacteria; phylum Verrucomicrobiota; class Verrucomicrobiia; order Verrucomicrobiales; family DEV007; genus JAACDM01. Next base: position 19,657 of record JANQJH010000229.1, read on the forward strand.
TCCTGGTCACTTCCCTCACCACGGACGAGCAATGAACACCTACTACAAGCGAAGAGAGTTCCTCAAGTTCGGGGCGGCCCTGCCTCTGGCGCTCCATTCACTGGGTCTGCGAGCGGCGGCGGCCAATCGTGCCGCTCCGAAGCGAGTCATCTTCATCTGCAACTCGCTTGGCTTCTATGAGTCGAACTTCTTTCCCGCCGAGCGGGGCGATATCAGTACGTCGCCTTATCTCAAGGAATTGGCGGTTCGGGAGAAGATGACAGTTTTCCAGAACCTCTTCCATCCGGGTATGGAAACGAGCAACCATGACTCGGAAAAATCGTTCCTCACAGGTGCCCCCAGCCCGGAGGCGGCGAACTTCTTGAATACCATCTCACTCGATCAAGTGCTTGCCCGTGAGATGGGAGGCGACACTCGATTTCCCTTCCTCTCGTTCAGCATCTACGATCGAGGCTGGGGATGCTCGTGGAACAACCGGGGCGTGGCGATTCCTCCGATGCATGATGAGCGTCAGATTTTCGACAAGCTCTTCGGTGAAGAAGATCTCACAGCCAAGCGCCGGCAGATCGAGAACGACCAGCACGTCGTGCAATGCCTTTACCGGGACATGGAGCAGCTCAAACAGCGCGGCGGTGATCTCTCCAAAATCGAGTCCTACCGCAACGTCATTGCCGAACTCGAAGCGCAGCTCAAGCACGAGGAATTCTGGCTCAAGGCAAAGAAACCCGAGGTTCCCGACACCCTGAGCACCGACCAGGAATTCGCCTTCTCCACCAAGATCAGAAATCTCTTCGAGTTGTCGAAGCTCGCCTTCCAGACCGATTCCACACGGGTAATCACGGTTTCGCTCGACTGGATTTACGGGGCCATCAGCGTGCCGGGCGCCACCGGTGGCTGGCACACCCTTTCACACCACGGCGGCAAGGCGGACGCGCTCGCCAAGCTCAGCCGGATCGAGAGTGAGATCGTGCGGCGACTGAGCCAGTTCTTGTCGGAACTCGACGGGATTGAGGAAGAGGGCGGGACGCTCCTCGATCACACTACGGTCGTGATCGGTAGTAATTTTGGTGATGCGTCCAACCACACCTGCAACAACCTCCCGACCATTGTCGCTGGGGGAGGCTATCGGCACCAGGCCCACACCGTCCTCGAGCAACCCACCCCGCTGTGCAACCTCTACCTCGAACTCCTGCACCGGCACAACGTCGATGCCGGGAGTTTTGGAAGTAGCACCGGGGAGATGGGTTTGCTGAAAGTGTGACCTCATGAAGGCACCACAGCATCGCGCCTCACGGGTTCCTGCCCAAAAAAGCTTACACTTAAACCTTAGCCAAAAGGCTTTAGAATTCTGGTCCGCTTCGCGGAATACCTTTTAGAAACCCCGTCCGCTCTCCCACCATCGCAGATGATGAGTTGGGGCATCGGCTCTTCGGGTTTCATCCCGGAAATTGAGATGAGATGAATCATTTTGCCCTAAATGATTTTGCCTATTCGAACTCTCGCTAGAGAACTTTGGAGGGCGTCTGATGCTGGCGCCGCCGTCTCGCGAGAACACCCGATGCT
>JANQJH010000233.1 GCA_028281705.1 Verrucomicrobiales bacterium
GTTGACGGCGCGGGTATTGGTCAATCGGCTCTGGCACTACCAATTCGGGAAGGGCATCGTGTCCACGCCGAACGACCTTGGGAAGAACGGTGCGGCTCCGAGTCATCCAGAGTTGTTAGACTATCTTGCCTCCGAGTTGGTGTCGCGCTCATGGCGAGTGAAGCCGATGCTTCGATTGATGCTGACCTCGCAGACCTATGCCATGGCATCGCATCATCCGGAGGAGGTGGCGCTGGTAAAGCGTGATCCGGGGAATCAATGGCTCTGGCGGGCCCCGTTGCGCCGGTTGGAGGCCGAGGTGATTAGGGATCAGATTTTGGCGGTAAGCGGGCGGCTCTCCTTGGAGCAAGGAGGGCCGGGCTTTTTCGAGGCGCTGCCGCGTGAAATGGGGACGAAGTACCCGTTCTTCGATTGGATCGCCTCGCCGGAGATCTCGAGGGTGCGGCGGAGTCTCTACATCTATCAGCGGCGGAACATGGTCATGCCGCTCATGGAGGCGTTTGATGGAGCTGACGCCAGTGCATCCTGTGCCGGGCGCGAATCCAATGTGAATGCGGCTCAGGCCTTCGCCTTGTTCAATAGCGCTTTCTGTCACGTGAACGGCCGGCATTTTGCCGCACGCGTGCGAGACGAAGCGGGTGAGTATCGGGAAGATCAGATCACTCGAGTCTTCGAGCTGGCTCTTCAGCGACGGCCTTCTGCTGCGGAGCGTGTGGCGGCGGCGAAGCTTCTGGAGGGAAGTGAGGACGAGGAGTCCGGGTTGATGGATCTGTGTCTTGGCTTGTTCAACGCCAACGAATTCCTTTATCTCGACTGATCCGTGATGAACGAACTTGAGATCATGCAGCGAATGAACCGGCGGCGATTCTGCGGACACGCGGGATCGGGCCTTGGAGCGACGGCTCTTGCCTGGCTGCTGCAGCAGAGTGGTCTGACGGCCTCGGAGACCGGTCTCCAGGCGAAGGCATCCACCCTGCGGCCCCGAGTGAAGTCCTGCATCTTTCTAACGATGGAAGGAGGTGCCAGTCACATGGATACCTTTGATCCCAAACCGGCTCTGGATAAGCTCCACGGGAAGCCGTATGTTAGAAAAAACGTGATTCTGCAATCCAATCAGAATCGCGGTGATCGCATTTTTGTGAGATCTCCCTTCGCCTTCAAGCAATACGGGCAGTGTGGGATGGATGTCAGTGAGTTGTTTCGCGAGACTGCGAGTTGTGTTGACGACATGGCTTTTGTCAGATCGGTTTACGCCGATAGCGACAATCATCCGGCGGCGCTGTTTCAGTTCCTCACGGGCCAGGCCATGCAAGGGAGTCCCTCCATCGGCGCTTGGACGATCTATGGATTGGGGACGGTGAACGAGAATCTTCCAGCCTTCGTCGTTCTCAGGGATGGCCGGCCCTTTGGCGGGACCTCATCGTGGGGGAGCGCCTTTTTACCCTCTTCGTGTCAGGGCATGCAGTTCCGCGGCGGTGACCATCCCGTCCTCAACCTTCATCCGCCCGAGGCCTTCTCCGCGGCGAGACAGGAAGCGTGTCTTCAGTTCCTCAAATCGCTCAATCGGGAGCATGCGCGATCGCGAACGATGCACCCAGAACTGGAGGCCCGTATCGCCAACTATGAGCTGGCCTATCGCATGCAGGCGGAGGTGCCTGGTGCGGTGGATCTGGACGAAGAGCCCAAGTCGATCCAAGCCCTCTATGGGATGGACGAGAAAAAGACGGCGAGCTTTGGCAAGCGCTGTCTCATGGCGCGTCGTTTGGTGGAGCGTGGTGTCCGCTTTGTTCAGGTCTGGCTAGGCGGCTGGGATTCTCATACGGACCTGACCGGAGGGCACCGCAACGCAGCGGAAAGGGCCGACCGGCCGATTGCGGGATTGCTCAAGGACTTGAAGCAGCGCGGTCTGCTGGAGGAGACCTTGGTGGTCTGGGGCGGCGAGTTTGGGCGGACGGTGGATACTTCGGTGGCTAATTTCAAACAGAAGCCGGGACGCGACCACAATCCGGGCGTCATGACCATGTGGTTCGCCGGCGGCGGCATTCGCGGTGGCACGGTGGTCGGAAGTTCCGATGAACTTGGTGACAAGGCGGCCGATTCTCCCTATCACTTGCGTGATGTTCACGCCACCCTCTTGCATCTCTTTGGCCTCGATCAGGATCAACTCACGGTGTTGCACGGCGGGAGGTTCAAGCGCCTCACCGATACCGGAGGCACGGTGATCCAGGGAATTTTGGCTTAACTTTCGCTTCGGATTTGGGCATCGATGAGGGCATGCGGAAGCGAAGATTAGGAAAGACCGATCTCGAATTGAGTGTGATCGGCTTGGGTACCTGGGCCATCGGCGGCGGGGGCTGGGCCTTCGGCTGGGGGAGTCAGGATGATGCCGAGTCGGTGAAGACGATTCTCGAAGCGTTGGAGAGCGGGATCAACTGGTTGGATACGGCTCCCGTCTACGGCTACGGCCACTCCGAGGAGGTCGTGGGGCGGGCGCTTCGCGAATGGGGAAAACCCGTGACAGTGGCGACCAAATGCGGGCGTTTGCCCAACCCCGAGGGGCGTCCCATCCCCTGCATCAAGCGAGATAGCATCGTGAAAGAGTGTGAGGAATCGCTCCGCCGGCTCGGAGTCGAGGTCATCGATCTCTATCAGATGCATTGGCCTCAGCCGGAGGAGGATATCGAGGAGGCTTTCCAGGCAATGTTGGACCTGAAGGCACAGGGAAAAATTCGCTGGGCCGGTGTTTCCAATTTTACAGCGGATCAGTTAGGTCAGATTGCCCGCCTGGGGGAGGTCGCCTCGCTGCAACCTCCCTACAGTCTGCTCAATCGCGGGATCGAGGCCGAGGAGTTGCCCTGGTGTGCGGCTCATGACTGCGGCGTCATTGTCTACAGTCCTATGCAATGCGGTCTCTTGACCGGGAAGGTCACGCCGGAGTGGTTCGCCCAACTGCCGGAGGATGACTGGAGAAAGACGAAGAACCCGTATTTTCAGGAACCGGCGCTCAGCCGCCATCTGGCTGCGGTGGGGGCGTTGAAAGAACTGGCGGCAAGGCACGAACGCACGGTCGCTCAACTGGCAGTGGCGTGGACCTTGCGACGCCCGGAGGTCACGGCAGCCATCGTGGGCGCACGCCGGCCGGGCCAGATCACCGAGATCGTCCCCGCGGGTGCTTGGGCTCTGGATGAGAAAACCCTGGTAGAGATCGAGGCGGTTTTCGGTGCTTGAAAGCCGGCGGTTCTCTCATCCAACTAATCGACCGAGGGGAGACCCTGGAAGAATTCGAGGGCTTTCTCGTACTCCGCCAGTGCGGATGGAGGAAGAACGCCTTGGTGCCGCTCGAGTTCATCGCGGATACGCTGCGTGAGATAGGCGCGTTCGGCCCTGGTGGGGCGCAGGGGGCGATCGGTCACGGTATGATGCACGGGAGCGGTGTGGGCGAACCGCGGGCGTTTGTCGGGGCGGTCTTCGAAGCCCCGGACGGCGATCCAGGAAGTGGAGGCCAGTTTCATTTCCGTCGCAAAGTCAAAGAAATACCCGCCGCGGGAATCGCGGCGCGGCTGCGGATCGATCGTTTGAGTGACCTTCCCATTGACCACGATCTCGATGGCACCGAGCGGCATGCTGCTGGAGAAGGTTCCGCTGACCTTGACACTTTCGCCTTCGCGGGACTGTTCCGCGACTAACATCGGTCCCGTGGTGACAAAGCTGCGGCCCTGGCGAAGGCCCTCGATCCATTTGTCATAACTGAAGGTGCCGTCGATCTTCACATAGACACGACCGAATCCGAGGGGCACGGGATGCACGCCCGAGGCGGTACCGGCGGACGGTTTCATGTCAAAGCCGCAGTTGAGGAGCATGTAGTAATTGAGAAATCCGAAGTCGATCCACCCGCGTTCCGTAAAGTAGCCGTTGGCATTGGTTTCCACGGGAAGCTCGTGGGCGTATTCGGGATACCATTCTCCGTAGAGAAAGCGGGTTCGCCAGAGATGGTTGTTCGTCAGCTCGAAGAGATCGACCTTCATGGTGGGCATGAGCATCATCGACCAGGGCCAGTTGTGTTTGTCCAAGTCTAACAGAGCATTTTGGAGGCGGGCTTCCTCGGCGATGGGGGTGACGGGTGGCGCCGTGAGATCGAAGGCTTGTTGATGATTGAGAACGAAGACGGCTCCCAAAGTGTGTCGCACGCCATTGACGGTGAAGATCTCGTACTCCGTGTTGATGGGCCAGATGACGTGAGTGGGATCCACATGGATCAGTTTGGCCGGAGGTACCGGCTTGGGATTCTTGTTTGCCTTCGAAGGAGCCTGACGTGTATCCGTGACCCAAGCGGTGAGGGGGAGGGTGACATTGAGGTCTTCCGCCAGCATGAGGGTGGGCAGTTCGGAAACCTTGCGGTGGGTGTGGGTCTCGCCGCTGAACCAGCCCTGTTCCGCGAGATTCGCCCAGCGTTTCAATGATAGGGTGATCTCTTGTGGAGCCTTGCTCGTGTCCGGGATGGTCACCTTGGCCGCCTTGGTGAGGTACTCCTTACCGCGTTCCACTGTGAGGGTGTAATCACCTGGAGGGAGTTCGGCTTCAAAGGGGTGGGCCGAGAGGGAGGTGTGGACTTCCGTGCTCGCGATACCCCGGCGGACATCGTAGGGCACGGCTGAGCCCTGGGGCGCGCTGCTGGTGGCATGGTGCCATTCTCCGTCTTCGCTTTGGATGTAAAGGCGTGCGGGAAGGGCGTCGCCGGAATCGGCATCGACGATGGATCCCCGCAGAGTGGGAGCGCCATGAGCGACGAGCGCGGTGAGAAGCGTGAGGAGGCAAATATGGAGGAAGCGGTTCATGAGCGGGCGTTAGCTGGGCCTTGGTGAGGTTCTGAAGAAGCCGAGTGAGAGGCAAGCCCGATCCGCCTCAACCCGCCTGGAGCCAAAGTAGGCGAGGACGAGGGAGATCGCCGTTGCCAGACCCAGTTTGAGCTGGAAGCTGCGTTTCTGGGTCTTGTGACGGAAGATCTTCATGGCCCACAGCGTGCCGGCCCAGCCGCCAATGAGTGAAGGACCGAGGAGCGCGAGTTCACTGGTGCGCCATTTCCCCTGACGGGCTCGCCATTTGTCCACGGCGATCATGACGAAGCCCACGACGTTGGCGATGACGGCACAGTGCGTTGCTACACCCAGCACCCTGTTTTGAAGACTGGTGACACATTTTCTTTTCTAAAGTGAGTCTGTTTTCCATGGCTAATTTGAATGGGTCTCCATGGACTAAGAGCAGGTCTAGGATAGTTTCCTTTGACACCTACCCCAGGTGTCTAAGTGATTCAGAAGACCTCCAACTTACCAATCAGATAGCGAGATTCAAATCGGCTATATTCTAAGTCTAAATAATGCCTCTAGCCCTTAGCGCCCTTGCCTCGGCTTGCTTGGGACTGCTACCACACCCCGCCTTTGGGGTCATTGATCTATGTCTCAATGTCTAAGCTATTTAAACACAGAAAAGCCCATAGCAGGATCATTTTCGGATAGCCTAACAGCAGGGATTTAAAGTGTCTTTCCCCCTGATACCGAGGGCCAAGGGCTTTATGAATTGTGAAAAGACCAAATCACAGCTGATGATTCCTCCCACATTAAATATAATGGATGAAAAGCTATTTTAGCTTACTGGCTAATAGCTAACTGTTACTTTCTTACTTTGCACAGAAGTTTGCTGACAAAGCATGCCCAAACCAATCAACACCTCCAAATATGGAAGTGTGACTTGGATAACTTGAATGCAGCTCAGATAGCAGCAGTACAGACCAGAGCTCAAACAAGGATAGCTCAGCAGAAGCAAGAAGCTAGAAAAGTATCAATCCCAGCCGGAGACAAGCCTAGGCTCACCAAATTTTCTGACATTCCAGATATTCCTGACCCTGCTCCAGACTCAGTGACAACCTCTGACTCTGAAGAGCATCAGCAACCAGCTGAGGACCCAGTGGCAATGCCTGGTCCAGCTACAGCTGCACAGCAGGAAGAGCAGGAGGACCCACCGGAGGATTCAGACCCTCCTCTCCCAGCAGACAGAGAAGTACAGGGATCTGAGCCGAGAGATGGCCCTGGCCAGATACCCAAGCCAAAGATAGTGGTGACAGCCCCGTTCACCAGAGCACAGCTCATAGAAGAGCAGAAGAAAGACCCCAGCCTCAAGCAGCTATTTCAGGCTGCTGAAGACCC
>JANQJH010000243.1 GCA_028281705.1 Verrucomicrobiales bacterium
GCTTCCGTTCCTTTCCCCTCCACCGCCCCTTGGTGAATGATTACCTCATTCTGGTGGGCGATCTCCAGGAAGGGAAACCCAAAGGCGTGAAAGAGCGTCTCCTCAAGCTGGAGGCCGAACGCGAGCGACTGGCCACCCTCCTGAGCAACGTCAGCGCCTTCATGGATGCCTACGAAGAGAACGAGTTACGGGAAAAGAGCGGTGTCTTTGACGCCTACATCGAGCGCGCCCGGTCCATCGAACGCCAGCCCAAGACGGGCCGCGATCCCATCTCCAAATACCTTGATGAAGTGAAACGGGCTCTCGAGTAGCGTAGCGGGACATCGCCATGCCCGCTCCACGGAAAACCAGTCGATTGACCTTGCAGGAGCACGCCCTGCTGTTACTCCTTTTGGGCCTCCTGGTCCTCGGGTCGATCGTGCGCTACCAGCGCTATCGCGCTCAGCCGGCGGCACCCCAACCCACACCCACTGAGGCCAGCAGTTTCCAGGCCGGCCAGCCTTTCCCTTGAATCCCGCCACCATCCGCCATGCAGAAGATTGATTTCGATGAAGCCGTGAATCGTTTGGTGGTCAAGGACTCACGTTACCAGGCGGGCGCCTACCATTTCATGCGCGACGCGCTCGATTTCACGCTCCGGCAGGTGCGTGAAGAGGGCCAAATGGAGGATCGACACGTCAGCGGCAAGGAGCTGGCGGAAGGCGTACGGACCTATGCCCTCAAAGAATTCGGCCCCATGGTCATGACCGTTTTCGAGGAATGGGGGATCCAAGCTTGCTCCGATTTCGGCGAGATCGTCTTCAATCTCATCGAGGCCAAGGTCTTTGGAAAGACGGAGGAGGACACCCGCGAAGATTTCGAGGGGCACTACGACTTCGAAGAGGTCTTTGTGAAGCCCTTCCTGCCGAAGAACAGCACGACCACGCGCAAGAGCTAGGAGAACCCAACCTCCGATTTCGGCTCACCGCTCTTCGTGGAAGTAGATCTTCACGAATCTCATGTGCTTGTCGTCGTCAAAACCCCGCTCGAGAAAGAGATCCGACTGCTTCACAAATCCGCTGGAGAACCGAATATCCACACCGGTATCCAACTTCAGGCGCGCCTTGAGTTTTTTCTTCGCCTTCTCCGCCGCCTCCTTCACCACGACAAAGGAATCGTTCAGCTGTTCTCCGCGCTCATCCTCATAGACCGCCTTGAAGTCGGCAAACTGCTCGATCAATTCCGGCTCCTCCAAGGCCACCTGTTTGAATTCCTGCAGATCGAATTCCTGGTGTTCGTCAATGTAATCAAAGGCTCGGTTGGCAATCTCCACCCGCTCTTCCGCCCGGACATCTTCCGGCAAGCCTTTCTCGGCAAAGGCAACACACATCTCTGAGTATCGGCGCGTGTGATAGTCGTCATCGTCCGCCGGGCTCACCCCGAGAAAATCATGGATCCAGAAATGGGTCGCGCCCCCGCTCTTATCAAAGACATAAACCAGGTAGCCGCCTTCGCGATTGTGATTGATGACGAGACAGCCCTTATCAATTTTGTCAGGATAAATGCCGTGCTGAGTCACCAGCCGCAAATCGCCATCCATCACCGCAATCTGGAGAAAGGGCACCTTGCTCTCGGACTTGATGAGGCAGAGCGCCTCCGTCGATTCCCCGCCCACCACCACGTTCTCCAGCAAGCCCACACAGAGATCTCCCGATTTGATATTGGGGTGCCTCGATTTGGCGTAGAGATGCTTGGCGATCCTGGCACTACGCTCAAGGAGTTCCTCCCTTGAATTGAAGATCGCTCGCGCATGGCCGTAGACTTCGTTTTCCTCCGGCCCGTCCGGGTGACCGAACTCGTGGAGTTCCAGAGCGCGGAAGGGGCGCAAGAAACAATGCGTCAGCAACTCCGCCTCCTCGTCGTCAAACCGGCAGAGTTCCTTCGACGTCTGCAACGGCTCATCGCGCAGGGGATTCCCCACCTTGGCCAGGCCCATGCCACTCAGATAAGCGTCTTTGAGATGAACGGACGGTTGCATCGTTCCCTTGTAGACCGCCCCCGGTTCCTGCCAAGGTGAAAATTGCTCCGGCTGCGGTATAACACTGCCACAGGAGCACGATCACAATGATGGGTGACAGCCAGCCGCGACGTGGCTACCCTTCCCCCATGCGAATCCTCTTTCTCTGTAGCCTCCTCCTGAATCTCGGCCTCGCGCAGGAGACCACTCTCCTGCCGGGTGCCCATGCGCACAATGACTACGAGCACGAGCGGCCGCTTCTGGATGCCCTGTCACACGGATTCCAGAGCGTCGAAGCCGATATCTTCCTCATCGGCGACGCCCTCCTCGTGGCGCACGACCGCGACAAGGTCGACCCCAAGCGCGATCTGAAATCGCTCTACCTGGATCCCCTGCGTGAACGCGTCCGCCGCCATCGCGGGCATGTCTACGCCGATTCCAAGGAACCCTTCTATCTCTTGATCGATCTCAAATCGGAAGGCGAATCCACCTACCGGGCGCTCCACAAGACGCTGACTCAATACCAGGAAATGCTGACCGAGTTCCGCGAGGACAAGGTCCTGCGGCGTGGCGTCACCGTCATCATCTCGGGAAACCGCCCGCGCCAACTGCTCGCCGACCTCAAGCCCCGGATCGCGGCCTACGACGGACGCCTGGGAGATCTGGAAACCGCCGACCCCAAGTACATCCCCTGGATCAGCGACAACTGGGGAAACCACTTTCAGTGGAGGGGATCCGGACCGGTGCCGGACTCCGATCGCGAGAAGCTGATGCGGGTGATGAAGAAGGCCCATGCGCGAGAGCTTCAAGTGCGCTTCTGGGCCATACCCGACAAACGCGAAGCCTGGCAGCTCATGCGAGACACCCATGTCGACTTCATCAACACGGATCGCCTGGAGGAACTGAGTCAGTTCCTCCAAACCGACAAACCAGAAGGAGACTAAACTCCCTTACCATGTTCCGGGAAAGTGGGGGGGACTTCAGTCCCTTCGCCTCTCTCACCCTACGCGACGCTCACGGAGCCGCCGAGGCCGCCGCATGCCGCGCCACCTCTTCGGGGAAGTAGCGCAGGAGGCTTTCCGTCACGTGGGGAGCCGCCATCCCCAATCCACAGGCACTGGTGGCCTTCATGGCCTCCCCGATATCCTGCACTTCGGCTAACCAGGCATCCCAGTCCCTGGGACCATCGGTCCCCTCACCATCGCCATCAAGCCGCTCCGTCAACCGCTGGGTTCCGATGCGGCAGGGGAAACATTTGCCACAGGATTCGTGAGCAAAGAAGGCCATGGCATCACGCGCCACCTTCACCATGTCACGCCGATCATCAAACACCATGATCCCCCCGGCACCGAGAAACGATCCCTTGGCGCGGATGCACGGCTCATCCAGTGTGACTTCCATGTCCTCACCGGCGAGAAAGCCTCCTGACAAACCCGCCATCGTCACCGCCTGGATCTCCCGCCCTTCCAAGGGTCCGCCAGCCCAATCGTAAAGCAAGGTTCTCAACGAGAATCCGAATGGCACTTCATAGTTTCCCGGACGCGTGATATCGCCAGAGAGACTGATCACCTTGGTGCCCGCATGGTCCTCCTGACCCAGATCGCGATACCACGCCGCTCCCTTCCTCACAATGTGCGAGGCCGACGCCAGTGTCTCGACATTGTTCACCACCGTGGGCAAGTCATCGTACCCGTGGGTCACCGGGAAGGGCGGCTTGTTCCTCGGAAAAGGATGCTTCCCTTCCAAACTATTCAGCAGCGACCCTTCCTCCCCGCATATGTAGGCTCCGGCGCCACGACGAATGTATAAATGAAAGTCAAAGCCTTCCCTCCCCAGGATGCCCGAACCTAA
>JANQJH010000253.1 GCA_028281705.1 Verrucomicrobiales bacterium
CTGTCTGAATTGCTCAGAGTAACGGTCCAACAAGGCAAGCATGGTGTTAGGAAGCTCCATGCTTGCCTAACATTACTATTATTTCTATAGTACAAGCGAGAAGTTCTAGTTTTTGCACTTTTTGAGTTCGAAAACGAGACTTTCACCCCAAAAAAGTAATCTCGTCTCAGTTGCCTACGATCTTCCAGAGTCGTTGGCGTTCATAGTATAGTTGTCGATGACCTGGTAATTCACATTCACCTCCGCTCGTTTGATTTTCTCTGGTTAATCAACGGAGAGACGATGGGCGGAATTGAGAAGAGGTCGTCGGTGACACCCTGATCGCGTTCCAAAGTGCGAGGATTCTAGGTGATTAGCTCCCCAGTTTTCGGTCGAAACCGACCTTTCGAGTGACATTCACCTGGGCGCCGATGATGTTCATTTCTTGCGGGATCGGTTTTGTGAAGGCAGCGGGGCGGCTTGTTGAGCCAGAGACTTGCGGGAGTTCATCTTACGGTGATCGAACCACGGGTCCGTAGCTCGTCATGGTCGCGACGGCGTGCCTGTGGTTTCTTCGGTCATGTTCGATCGCGATAGCTTCATCAACCGATGTTAAAGCTATCGTGTCGGCGACCGGTCGCTCAACCGTAGAGGTCAGAACGATGACGACGTGAGCGCCTGGGAGAGCAGCCGATGCTTGGAAGGTCCGGTTGGCCGCTAGGCTGGTGGGCTTTCTTACGGAACTTGGCTGATACCCGGGTTCCGAGATCAGTGAGCGCGCCGATGGGGTTCGGAGAGATCGCATTGGTGCGTTATGTTTCCTCCCTACTCTATCTAGCCGAGAATAGGTGGAGACTTCCCGCCAACTATTTAAGTGAATCTGATTGCGAAGAACCTCTAAACAGGATTTCTTCTTGACCCACCCCGCAAAGCGACGCATCTCCGATGGCGTAAGTAGGATTGCTGGCCGAAAATACCTGCACGAGTCGACCCCGAACTTCTGGCATACTTTTATGCGAAAGTCTCAAAAATCCCGAAAAACATCAAAAAGAGGCACGAGTCGCACTCAGGGGCGAGTTCGCAGTGAATCGAATGGTTATGAGAAGGTCGACCATCGATCTTCGGCGTCTGAGCGAGGGATGGATCGTGTCGCCGTCAACGAGGAGATGCCTGTGGCTGTCTCTGACGATAGGATTGTGAGCGCGCTCAAAGACGAGATCCGCATGCTGGAGGAAAAGTTGGAGGCGTCCGAACTGGCGATATCTTCTCCAGAGCCAAGCACTTCTCTGCCCAGATCTCCGGAGGACGCGCCCTCTCCCTCAAACCGAAGAGTTTCCGATGTCATGGTTCCCAAACTCGGCCGGGAGCTGACCCTCCGGGACATCTACTTCATGGTCCGCGAACGATGGATGTTGGGTGTGGCCGTGGGAATCCTGGTAGCCGGTGGGCTGTGTTATTGGAAAATGTCGCGGCCGACGATCTATCGGGCGGATGCTGAGGTGTTGGTGAAGCTCGAAGGGGACAAGGCCCTGCCCAAGGGACTCCAGGAACTTGATGAGGAGTTTCTGGGGACGGATGACTACTATGCCGTGCCCCGGGCCATGCAGATTCACGAGAAGAATTTCCAGAGCTTCGAGTTTCTTGAGCTGGTGAGTAACTCGTTTTCTGAGAGCGAGATCGCGGCATTCGCAAAGCCCTTCATCGAGAGAGAGAAGGAAGATCGAGATCGTTCGCCAGAAGAGCGTCGGCAACGTCAAACAGAGTTGTTTCAGATGGGCATTGGCGAAGGATTTGAGGTCTCGCGCGATTCCGAGCGGGATCAGTTCTTGACCTTGGCCTATGAGCATCCGGATGCCGAAATGGCTACTCTGGTCACGAATCGCTACATCGAGAAGTATAACGAATACATTCAGAAGGACAGCCAGAAAAGTCAGGAGCGGGCCCAGGCATTTCTTGTCGCTCGAATTGAGGAGTTGGCTGGGAAGATCGAAGGACAAGAACGGGATCTCCAGGCCTATCGCAAGCTTCACGGGATCACATCAGATCTGGATGAATCGGGCGACTCTCCCGAGCTGACGAATCTCGCGCAGCAGATTACGAATCTCAATCTCGAGATCGTGGATCGCGAAGTTGAACTTAGTCGCATCAAGGACTTCTCTGGCGACTTGCTCGATCTCGCGGCCATCCCAAGCATGTCTGAACTCGGCCCCGTGGCGGCGGCCCTGGCCCGCCTGGAGACGAACGACGACGAATACTCAGCGCTCGATTTGAGGTATCTCTCGAGGCATCCAAAGATGATTGCCAATCGGTCTGAGCGCCAGAATATCCTGAGAACGTTACATGCCGCAGTGGCTTCCGGCAAAGTTGAATTGGAAAGTCAGTTGCTCAAGAAACAGGCGCAGCGGGACAGTCTCGAATCCGAGATGAAGAACAAGACGGCGGCGTTGGTCGAGGCCAAGGACCCCTACGTGGAGTTTCGGGTGAAGCAGAAGCAGCTCCAGCTCAATCAGGGTCAGTATGAGCAGCTGCTGCAGCGCCGAAATGATTCGCGAATTGTGGGGCTCCTCGACAGTGCCCGAATCAGTGTCGTCCGCCCGGCCGAGGTGCCGGAGTTTCCGGTGGTGCCCAACCGATCACAGGTGATGAAGCTGTGTATTGCCACCTTTCTCCTCTGTTCCGTTGGTGTTCCGGTTGGGATTGGCTTCTTCGATACCCGCCTGAAGTCTCTGAGTGAGGCGGAGGTCTTCTTGGGCAAGGAGTGTCTCGGCGTGATCGCGGAAAATCAGGAGGCGTCAACCGCGACGCTGGGTGCCGCCGTGCGGGACAACTTTGACGAGCCGTTTACCGAGTCGTTCCGGGTGATCTACACGACGATGGATCTCAATTCCAAGGAACCGTATCCCAAGGTCATCC